>CAZQAA010000030.1:0-14792 GCA_964591255.1 uncultured Desulfobacterales bacterium | reverse complement strand
GATGGCGCGACCGATGAGGATGACGAGGACGGTGTGGATGGGTATCAGATGTCTTGGGTGGTTACTAATAATCCGGGCGGCGTCCCGAATATAAAGCAAATCAGGGTAACCGTGACAAAAAACATACGGGGAGCGACAAGGACTGTCACATTGAATACTATTAAACCGGCCATATATTGACAATGCAAGAGGGACAAAATGAAACGTTTTTTTGATACGGCTTCAAATGAAAATGGTTTTGTGCTGGCTACATCCATGCTGTTCATGGTGGTCCTTACCATTATCGGCATTGCCGGCACCACAACCACATCAATAGAGTTCCATATTGCCGGCAACGAGAGGACCTATAAGGAAAATTTCTATAATGCCGAGGGGTCTGTATTTGAAGCGGTCCAGCGAATCGAAAATGAAGAGGATCCGGATCAGCTAAGGGGGGGGACGACATCTCATATCTGGCTAAATAATTGTTCGGATCTGCATGACACAGGTTGGGATAACGATGGACAGGGAGGAACAGTGAATTCAATACCATCGGTGTTGGGAACCAGTCAAGACTTTGAGGCATTTGACGGAGGCGTAGCAGGAGGCGTAAAGGCAAGCTCCCTTAAGATCACCTCAAGTGCTGTACATGAATATGCCGTTTATGGCCGGTCAAGAGAAAACAACGGCCAGGTAATCATTGAAGCCGGATTTAAGAAACGATTTTAAAAAAAAGGGGTTAAGCTATGAGATTGGCAAGCGGACGTATGATAACCGTTACAAAGATACTGGTCCTTGTGATCGTATTTTTGTTGTCCCATGCAGGTAGAGGCAGGTGTATCGACATCAGTAACGATCCAATGGATACCAAGGTCCAGGCGGCCCCGCCGAACATAATGTTTGTATTGGACAACTCAGGGAGCATGGACTGGGAGTTCATGACTGAAGAAAGTGATGGAAAATTCCAGGCAGATGGTACTACCTATGAATATCTTTTTGATGATCCTGGGGATAATAATTACTCAAGCACAGATAGCAATGGTACCATATTGAAAAATGATGCCCGGGGATACTGGAAGTCCCAGTGGTCCGGGTATAACAAAATTTTCTACAATCCCCATTCCACATATAAGCCATGGCCTAACATGGGGGATGCAGACACAACATCTCCTTTCTCAAATCCCGCAAATGATGATTCCGGAGATCCTCATATTGACTTGACCGAGGAATATTATTCTATCTTAACCACAGACAACCAAGTCATTGTAGACAATGATGACACGGGATTCTCCAAAACAGATGAAGGATGGACATTAAATAATACAGGGGATTGTTATGGTGAAAATTACTATTATACCAATGGGCAAAGCGATGGAACCAAGTGGGCAAAATGGACACCGGATCTGACTCAACCTGGAGACTATGAGGTCTTTGTCTGGTGGCGTACCTATGAGAGCCGGCATGATCAGGTGGAATACATCATATATCACAATGGAGTACAGGACACGGCATGTTGTTATGACCAGAGAGATGACGGTGGGCAGTGGCATTCACTGGGCACCTACTATTTCTCCGGAGATGGATCGGAATATATTCTGCTAAATGCAACGGTAGCCGGCAGCAGCAAGTATTCCGCTGATGCCATAAAACTTTTCAAAAGTGATGCGACACCAGCCAGTATAAAGAATGCCCATTACTACGTCCTGGATGATCTTAACGATAATGGTGAATATGACAGCGAAGAAGACATTTATCTGGTAACATGGGAAGATAGCGATTCAGATGGGGATTTGGATCAAAGGCTTTACTATAAAATTACTGGTGCCGGCGATACCGTGGAATCGGGTACTTTTATCCAGGTTGCTTATGAAGATGTCCCCGATTCCGTCAAACCTGCCCTTTACAATGAGGATGGAAGTTTTAACCGGTTTAAGACCGATGAAGAAGATCTTCAAAATTTTGCCAACTGGTATTCTTATTACCGTCGCCGCGAGCTTACTGCAAAAGCTGCTGTAGCCAATTCCCTTATCAATCTGGACTGGGTTAATGTAGGATTTTATACTATCAATAGCGGGGTAAGACAACCTGTCCTCCCCATCAATGTGGAAAGTGACGCCATTATTGTAGATAATAAGGACAGCGGTTATGAAGAGACTTCCGGGAGCTGGCATGAATCAAGCGCATCGGATGAATACAAGGATAGCTCAAGATACACCTCAGATGTCGGAGGGGAAGCCAGATGGACGCCCTACATCCCTGAGGCGAAACAATATAATGTCTATGCATGGTGGGACTACTGGGCCACCCGGGATGAAAACGCTCTTTACACCATTCATTACGATGGTGGCACCGATACGGTCAGGGTTAACCAACGGGAAAACTACAGCCAATGGACACTCCTTGGCACATATGAGTTTGCTGAAGGCACCTCAGGATATGTTACCGTGACCCGTGACGGCAGCAGCACTGGATCAAGCACAAGTGCGGATGCTATAAAATTCGAGCCTGTCTCCGGTGGTGTAAATGTGGATGAAACAAATACCCTTCTGGATCTCCTTTACAGCATAGATTCTGACAACTCCACACCGCTCAGGACCGCCCTGTTGAATGTGGGCAGATATTATGACCAGGACGACGGCGATGATGGAAATCTCGGGGACTCACCGTACCTGAGTGCCGATGACGGCGGGGCATGCCAGCAGGCCTTTACCATTGTAATGACGGACGGCTACTGGAATGGCAGCGATCCAGGAGTCGGCAATACGGACGAAGATCAGGGGTCACCCTATGCCGATTCATGGTCAGACACCCTGGCAGACGTGGCCATGAAGTTTTACAACGACGACCTGGCTGACAGCCTGGATGATGATATGCCCACCAACAACTATGACAAGAAAAAGACCCAGCACATGGTTACCTATACAGTATCCTTCGGGGTAACAGGAACCATTGATCCGCTGGATATAGATGGAGACGGTGAACCTGATGACCCAAGCTATGTCGATGATCCATACTTTCTGAATCCCGACACCCCTCATCCGGACTGGCCTGATCCAACTACCGATTGCTGGTCATGTCCAAAGAAGATTGATGATCTGTGGCACGCGGCAGTGAACGGGAGGGGATCCTTTTTCAGCGCAGACGATCCGGAATCCTTGGTAAACTCCCTCCAGGAACTGTTTAAAAATCTCAAATCCAGAATAGCATCAGGTGCATCAGTCTCTGTTAATGGAGATGAATTGCATACTAATACGGTTGTATATCAATCAACCTATGTCTCCGGAAAATGGACAGGTGATGTGGTAGCATTTCCGGTGGATCCGGTTTCTGGTGAAATACTGAAAGAAGAGGATGACATACTCTGGCACGCCACGGAAAAATTGCAGGATACTGACTGGGACACGGGCCGCAGGATTATTACATATAACGGCATGGATACGGGTCTGACTTTTCGATACTCAAGTCTCACAGATGGACAAAAGAATGCCCTGGAAAACAATTCGGATGTGGTTGATTATATACGAGGGAAAGAGGTCAGTGGATTTCGATCCCGTGATCGCAAACTTGGCGATATTGTCCATTCAGCGCCCCTTTTGGTTGTGGGAGATGGCATAGACAACGATAATGACGGCATAGTTGATGAGGAGGGAGAAGAGGACGGAACCATTTTTACAGGTGGAAACGATGGTATGCTCCATGCCTTTAATGCAGAAACAGGCATGGAGCGTTTTGCTTATGTCCCGCAACTTGTGTTTGATCATTTAATCGATTTGACTGAGATTGATTATGAGCACCGGTTTTATGTCGACTCTACGCCCTATGCAAAGGCAATAAGATTTTGTGCTGGAGACAGATCTGATGATGGGATTGATAATGATGGAGACGGGACAGAAGATGAGAGCGATGAAAACTATTCCGACGGCATTGATAATGATCATGATGGCGAAATTGATGAGCCACTTGAGTACAAGACGATCGTAGTCGTTGTGGGCGGCTTGGGCAAGGGCGGCAGAGGATACTATGCCCTTGACGTGTCGGACGTGGAATCCGTTAACAGTTCCACAACAGAATCAGATATCGCCGGCATGGTAATGTGGGAATACCCTCCCCTGTCCAATACCGATTATGTATATGCCGGAGACCAGACAGGCGACGGGATTGATAATGATGGAGACGGAATCACAGATGAAGAGGATGAAAACTATTCCGACGGCATTGACAACAATGGTGATGGAAACATAGATGAACCAGGGGAAAAGACTTTCAATTATAGCGACGATGACATGGGCTATAGTTTCAGTAGCGCGTTTATTGTCAAATCGTACAGATCCCTGAATCCCTCTTCGACAACAGATCATCCCTGGATCGTAATCTTTGGAAACGGCTATGAAAGCGTAAACGGTCACGCCGTACTATATATTCTCGATGCCCTTACAGGTAGCGTAATCCGCAAGATTGACACAGGCGCAGGCGGTAGCAACGGCCTGTCCTCTCCTGCTGTTGTGGATGTGGACAATGACGGCAGGGCAGATTATGTATATGCTGGAGATCTTAAGGGAAACATGTGGAAATTTGACATTACCGATTCAGATCCCGACAAATGGGGAGTGGCTTTCGGAGTTGACAGCGATGAAAATGGCCGTGTTGACGCTGCAGACGATGGTGATTCCCCTGAACCGCTATTTTCATCTCCGAACCAGCCCATAACCTCTGCCCCTGATGTCATGTACCACTGCGAGGCTGACGGATATATGGTCCTGTTCGGCACCGGCCAGTTTCTGGGTGAGCCGGATCGGGGCAATACCGACACTCAGAGCATATTTGGAATATGGGACCAGGGTATTCCCCTTGGTGAATGGAATAGGACAACTGGGACACTCTCCGGGTTTTCCAGCGAAACTCTGTTAGAGCAGACAATGATTGATGAGAGGTACCTGGACGGTTATTATCTAAGGACATTAAGCGACAACGAGGCCGATTGGTCATTGTGTCATAACGGGAAAGATGATGATGAAGACGAACAAACAGATGAGGACGATGAATGCGGTGATCATGTTGGATGGTATTTCGATCTGCCGTTGTCAGGTGAACGGGTTATTAAAGATGTTATGATCAGGGACGGAAACCTGGTGGTTATCACCTTTATACCGGAGGATTCCCCATGTTCCGGGGGCGGTAGTTCAATAGTCCACGAAATGGATGCATGTGATGGCAGCAGGCTGTCGTGTCCCCAGTTTGATATCAACAATGACGGACAAATAGACGAAAATGACATGATCAATGTAGATGGCATTCTTGTGCCCCCTACAGGGAAGGAATATGATGGACTGTTGCATCCACCGGTAATATTAACCATGCCTGACAAAACACGCGAACTTAAAATTTTCAGCAGTTCGGCAGGGACCACAGAAACCCTATTCGAAAAGGCAGAAGAGCTTGGAATATTCTACTGGCGGGAAAGATAACACCTTGATAAAGGAGATTTCTATATGTCCGGAATGCTAAAGACGAAACCATGGACAGCTTTCATTATAAGCGGTATGCTGGGAATCAGTCCCTTTTTCTGCCACGATTATGGCCATTGTGAACACAGGATAGAGCATACAAAGTTAATTGGGGAAAAACCTCTCCATCCCGGCTATCCCCTTATGTTTGATATCAGGGGGAAAATAGACAGGCTCTCTAAGAATGAAATTGTAGTTGATGACTCCCTGCTCAGATTATCCGATAATGTTAAATATCACATCAAAAAGGGTAGATTCAAAGAAGGGGATCTCATAGGTCTCAAACTCAACCCAGACGGTAAAGTTGCTTCAATATGGCTCATTAAGGCAAAATAATCACAAACGAAATAATAAAAAAAAGAATTATAAAAAGATAATGGTTAGCATATCTATCGTATAATTTTCATAAATCTGTGCCAGTGGGGCCATGACCAGTAGATGATCATGGCCTTTCCTTTCACGTAACTCAGCGGGACAAATCCCCAGAACCTGCTGTCATAACTGTGATTACGATTGTCTCCCATGACAAAAAGATGGTTTGCCGGCACGGTTATAGGTCCAAATCTACTGTTTTCGATAGACCGCGCCAAAGGATCGGTTTCGTCTGAGTATACGCCATGTTTATCCCTGTAAAGCTTTCCGTTTATATATATCTTTCGTCCTACAATCTCTATTCGATCACCTGGCAACCCAATGACCCGCTTGATAAAATCTTTACTTTTATCCACCGGGTAAATAAAAACAATTACGTCATCACGTTCAGGCTTACTTATGGGAATCAACGTTTTATGAATAAATGGGATTTTGACACCATATATAAATTTATTAACCAGCAGATGATCACCTACAAGAAGTGTAGGCTTCATTGATCCTGAGGGAATCTTAAAGGCCTGAACAACAAAGGTCCTTATAAATAGGGCCAAGACAATTGCAATGGCCGCAGCTTCTGCGTACTCACGGAACGTGCTTTTTCTCTTTATTCCCACAAGGACTCCCCTCCTGAACAAAAAACATAGGATGGAATGTACCCCCTTCTTTTTAGATTTGTAAAGACATTTTTATGGACAGGACACTCAACCCCTTATCATTTCATCAAATCTTTAGGGATGTCTTTATTTTTTGTCCGGTAATTCCTTGAACATCCTCCAATATAATGTTAGCCTGAAAATAAAATAATATATACTCTTGGAGATGGAATGATTGATCCTCCTTTGGTCTTGGCCACCCGAAATAAAGGGAAGATAGCTGAATTTGAAAAAATGGCTGCTTATTTTGGTATTGACATAAAAAACCTTAATGATTTCAAACCTATCCCCGCAGCCAAAGAAGACGGCAAAAATTTTGAAGAAAATGCCTTGAAAAAGGCTCGCCTAACGGCTAAGGTCCTCGGGCTACCAGCTCTTGCCGATGATTCAGGCCTAATAGTGCAGGCCCTGGATGGAATGCCAGGAGTCCATTCAGCCCGATATGCCGGAGAGAATGCCACGGATGAGGAAAACAACTTCAAATTACTAAGGGCCATGGAAGGCATAAACGACAGGCATGCCTCTTTCATCTGTGTCATTGCCATAGCGGTACCACAGGGGGATGCACTCATATACAAGGGCATGTGTGATGGTCTTATTGTGTATGAGCCGGCAGGCGGCCAAGGATTTGGATATGATTCCCTTTTTTATTATCCACCCATGGATAAAACATTTGCACAGATGCCCGCGGAGGAGAAAAACAGAGTCAGCCACCGCGGAAAAGCCATGGAAAAATTGAGAAATGAATTTGACAGGGTCTTGGTATGGCTCAGACAAAAACTCAACGAAAAAAATTGAAAATAAAATTTAATGGGAGGAGGAAATTCTTATGTTCGAGGTTACCGAAAAGGCAAGTGAGATGATCAAACAATTCTTACAAAATAAGGGTGATAAAGGAGAAAGTAAGGCTATTAGAATAATGCTGTACCAAGGAGGATGATCCGGAGCCTCTCTGGGTATGGCTCTGGATGAGTCACGGGATGGTGACATTGTTTTTGATGACAGGGATCTGACCTATGTAATAGAAAAAAAATTATTTGAACAGGCTAAACCTATAAAGGTAGAATATGTTGACACAGTGATGGGTTCAGGATTCAATATTGACTCCAATCTGAAAAAGGGGGCTTCATGTGGAAGCTCTTGTAGCTGTTAGCATATTGGACAGATTGTTGCGCCACCACCTTCACCCTGGAGATCTGTTCTGGGCAGGCGAAGTCATCAAATCAAGATAGATAACCTGGCCCGTATTTTAGTCTACATGCTAGGACACAGGCCAGATGAATTCGGTCTCGTTCCTGACGGGACAGGTTTTATTGCACTAAAGGAGTTAATCCAGGCGCTCCATGAAGAGAAGGGATTCCGTTATGTAAGGATAGCGGATATCAACGAGGTAATGCTTGGGAAAAAAGGGGTACTTTTTCAGCAAAGAGGAAATCAAATCAGGACTGTTAAAAGAAAATGGGAACTGGATATGGAAAGGCCTCTACGTTCCCCCCCCAAGATTCTTTTTTCAGCAGTAAAAAAAAAGGCATATCCGTCCATTATTGAAAAGGGTTGGAGGCCATCTCCTGGCAAATATCTTGTCCTATCTCTTTCAAAAAAAATGGCACTTCGTATAGGAGGCAGGCAAGACCAAAATCCTGTTATGATCGAAATCATGTCCTCTGAGGCAGTAAATAATGGTGTGGAACTATATGCCTTTGGAGATTTATTTCTTAGTCCCCATATCCCTGCCGTATTTATCTCCGGCCCACCCCTCCCCAAAGAGCACGAAGTCAAAAGCAAGCAAGGGCTGTCATGGCATTCGGGTTATACAGCGGGGACCTTTACTATGCGGCCCTCTGAAAATCCTGATCTCCCCGGTCGTACTAAGGGAAAAAAACAAAAAGGGTGGAAAGAAGCGGCCCGAAAGACCAGGAGAAAATAATTGTGCTGCATGCATATACCATAAAAAATTCAAGTGAAACTAACCCTCTTTAAATACATTATCCAAGAAATATGGCCTAATTTTCTCGTCAGTCTGTTTGTAGGTGTTTTTATCATCGTGGCTACCAGACTGCTCTCCATTATGGAGATGATAGTAACTCACGGGGCAAGCCTATCTCATATATTTGCTATGGTTGTCTGTCTGCTACCAGAGGTAATAACCTTTGCCCTTCCGGCAGCCATACTCATAGCAGTTGTAGTGGCCTTTCTGCGCCTTTCTTCTGACAGTGAAATCATCGCTTTGAAATCATCGGGAATAGGCATATACCAGATGTTGCCGCCGGTCATAACCATATCTTTGTTGGCCTTTATTATAACTCTCATATTCGGCATAGTTGCGGTCCCATGGGGAAACAAGACATTTAAAAATCTTATTTTCCAGATTATTGAATCAAGGGCAGACCTGGGTATCAAGGAACATATCTTTTGTGAACCGTTTGATAAGGTGATATTTTATGTAAACGGTTTTTCTGCCAAGGACAAGGTAATGGAAAACATCTTTGTAGTGGACCGGCGCGATAAAGAGATCGTTAATACCATAGTGGCTGAAAATTGCCGCATATTGCTACAGCCACAAAAAAGAATTATTACGCTGCGTTTTTTGAAAGGGACCATTTTTATGACCGAAAAGGACTCTCAGGCTGCCAGGACCATTGAATTCAAGACTTATGATCTGAATATCAGCCTGAAGGATGTCATGGCTTCTCTTGCATCGAGGCATATAAAGCCAAAAGAGATGTCCTTGCGAGAACTTATCAGAGAATCAGACACAATACCGAAAGGAGAAGAAAGGCACAATAAAGTCCTCATCGAGCTCCTTGAAAAATTCTCGATTCCTCTGGCCGTATTTTTTATGGGCATAATAGGAGCCCCTTTGGGTGCCCAGATAAGAGCAAAAGGACGGACAGTTGGTATTGCAGTAAGCCTTGTCATTTTTTTTACATATTATATGTGCCTTGCAGGTACAAGGAGTATCTGTGAAACAGGGCTATTGCCTCCAACAATAGGTGTATGGATACCGAATATATTCCTATGTCTTTGCGCTGTCTGCCTGCTTAGGCTTTCAGCCCAGGAAAAATCTGTCTACTTTATATGGGAGGCTATCAGAAATCATATTTTCATAAAACTTTCTAATCGCTAATGGCAATTATATAAATAAAAGGGAATCAATATACATTAATCAGATGAATATATTACCCAGATACCTGACCAAAGAATTTTTCAAGCTGCTCTTCATCTGCCAGACGATCTTTGTGACCATATATTTGATAATTGACTTTCTGCAAAAGATCGATAATTTTGTAGAGGCCAATGCGGCTAATGCAATATTTGTTTATCTTTTCTACAAAATCCCCTACATAACAGTACAGATGGTTCCCGTGGCCAGCCTTATAAGCATAATTCTTATGTTCTCTTTAATGAAAAAAAATAATGAGATACTTATCCTGAAGGCGAGCGGTATCAGTATCTTCCACATCTCTCTTCCTGTGTTATGTGCCTCATTAAGCGTTGCAGCCGTGGTTTTTCTGATTTCTGAGTTAATTGTCCCCATAACCAGTTCTGAAAGCCAGTCTGTGTGGAATAAAGAGGTGAAAAAAATCACACAAAAACAATTTTATGGTCGAGATCAAATCTGGTATAAAGGTGTCAACTCTATCTACTGGATCAAACACTTTGATGGCAAAAGAATGATTATGGAACAGCCTGTATTCTATTTTTTCGACGATTCTTTCCATCTAATAAAGCGAATACAGGCAAAAAAGGCTATATGGGCAAAGGGAAAGTGGAAACTCCAAGGTGGTATAATACAAATTCCTTTAGCCGGGGAGGGCTATTCCTCCCATGTTTTTAAAGAAATGGAAATTGTCCTGCCGGAAACACCCGATTGCTTCCTAAGACCTGCCAAGAAACCAGAAGAGATGAGTTACTGGCAACTAAAAAAGTTTGCGGAAACGATTCGGCTTGAAGGCTACGATGCCACCCGATATCTTGTAGATATGAATATTAAACTGGCCTTTCCAGTAATTAATCTTGTTATGGCCCTGATCGGCATATCCATTGCCTTAGGCCTTGATAAAGGAGGCACGCCACTTGCCATATCTTTTGGAATTGGCGCCTGTTTTCTTTATTTGGTCAGCTTCGGCCTTGCACGATCTTTCGGACTCTCTGGCATATTGCCTCCCGGACTCGCAGCCTGGTTTACGAACATTTTATTTTCCCTGCTGGGCATTTATATGATGATGAATGTCAGATCATAACAACTCCCCCTAGGTGTCTATATGGGACAATCTTCCCTTTATTTATATCTCTCTGTCCTGGTGGCAAGCTTTACCCTATCGCTGTTACTGACTCCAATAGTGAAAAAAATAGCCATTAAAACCGGACTCGTATCTGCGCCAAAAGACAATCGATGGCATCAAAAGGAAACCGCCCTTTTAGGAGGTGTCAGCATCTTTTGTGTAATGACAACTGTCTGGATTCTGTCATCAGCATGCACGAGTTGGATCACATTTGCCCGGCCATATCTCCCCATGATGCTATGTGCAACTGGCATATTTCTGTTGGGCCTGGCTGATGACATCTTTAATATGGATCCCCAACATAAACTTGCCGGACAAGTGGTTATAACTTCTATCCTAATGTTCTTTGGTTTTAGACTTGAATGGACTAATTCAGAGACAATCAATCTGGTTTTATCTCTCCTGTGGATTATTGGAATAACCAATGCCTTTAATCTACTTGATAACATGGATGGCCTTGCTGCCGGAATTGCTTTCCTAGCCGGGGCATTTCTCTTGATTTATCTTTGGTCGGGTCCAGAAATCCCCACCACAGCTGGTTCAGAAATCCTACTGAGCATGTCATACCTTGGTGCCCTCCTAGGATTTCTCGTTTACAACTTCAACCCGGCTTCAATTTTTATGGGAGATGCAGGGAGTCTCTTCATTGGATTTATCCTTGCATGTCTAGTTACATTAGAAGGTCCTGCACATATTCAGGGTAAAGGCCTACTTCATCTCCTGTCGGTCATAGCAATACCGATCCTCATCCTCTTTATCCCCATATTGGACACCGGTTTTGTAACATTAATGCGAAAACTGTTCCGACGACCTATCTCCCAGGGCAACAAGGACCATTCATCTCACCGAATGGTGGCCATAGGTCTTTCGGAAAAAAAGGCCGTAATCGTTCTGTATGCCTTTTCAATGGGATCAGGACTAATCGCCTTGGCCATCAACCACTTGGATATTGGCCTTAGCCTTGTGCTTATCGTTCTTTATCTCTTATTTGTACTCTTTTTCTGGATTCGTCTGGCAAAAGTCAAGATCTACCCGGAAAAATCAATCCTGTCCACCAATGGATTGGGTGTGTTCACACCTATCCTGATCGAAGTGACCTACAGGAGAAGATTGTTTGAAGTCCTCCTTGATTCCGTCCTGGTTGCTATCGCATATTATGCTGCATACCTGCTCCGTTTTGAAGGTGTTATTGGGCCAAACTTTGCGTTCTTTCTGAAGTCGTTACCCATCATGATATCCTGTCAAATATTTTGCCTGTATGTTTCTGGTGTTTACCGTGGTGTATGGGAACGTACAGGTCTGAGGGACCTTAGCCGCTATATCAGCGCTGTCACAGCCGGCACAGCAATGCCCATATTTATTCTCCTGTTCCTATACCGTTTTCAGGGTTTTTCCCGGACTGTTTTTATAATCTACTGGGTCATTATGCTTATTTTTCTATCCCTTTCCAGGCTCTCTTTCCGTCTGCTGGACGAAACTTTTTTCCGGGGAAATAATGAGGGGAAACCAACCATAGTTTACGGGGCGGGAGTAGGAGGTCAAATGGCCGTCAAAGAAATCGAGACAAACAGGGGCCTAGGCCTAACGCTCTTAGGCTTCATCGACGACGATCCCAATATCCAGGGAAGAAGGATTCAGGGATATCCCGTCTTTGGGGGACAACGAGACCTTGAAAAGATAATTAAAAAATATCATGTCAAAAAAATTATTATATCATTCAAAAAAAACGGCGAGGAAAAAAAGCACACCCTAAAAGCCTTATGCCTAAAGATAGATGAGGAAATAGAGGTAGGTCAAATGAAATTGACTATCACTTAACCAGTGAATTTCTAAATTCAGGAAACTCGGGGTTAATCCCTGCCCAATGGATAATAATATTTTTTAGCCTGATAATTCCTTACCAGTAGTCCTCCTCCGTCATTTCCCACGATATATTCAGGAAGAAGAGGGACCTTGCCTCCACCTCCAGGCAAATCAATTGCATAATGGGGGATGCAAAGACCTGAGATATGACCCTGCAAGGCATGCATGATCTGTAGCCCCCTTTCTACTGTCGTTCGGAAATGGGAGGCCCCTCGCACAAAATCTGCATGGAAAATATAATAAGGTCTGACCCTGATTGTCAGGAGTTTTTGCAACAATACTTTCATAACAGCAAAATTGTCATTAATACCCTTTAAAAGTACCGTTTGGCATCCTAATGGAATGCCTGCATCGGCAAGCCTGTTGCAGGCAATGGCTGCCTCGGGAGTAATTTCACTTGGATGATTAAAATGGGTATTTATATACAAGGGATGAAATCTTTTTAACATGCCTACCAATTGAGGAGTGACCCTTTGGGGAAGAGTACACGGGACTCTTGTGCCTATACGGATAATCTCGACATGGGATATTGAACGCAATTCACTCAAAATATGATGGAGTTTTCTGTTATCAAGCATGAGGGGATCGCCTCCTGATAGGAGCACATCTCTGATTTTGCTATGGGCCCGGATATAGGAAAGGCCTTCTATTATAGATTTTTCCGTTACCATGCTATACTGCCCCACTTTCCTCTTTCTATTACAGAATCTGCAGTACACTGCACACTGTGAAGAAACAAGGAAAAGGACTCGGTCAGGATATTTGTGGGTAAGACCCGGCACCGGAGAAAGGTCTTCCTCTCCCAAGGGATCTTCAAGTCCGTCCATATCTGTAATTTCCGCCGGATCAGGCACGCATTGCCTATATATAGGATCGCCCTTTTGTTTTATAAGGCCTATATAGTATGAATTGATCCTCATAGGATATCGGGCAATGACCTTGTGGAGGGCATCACAATCCATATCCCCAAACACTTCCTGTAAGGCCTCCGGTGTCATAATGCCTGTTGCGAGAATCTCTTTCCACAACGGCCTGCCACCGCAGGCAGATCTTCGGCAAATTTGGGTATCGTCCAATTTGGATATCCTATTCAAACTCTTGTCTGTTAAGCAGCATATTTATCGAGGATATGACGCGCCCTGGGCCCGCAATTAAATATGAGGTCAAAAATTGACAGATTGGGGATATAATTACCCCATAATTGGGGATAGACTGGCGGTCGAGGATTAAAAAATATCAACTCTATTCCTGCCTTTCTGAATGCATCAACATTCAGATATCTTCTCGCACTTACCTGTGCCAAAAATTGTGTCGCCCCTAATCTCCTACAAACCTCCACTGAAAGCATTGGTTCCCTTGTCTCAATGCCCAGGTCTGACAACAACCGTATTTCAGTGCCAATATGCAAATATTTCATAACGTATCTGATAATACTTAAATTCAGCACCATCAACCTGTCAACACCATAGGAAAACATCTCTTCCAAAAAAATCAGGTGTTCATCAAAAAAAGGGGCCTTCAAATAAGCTGACTTAAGCCTTTTCAAACTTTTTTTTGCCCACGATCTATCGTGACAAATCCTTACCTCGTTGATCCTCTGAAGACCCAGACCCTTTCTCCACACTGCTACATTCAGCCAAAACGATCCATGATCGTTCTTAAATCTGTTTCTGGTCAACCACGTAGATCCTAATGGAAACTGGACAGTATCCATAAGCAGAAATATATCTGCACGAAGGGCTTTTAAAAAAAAACCTGGAAATGGGGCAAAATATGGTTGGTTTGCTGATACTATCATATACTACCACCCCCGGCTGGTAGGCAGTTTCACCAAATCTAATCGAATCGAGAGAAATCATATCCTATTTTTCGAAAAAGCTAAACCCCGTACCTGTCCACAATATCCTTGAAATTTTATATAAGACTATCTATCGTAGCATGCAAAACATATGTAGCATAAAAAACAGGGCATACTTTTGAAATATGATCGATATCGTAAAAAAAATCTTTATTAAAAAATCCTCTGAAAATCGTGACCTGCACCCATCCCAAGAGGCCGATAACCAAATCCTGGTAGCTGCTTGTGCAATCCTGCTTGAGATGGCCGCTATAGATGGTGAATTTAGCGATACTGA
>CAZQAA010000029.1:0-4087 GCA_964591255.1 uncultured Desulfobacterales bacterium | reverse complement strand
AAAGCCCTTCCATGCCCCTTGCGGCATACAGCTCACCGGGATCAAAAGAGAGTATCTGATCCATGCCAAGCAGAGAGATCAGCCTCTCCTCAATGGCAGGTCCTTGCTCAAGGGCCAGAGAATTCATGTGAAGCATACGTTGCCCCAGAAATATAGCAAAAGAAAAGGGAGAAAAGGGGGACAGGCGAATTATGCCTGTTACTGCCTGCATAGTGGCCACACGCCATAAACAGGGATTGGTACTCTGAAGCCGTTCTTGACCTCATACAGAACAAACCGTGTGGACCTGTGCATCCATGGCCATGCCACGGCCCTGACGGACACTATGACGATGAGCATGACGCGCATTTCCTCTCCAAAAGCATGGAAAACAAAATATTTTCTATGAATTAATATCCCGTAATTACAGTTAAAATAACATTCCACATGACATGAAACCTCAACTTGGGATTAAGCGTCCCCCGTTTGGACCGGGGACATGCCATGGGAAATTATTTTCTCTATAGAAAAATTTTTTATCATTAATATGATGTATAATCAGTATATTATAAAAAGAAATACAAAAAAGTAGAAAAGTTTTTCTTCATCAATATGTTTTACAATCAACAATATCTCGAAAAACTAATAAAAACAACATATTATTTTCAATAAAAAAACGGTATGTTTTTTGCTTATCCATGTTCTTAGTGTTTATCCAGAAATAAAAAATTTTGCTCGGGGGCAAGGGGCGAGGAGATGAAAAACGGAGTACGCATGATTTTTTCATCGACGAGCAACGTAGCCATCGAGCAAAATGGTCATTTATGGATGGGTACAGGTTGACTTTAATACATAGGGAGGGGATGCGGTCTTAAATTAACCTGAACAGGCTATCCGCTTGGAAGTTTACACCACATATCGTGACTGTCATCGCATGTAATGTATTACAATTCCGGATACCACGCCGTAAAATAACTGCTATTGCAGTTGGTTACTTAGAATACATTATAGATAAGGCAATAACGCCATGGATAACCATATGATTTAACAGATTTTTCTGTAGCACCAAAAGCAACTACCACATATTGTGGTTACTTGAGACAAACGCATACCCACTTAGCCTGAATTGAGCGATCCCCAATTTCGCATGAAATGCAAGAAGGCAGAGGATACGTAGACGTACTGTTGTACTTCAAGCATCCGACAGGAAGGAAAACTCCGAGGCAGCAAATCATGCGAAATTGGGAATCCCGCAGCGATTTCAAATTATGTAGAAAATAAAACAGTTACAGCAAACCTGCTGGGTGACGGGTTACAAAAAAACAACATTAATTTGCTGTAATTAAAAATAAAACAAGATTTCACATAATTTGAAACGCTCAATTTAGGTAATTAGAAAGGAGGTGATTATTCATAGGCTTGTTTGAAGTGTTAGTCATTATTGCTCTGCTTATTATAATAGGAATAATGATCATTTTGTTACGAGCAGCTGGGAAATCTCAAACTGCAATCCAAATGACTCATCTAAGAGCTGAGATGGAAGCAGCGAAAGACAGAGGAAATATGAACGCTGCAAAAAAAGCAGCACAAGAACTAATTGAGCTTCTAGATGAGGAGAACCTTCATGGAGGTGTCTACGATCGAGCTAGGAACAGGGCTCAGGAGATAGTTAATGATCCTTGAGAATTACACATTTGTGACAATGTCAAAGTCGAATTGTCAATAATTCCAATTCTTGCAAAGACAACTGTGGGGTAGAGCTTTTTGCCTAACAAATCGTTGCAGCAGACGGCGGAGGCTAGTAGCTTTTGTGTTGGTTCAGCGAAAATGAGACTTTTGGGTTTTGGCACTGAGAGGCATTTTGACCCCATGTAGCCCCTTTAGTAGCCAGCCAGAACCTGTCCGGCAAGGCCAAGCCCTTCGGGTACTCCACTACGTTTCGTAGCCTTGACATATTCCCCTTGTCATGTTGCACCTGGGGGTGCCGACGGTGAGAGGACGCCAACTTCTTTACCTCTGGCTCAAGGACTATAGATAAAGGAACTACTACTGGAATATTATGAGATATCGACCATTATTAACCGGATACACAGAGAGCCATTCTCTCTTAACTTGACCTATTTCGTGTCTTGACAATGGGGTCCACCTCAGCCTGCCAGCCACAGAAGTGTACTGGTTAAGTGCATTTGACACATAGTCTTCTTCAACGGCAGCAAGCGGATTGAACAGGAAGCGGTCGTCGTTGACAGATAATTCTGTCCGGTTTCCTACTTCATTGTAAGTATAATCAAATGTAACGGATAAATCTCCTGTGAACTTATGAACGATCTGTGAAAGATCGTCGTCCATTTCATACCTGTATTGCGTGGTTGTGCCATTCCCATAGGTAAGACCCATACGTCTTGAAAGGGAATCATAGCTGTAAGAGGCAAGCACTGAAGTGCCTGACTCCATAATGGCAGTAAGCCTGTTCAGGTTATCATAGGCATAGGTTACAAAATAACCGTCTGGGTAGGTCAGCCTTGACCTGTTTCCTGCAAGGTCATACTCATATGAAACAGTTTTGGAATCAGGATATGTTACTTGACTTAGACGGCCTGCTGTATCGAAACTGAAACTTAGTGTCCCATGTTCATCTGTTGCCTGGAGAAGGCGACCTGCAAGATCATATTGGTAATGGACAAACTTGGGACCGGGAAGTGTCTTTAAAATAAGCCTGTTGAGTACATCATATCTGAAATCTATTGTTTGACCGGAACGTGTAATCTTGCGAGTCAGATTCCCTGCAGGATCAAGTGTAAACTCTTCATAACTTCCATCTGGATAAACTGCCTTGTGTTGCCGGTCAAATGCATCATATTCATAGACAGTTGTGTTGCCATTTGGGTCTTTGATGCTTGCAATCTGGCCATTAGATGTATATGTCATCTCCCCCTCAAGATTCCCTGCAGGATTTATGACCTTCCACACCCTGCCCATCTCATCGTAGAGGGTCTCTGTAGTCCTTCCAAGGGGATCGATCAATCACCTTCCTTTTGCGGTCTAAGGCATCGTAGTCAAATACCGTAACATGACCCTGGGGATCTGTTATGGATGCAACCTGAGCGGAATCGGTATAGGTTATCGTCATGGTCTGCCATGGCCATAACGTATTCCCTGTTTCCTTTTCAATTTTCACTACATGGCCGTCCTCATCATAAAAGAATCTGGTTTCATGGTTGAGTGGGTCTGTCGTGCTGACGATCTGCCTTTTCTTGTTATACCGGTAGGAGGTAATCCGGCTTAGAGGATCAGTTTTCTGCAGGATGTTGCCAAACTGATCATATGAAAAGCTGTTTGTGATGTTAAAGCCTCCTGCATCTCTTGTGACAGAAAGTATATCTCCTGTTGCAGCATCATAACTGTAAGTAGTGACCATCCCTTCAGGATCAGTTGCGCTCAATATTTGTCCTCTGCTGTTATAGGTAAAGTTGAGGACAGGAGATGTGCTATCTACTGCAGGCCTTGTAATCTTTACCAGGTTTCCCTTGCCGTCATACTCAAATGAGGTGATCCTTCCCAGTGTATCCGTATAGTTGAGGGGCTTGTTGTAGGTTAATTCGTAACTGAACTCCTCAAGCAAGGGGGCATCTGCAAAACCATCTTTGGGGAAATGGATAATCTTAATTATGTTATGGTTCTTATCATACTGAAACTGTATGGAATCACCTTCTGGCATGGTCTTTTTTGTCAGTCTACCCAATCCATCGTATGAATATGTTGTCATATTGCCGAGCTGGTCTTTTTTTGCCTCTGTCTTCCCTCTATTATCAAAATAAAAGATTGCAGCATGACCAAGAGGATCAACCTCTTCAGAACGGTAACCACTCATATAGTAGGTATAAGTAGAGCCATTGGCATTGGTCTGTGTTGCAACCCTGCCAAGTTCATCATAGGTGTTTGTCACATAGGGATTTGCTGGACGGAATGGATAGTAGATGGATAATATCCTGCCTGCATCATCATATTCAAAACGGGTGGACTGACTTTCCGGGTCTGTCACCTGGGTGAGATGTCCCTGTGCATCGTATGAGAACCCAACGCTGCGCCCGCCCTGGTCTGCAACCTG
>CAZQAA010000028.1:0-21384 GCA_964591255.1 uncultured Desulfobacterales bacterium | reverse complement strand
CATGATGGGAGCAACCAATATTCCGGGCGTTACCATAAGCCAGGCATGCACCACTTCCACAACATGCATCTACCAAGCTGCCCTTGGTGTGGAAACAGGGTTTTACAATCTTCCCTATTGCCTGATGGTGGACAGGTGTTCCAACGGGCCTCACACGGTATGGCCCAATCCCATGGGACCTGGCGGCGAGGTGGAATCGGAGAACTGGCTGATGGATAATTTCGGGAAAGACCCCTATGCCGGAGAGGCCATGATCAAGACCGCTGAAAACGTCTCCAAAGAGGCAGGGCTTACCAGGGAGCAGGCCGACGAGTTGACCCTCAGGAGGTATGAGCAATATACAATGGCCCTTGAAAATGACAGGGAGTTCCAGAAACGATACATGTTTCCGGTGGAAGCAAAAATATCCAAGAAAAAGGTGAAACTTGTGGAGGCTGATGAAGGGGTTACCCCAAGCACCAAGGAAGGACTCGCATCCTTGAGGCCGGTCCTGCCTGACGGCATCCATACCTTCGCGTCCCAGACATTCCCCGCGGACGGCAACTGTGGAGTCATAGTGACAAACCAGGACAAGGCCAGGGAACTGAGCGCTGATCCAAGTATTGAGATCCAGGTGATTTCCTACGGATTTTCCAGGGCCAAAAAGGCCCACATGGCCATGGCAGTGGTGCCTGCAGCAAAGATGGCCCTTGAGAAGGCCGGGCTTTCCATCAATGATATCAAGGTCATAAAAACCCATAACCCGTTTGCCGCAAATGACCTGTATTTTTCACAGCAGTTCGGCATTGATCCAATGACATTCAATGACTACGGATCTTCGCTTATCTTCGGCCACCCCCAGGGCCCCACGGCCGGTCGTCTGATCATAGAAGGAATTGAGCAGACGGTAATGGCTGGAGGAGGTTATATGCTCTGGGCAGGTTGCGCCGCAGGGGACACCGGAGCAGGTATGGTATTGAAGATCGGAAAGTAGCGGATAAAAACCAAATATATAAACAAGGTGTCTGCATATATTACCCATAAGGAAAGAGGACTGTCCCTGAGGGAGGGCAGTCCTCTTTTTTCTCCTTGCTAAAAAAATACCAAATCGGCAGATAATCAGCAGAGAATACGGCAAGTATGGACATCATCATCTTATCTTTGGCCACGTTTATCGGGATCTACATGGCAGCCAATATCGGTGCCAACGACCTCGCCAATGCCATGGGGACATCGGTGGGCTCACGCGCCATAACCCTCAAACAGGCCATACTCATATCAATCATTGCCAATGCCCTGGGTGCCACACTCGCGGGCGGATATGTCACCAATACCATCAGCAAGGGGATCATCGATCCCACCCTGCTTGTGGGTGAACCTGAAAAATTCATGATGGGGATGTTCGCCGCCCTGATCTCGGCAGGCATTTGCGTAAATCTGGCCACATTTTTCGGACTTCCGGTCTCCACCACCCATGCCATTGTAGGAGGAGTTGTTGGGTTCGGCCTCCTGAGCGTGGGGGCATCCGCAGTGAGTTGGGGAAAAATCGTGTCCATTGTCCTGAGCTGGGTGGTCTCTCCCTTAATGGGAGGACTTATCGGCGGAGGGATGTATTTTTTTGCCGAAAAAAAGATCCTGTCCACAAAAGACCCATATGCATCCGCTGAACACTATGCCCCTTTCCTCATTTTTCTGGTAGTACTGGTCCTTATCCTCTCCTTTATCTTCAAGGGATTGAAGAATCTTCACCTGGAAATAGCTTTTTTTAATACAGTCCTTATGACCATTCCTGTTGCCATAATAGCAGCATTCCTTGGACGCAGATGGGTCCAATGGCAGATGCGCAGGGCGAAAATACGATCTACTGAGCGCCAGTCTTCCCCGGTCGAGTCCCTTTTTGCCAAACTCCAGATACTGACTGCCTGTTACGTGGCATTTGCCCATGGCGCCAATGATGTGGCCAATGCCGTCGGTCCCCTGGCGGCGATCTTTTCAGTAATCAAGACAGGGGCCGTGGCATTGCGGGTGGAAGTGCCTTTCTGGATGCTTTTGGTAGGAGGAATGGCCGTGGGAGGAGGACTCATGGCATTTGGGACACGTGTGATCAGGACTATCGGCGAAAACATCACGGAAATCACACCTGTTCGCGGATTCAGTGCCCAGTTCGGGGCAGCCACCACGATCCTTGTCTGTTCCAGATTAGGCTTTCCCATATCAACCACGCATGTGCTGGTTGGCTCTGTTGTGGGGGTGGGCATTATGCGGGGAATGGGGACCATCGACCTCAGGGTCCTGAAGAATATCGGCCTTTCATGGATCGTGACGCTCCCCTTCACCATACTCCTTTCCATGCTTTTGTATAAACTTCTCATGTTTATTATGATATAATAGATTATCAGGAGGGAGAAAAATCATGCGATTATCACTTAGCTCACTGTTTTACAGGTCCCCTTTTGAAAACCTTCAAAAGCATGCCGACAAAGTGAAGGAATGTGCATCACTTTTCGAAAATGCCGTAACCTGTCACCTCTCCGACCAGTGCAAGGATTTCGACCTCCTTACAGACCAGGTAGCACGCATGGAAAGTGAGGCAGATGCCATAAAGAGGAATATCCGCAATCATCTGCCAAGGGGTATACTAATGCCGGTGGACAAATTCCAGCTCTTCCAGTATCTCAAGGAACAGGACAACGTGCTGGACGAGGTGGAAGAGGCCCTTTTCTGGCTGTCATTCAGGCCAAGGGGTATCCCCAAGGACGTGGGTACGGACTTCCAGCACCTGGTAAAATCGGTGGTCCAACCGGTTGAAAAGCTGCCAAGGCTTGTATCCATGGCAACGGATTTTTTCAAAAGCAGATCCGAGGATGAAAGGACCAGAATGAAGAGCCTGATCCACGACATAAGGCAGTACGAACATGAAGCCGATCTCCTGGAACGTGAATTAAAACTCAAGATATTTGCAACGATCAAGGAGGCCCTTGTGGTATTTCACATGATCAGGCTGGTTGAGATCGTGGGAGATATTGCAGATCATGCAGAAAATGCCGCAGATCGCATGAGGGCTATGATTGCCATTTAGTTTCCATTCTTAAAACATCATGATAAAAAAAGAGGGCTGATATGCAGCCCTCTTTTTTTATTTCTTAATTAGATATAACCTGGACCAATCAGAACAAACCTGAGACCTTGCCGGTCTTGGTGTCCACATCTATCCTCCGGAAGGCAGGATTGGATCCTGTACCCGGCATCAGGCTGATGGTGCCCGCACATGGACACAGAAATTTCGCCCCGGAATAGATCAACACGTCACGTATGGGAAGGACCCAGCCCTTGGGGACACCCTTTAGTGTGGGATCATGGCTCAGACTCAGGTGGGTCTTGACCATCATGGTTGCATAATCGGCATACTTGGGATCACTCTCCAGCATCTTTGCCTTGCTCTCCGCCTCAGGACTCCATGAAACGCCATCGGCCCCGTAAACCTCTTTTGCAATGGTTTCCACACGGTCACGCAGTTTCATTTCAAGGGGATAGAGGAATTTAAAATCATTTTCCTCGTTACACGCATCAATAACCGCATCGGCAAATTCCAGGGCACCTTCGCCTCCAAGTTCCCAGTGCTTGGACTCGGCGCAGCGGGCACCTGCCGCCTCGGCCGCCTTTTTGACAATCGCAACCTCTGCATCCGTATCGGTATAGAAACGATTGACGCATACAACAGGATTGATACCTGCCTTGCGAATGGTGTTGATATGGTGGACCATGTTTTCACATCCCTTTTCCACCAGCTCCAGGTTCTCCTTGGTATACTCATCCGGCAATGCAATACCCGGAACAACCTTGGGGCCGCCGCCGTGCATCTTAAGCGCCCGGATGGTGGATGTAAGGACGGAAACGTGGGGCTTGAGACCGCTGAAGCGACACTTTACATTCCAGAACTTCTCGAAACCTATGTCAGCGGCAAAACCGCTCTCGGTAACATGGTAATCAAAGAGTTTCAGACCCACCCGGTCGGCAATTATGGATGACTGACCCACCGCTATATTGGCAAAGGGGCCCGCATGCACCATACATGGATTATATTCGGCTGTACACATAAGTGTAGGGTTAATGGTGTTGCGCATAAAGGCGGTCATGGCGCCACCTACCTCAAGATCGCCTGTGGTTACAGGTTTGCCGCTCTTGTCAAACGCCACGGTAATCTCATCAAGACGCTTTCTCAGGTCCGCCAGGTCCCTGATAACGGCCAGGATAGCCATGCATTCAGAACCAACGGCAATACCGAATTTGGACTGCATGGTAAAGCCATCATATCTGCCGCCTATGCCGATGATAATATTTCTGAGCGCCTGGGCGCAAAAATCTATAATCCATCCCAGTTCAACACGCGTGGGATCTATATCCAGACGTCTCATCCCTGAAAGTCTTTGCAGCTGCTCGTCGTTGTAATTGCGCTCATGCTGCATACGTGCGGTCAGGGCCACCATGGCCAGATTGTGGGCGTTCATGATATCGTTTATATCACCGGTGAGGCCCAGAGAGAACTCGGTCATGGGGATAAGAAGGGAATTTCCTCCGCCTGCCGCGGTCCCTTTTACATTCATGGTAGGACCGCCGGAGGGCTGTCTGAGGGCACCTCCAACGTTGACCCCCCGCTTGCCCAGACCTTCCATCAGGCCACATGACGTGGTGCTCTTTCCCTCACCCAGGGGAGTCGGGGTAATGGCCGTCACCTCGATATACTTTCCATCGGGCTTGTCTTTCAACCGGTCAATAATCTTTAAAAAATCCAGTTTAGCCAATCTGCCCATGGGCAGGATTTCATCCTTTTCAAGGCCCAGTCTGTCTCTCCATTCATCGGGCATGGGCATGTTCTTCTCTGCGGCCTCGGAAATCTGCCAGTCTTCCATCTCTACTGCATTATAAGCCATTCCTTTTAACCTCCTTCGTTTATTAGATAATGATCCCGGCCGGCGACTGCCACCAGCCATATCCCTGGAATATCTACTATTTACTTCCTTGAACTAACGCGGCTCCTGCGTATCACAAAAACCGTTGAGCGTCAAGAAAATTACCTTGCCCGACCTGCAAAATAACGCCCCGGCAATGAAGGGGTGATCCACTTGCAACAACAGGAAGGGGTGAAGTGCAGTGTAGTGGCATGTTGACTTATATGATCAATGATATTTGTCACATCCTCATGGAGGACCCCGGTTTCAGGCTCGCAGATCATGTTCTTCATCCAGGTGCGCCACAACCTTCCTTCCTGGTCGTAGTTTTGTATATGCAACAGGGTAAATGTCTCGGCGTCTAAATACAGGACCCTCCTCCCATATACATAGGCGGGATCCTTGGATTTTATTTCCACTACATACACAGGGCGTCTCTCAAAACAGAAATAGTCCTTGCCCAGGCGAGGATAGTGCCTGGCATACCCGTAAGGGGCAGTTGAGGGAAGGAGATACTCCCTCAACTCCAATAAGTTGTACTCATTCGGGAAAATTGTGGGGGAAAGCTTCTGCCAGTAACTCCTGAAATCCTCCCAGATCATATCAGAGCCCATTAGCGGATCAAAGAGGTCTGTCCCGGACATCTTCCGCACCCGCCTCATTGAGGGAATATATGCCTTCATAATGTCTGGCTTGCGTGTATCCAGATAATGCACGCGAAACAGGGTCATCCCCTTTATATCCTGGGGATAACTGAAATAATTCACCATCCACTCGAATACACCCTCCTTGTTCTCACCGTAAGTGGGCATGGGATCGATATGGGTCCTGCCCGTTGCCCTGAAATACCATAGGTTAAAATGATATGTCCTTTCGTACGATCCGTCAGCGCCGTAAAGGTCCCAGTACATGGGGGCAAAACGGAGGCAGTCTCCCACGATGTCCACCTTGTCATGGTTCCACGCCAGTTCAACCCCGCTTTTCGGACGTGGAAACGGTGTGCCGGCAGTCCACCCGTTCAGGCTGACACCGTCATCTGCAATAGAACAATTCCTGCTGTATTTACGCGTAAATTCGATCCATCCCTTTGAGGGATAGATACTGCGGGTCGGAACTATTTCAATCTGGGGCAGGGGAAGATAACTGTTGGGATCCAGGCGTGCGTATATATCCGATGGCATCAGTTCTTTCAATCCAGGGTATTTTTTGTAATTGCTGCCGTTTATAATCAGGCCCGGCCTGATCTCGGGCGCTATCTTACCCACCTTGTCCGCGGCCCTGAATCCTATGATCTCCTGCCATTCCTCCTGCAACCCCCTGGCGCCTTTGGGATGCATGAGCCTTTCCGCCACATCGGGAGGCACAATCTCATCCGTCGTGGGCCATTTCCAGTACTTATCCCTGGTCTTCCAGGTCTTTCCGTCATCCAAAGGCAGCTCAAGCACCCTGGGGGTCTTGTCCCGGTCACTCTCTACTGCATAATATTCGGACTTCCCGTCCCATGCCCTGCTTTTGTCTTTCCAGATATGGGATACGGTCTTTGTGCGGCCGGGAAAATCCTCCTTTTCCATGTCGGCCGCCCAGACGTCTTTTATGAAATCCGCACCGGACAAATTAAAGCCAAGCCCTATGCCTCCCAGGCCTAAGGCACCAATATATTTAAAGAATTCCCGTCTATTCACCTTTTCCATTCTTATCACCCCTTATACTAAGATATTGATGCATCCGTAAAAAATCATCAATCATACGGCACAGTAAAAAGCTCCAGGTGCAAGACGCGCAAATCTTGAGGAGAAAGTACGTCGGCATGATGAAAGATAAAGCGCAACGCCGCAGATGGACTTTTTACGAAGCCGTCAAAATTGATAAGCCAGCTTAAAATATACCTCATCCCTGTCGGCCCAGTGCCCAAATTCTCTTCTGTAATCATCATGGCCTGCAAATACGAAAATACCGCCTATCTCCGGCCTCCAGTTGTTGCCCCATTCGAACCTGATCTTGGGCTTGAGCCAGTATGTCCCGTAAGTCCAGTCGACAACGCCCAGGACCTGGGGCTTGATCAGATCATGGAGGTAACTGGTCCTCATGAGCAGGGTGGAATAGAACTGGTCTTCCCGTGCGGTCCAGTCCGAATAAGGCCCGTTTTGCAACTCATAATTATCCGGATAGTTCAGGATGTGATAGTGGAAAAACTGGCCTGACACAAAAAAATTCCTCTCAGGGTTGAGAAAGTCTATCTTCACCGGCCAATCAAAACCCAGCATATATCTGATGACGTCTTTTTTATCCAGCTCTTTTCGTGTTGTTAAGACCTCCGGAAACCTTTCAGTATTATAGGGATAGTCCTGCTGGTAAAGAAATTCAATACGAAGCACGGGATTAATCTGGCTCTTGAACATCTTTCTGAAGCAATAAAGCTCTCTTGAGGCGGTAAGGCCGTAGGAATGGACCTTTTCATATTCCTTTTTTATATGGAGTGTGAATGTTGCAGGATCAAACCCGGTGGAACGTACCACCGGATCATGCAGGTAGCCGCTGTAAAAATTCAGGGTCAAGAATGTATCCAGGATATTCCCCTTCAGGCGGAATCCCCATTCCCTGTGCCGGATATTCCTCCCCTTTCTGTCGTCTTTTATGTTTACGCCTATACCGGGAGGCAACAGGGGATCATGCACCTGCCATACAGAACCTTCAGGGGAACGGTTACGCCGGATATCGCCGGGATTGAACACAAACTCTATCTCAGGCTCATAAACCGGCCCGAACTCCATGTCTCCAAAAGTGTAGTTTATCCTTGCCAGTAACAGGGGAATACGGGTCGTCTCATATCCCTCGTCCGAATCCCGAAAAATAGCCTCCCTGGAAAGATCCAGCGGGTTTATGATGTCACACAACCTGAGACCGTCGGATTCCCCCCATGCTATCTGCTGCTTGCCCAGCCTGACATTGAGGTTGCCATGCATGTAATTGATATAAAACTCTCGCAGCACTTCATGGAGATTATCCTCGATATGGAGCGCCTTTCGCACCCCTGATGAGCCGAAACCCCTCTGCTCCCAGCTGTCGTCATGCTCCTTGATGTTGAATACCCAGTCTCCCATGAGCCGGTTGATCATACGCACATGCAGATCCTGACTAAGCCACAGGGTGCTGTCCAGGTAGACAGTATAGTATGCTGAGTGGAGACCCGGCTCGTCATAATGCCTCCCTGCCACACTCTTGTCGCTATGGACGGCAAATGCGGCTTCCTGGGACAGATATCCCGTAACATTAAGCTCCCTGCCCAATATGGAAAAATCCATTGCATTACCCATGGAAACAGGCAGGCAAAGCAATATCAGAACCGGCAGGAACAGTCTGTACAAATTTATAAGACGCATAGAAACCACCCCCCCTTCCTCAAAAAATCATTGGCCATCCTTAAAAATATCCAGCAGGACCGCGGGCATACGTACAATGCCCCCATGTCCATCCAGGCAAACATGATCGGTATAGGCCCTGGCCATGACATTCCCGTCGTTCAACAGCTTATATTCGAAACGCACGCTGGCCCTGCGGATCCTGGAGGGCCATGTTGCTATATGGATCAGGTCATCATATTTTATGGACTGAATATATTTGCAATAGAGTTCGGTTATGGGCATATAAAAACCCATATCTTCCAGCTTTTTGTAACTCAGTCCGCGCTTACGCATAAATTCCGCGCGTCCCACCTCAAACCATCGCGCATAGGCCCCATGGTTGGCCCATTTCATGGAATCCACTTCCGAATATCGCACGCGAATAGGGGTAACAATGGCTGAATCCATTAGCTGCCCCCCTGGCCGGCAGGTTTCGGAGTAACCCAAATCTCGAGCCAGGTATTCCACCTCTTCTTGCTTATCCTGATAACACAATCCTTGTTCGGCTTCTCAAAAATAAGCATATAACGACCGTACTTGAAATAGTTTCTCAGTTTCCAACCATCAGCCGACATGCTGCTGACAAAGAAGTTGAATAGGGAAATCGGGTCAACGGCTCCCTCAAAGCACAATAGTCCTCCCTTGAACTGTGACGATTCCACAATGAGTGAATCATCAGGCAATATCTTCATTTCCTTTGGAACGAGAATATCGTCAAAATCATAGTAAGTATTGGAGACTTCGGGAGCAGGAGGAGACTGGATATCAGTAGCAGGCCCGGAGCCGCTCGATTTTGATCTGAGGGAGGCACATGAGGCGGCAAGGATAAAAACAGACGAAAGCAGGACTGCAAGGACAAAAAATCTTTTCATAAATCTACCTCCTATTTCATTCTATATGTTTGTTCCGATTACCTTAAGGACACGGCAGACTCAGGCATAATCCGGGATAATTATATACGAATTTTTCTGAATGCAAGACCTGCCACCTTCACAAGCCGGCCCTTGTCAGAATAAAGTATCCTGATTTCATACTGATCGGACTTGAAGTGATCTGTTTCAAATGCCCGGATCTTTTGTTTTTCATAAAACATAATAAGGCGCTTGTCAAGCGCGGCGAAACAGTCAGTGTTACATGAATCAGCTGTATTATTAAACCGTTAAGGCCAAAACAGCTATATATTCACAAGCTAAAGACAGGGACGAAAAACCGGGAGATAAGACCATTGAAATTACAAGAAAAAAGAAATAGACTAATTTTTCTTTTCCCTATGACGGCAATATTTGATAAGTAAACCGGCATGGCCGGATTCAGCGGTCCACAGTTGAGGGGCCCTTGTCTGCGGACTGCAAACATGGAATCCTGAGCCAGGAACTTTTCGTTTCAGGGTTTGACAGGCCTGCTTAGAAATGTGATTTATTCCCCGAAAAGGTGGTTAGATTTCATGGATTGGAAAGAAAGGACATATTGTGGGGATATAAGGCCCTCATACCAGGGCAGGGATGTGATCCTCATGGGCTGGGTAGACGCTATCCGTGACCACGGAAACGTCCTGTTCATTCATTTGAGGGATGTCAGGGGTATTGTCCAGGTGGTGTTCAATCCCGAAACCGGCAAGGGATGCTATGACAAGGCAGCATCCCTGAAAGAAGAATACGTAATAAAGGTTAAAGGCAGGGTAGCACTCAGGGAAAAAGAGACAGAGAATCCCAATCTCGCTACAGGTGAAATGGAGGTCTTTGCAACAAGCCTTGAAATATTGTCAAAATCCATCACCTTACCCTTCCGGATTTCGGAAAAGGCCATGGTCTTCGGTGAAAAAATCAGCTCAGGCCCTGAAAATGTGGATGAGGAGCTGAGACTCGCGTACAGATATCTGGACCTTCGCCGGCCCTCCATGCAGGAACTGTTTATCAAGCGATACAAGATCATCAAGTGCATCAGAGAATATCTTGACCAGTTAAACTTTATTGAAGTAGAAACCCCCTTTCTAACCAAAAGCACCCCTGAAGGGGCCAGGGACTATCTGGTCCCCAGCAGGGTGCATCCAGGCAGATTTTATGCACTCCCGCAATCGCCACAGCTGTTCAAGCAGTTACTCATGATGAGCGGCATGGACCGTTATTTTCAGATAGCAAGGTGTTTCCGGGACGAGGATCTTCGACCCAACCGCCAGCCCGAATTTACACAGTTGGATCTTGAGGCCTCCTTTGTTGATGAGGAATTCATATACGAGATAATGGAAGAACTGACGGTGAGGATATTTGCTCTCGGCGGGATTACACTGGAAAGGCCCTTTCCCCGGATGACATACCTCGAGGCCATGAATCGTTACGGAACCGACCGGCCAGACCTGCGTTTTGGCATGAGTTTTGAGGATGTCACCCATATCGTCGAGAGCACGGATTATGCAATTTTCAGGCAGATCATCGCCGGGGGAGGCAAAATCAAGGGATTCTGTGTCAAGGGGCAGGCAGAGGCCCTGAGCAAAAATGTCCTTCAAAACGAATACGCCCTGAAAATAGTACCTGCTCTTGGGGCCAAGGGCATGACCTGGATGAAGGTTATTGATGGAAGACTCCAGTCCAATATTGTCCAGTTTTTCAGCCCGTCAGAACAGGCCGGCCTGATTAAACAGTTCGGCGCCCGGGAAGGTGATGTCCTCATGATGATTGCCGACACCTCTTATGACCTGGTCAACAGGGTACTCTCGAGCCTCCGGCTCCATGTTGCAGAAAGACTGGGCATGATCTCCCGGGAAAATTACCGGCCCTTGTGGGTTACGTCCTTTCCCCTCTTTGAGATGAAAGACGGCCGATTGCATTCACAGCACCACCCCTTTACCATGCCGGACAGGACAGATTTTGACCCTGCGGACATGGAAGACCTCTTAAGCCTGAACTCCAGGGCATATGACCTGGTGATAAACGGTGAGGAAGTGGGTGGAGGCAGCGTCAGGATACACAGGATGGACGTCCAGGAGAAAATCTTCAGGGCACTCGGCCTGAACAGTAAAGAGGTCCGTGAAAAATTCGGTTTCTTTTTAAAGGCCATGGAATATGGTGCACCTCCCCATGCCGGCCTGGCCCTGGGGCTTGACAGGATCATTGCCATGATCCTGGACGCATCCTCCATACGGGATGTCATCGCCTTTCCCAAGAACAGGAGTGCCGTGTGTCCCCTTACACAAGCACCATCCCATGTAGACAAAGGACAATTAGAGGAACTGGGACTGGAATTTGCTTCCAATACCGAGCAATGGACCGAGACATCACAGGATATAACCCGAAAAGGTGTCAACGCACAGGATTCCATGGCACGGGAAAGGATTTCGAAAGAGAAGGTCCGGCATGTGGCAAGACTTGCACGGCTCAGGCTCACGGATACCGAGATCGAGACATATCAAAGAGACCTGGACTCCATACTTGAATATGTTGAAGAACTGGGGGAACTGGATACCGACAATGTGCCAGCCATGAGCCACCCCCTGAAGGCAAAAAATGTGTGGCGGGAAGACAGTCCCCCTGTGACGAAAAACACGCGTTCCTTACTGAAAAACGCACCTTCAATACACAAGGACTTTTTCAAGGTCCCAAAGATACTGGAAAGATAGAAGGATCATGGAATTATGCGACAGGAGTGCCTGTGAACTGGCCAGGATGATCAGGAGAAAAGAGACAAGCTCGTATGAGATAACCGAATCGGTATTCAAGAGGATCACGGAAAAAGAGGATACCATCAATGCATTTATCACACTGACCCGCGAAACGGCCATGAGACAGGCCGCTGAGGCTGACAGGAGGATTCAAAAGGGAGAGAGCCTCTCTCCTGTTGATGGGATACCGATAGCAATAAAGGACAACCTGTGTACCCTTGGCATAAAAACTACCGCCGGTTCAAACATCCTGGAAAATTATATTCCACCCTATAACGCCACTGCTGTGGAAAGGGTCATGAAAAAGGGTGCAGTTCTGGTGGGGAAGACCAATCTGGATGAGTTCGGCATGGGCTCATCCACAGAACATAGTCTTGTCGGGCCTACCCGCAACCCGGTGAACATTGATTATGTGGCGGGCGGGTCCAGTGGCGGCTCTGCAGCGGCGGTGGCAGCCGGTGAGACTGTTATGGCGTTGGGGACCGATACGGGAGGGTCTATCCGGCAACCCTCGGCCTTTTGCGGCACTGCCGGCATAAAACCTACCTATGGAAGGGTATCCAGGTACGGGCTGATCTCCTACGCATCATCACTGGATCAGGTGGGTGCTATCGGAAAGACGGTGGAAGACTGCGCCATGCTGCTTAACTGTATATGTGGACATGACGGTATGGACAGCACATCCGCCCGTCTCGCCCCCCCCGACTATCTGTCATCCCTGAAAACCGGAATCAATGGTATCAGGATAGGGCTCCCGAAAGAATATTTCATAGAAGGCCTGGATGCGAAGGTAAGGGATCAGATCATGAATGCGGTGGATATCCTGGAAAAAGACGGAGCGGATATTGTTGAAGTCTCTTTGCCTCACACGAAATATGCCGTGAGCTGTTACTATCTGATAGCCACGGCCGAGGCAAGCAGTAATCTGGCGAGATACGACGGCATAAAATATGGTCTCAGATCCTCCCCTGATGAATCCGATCTTATCAGGATGTATGAAGAGACAAGAAGTAAGGGGTTCGGAAAGGAAGTGAAAAGGAGGATAATGCTGGGTACCTATGTGCTTTCCGCAGGATATTATGATGCCTATTACCTCAAGGCCCAGAAGGTCAGATCCCTTATAAAGAGAGACTATGACAAGGCATTTGAAGAGGCAGACTGTTTGATCACCCCTGTCTCGCCATGTCTGCCCTTCAAATTAGGGGAAAAAATGTCCGATCCGCTTAAGATGTACCTTGTGGATATATACACTGTCTCGCTGAACCTTACAGGCCTGCCGGGCATAAGCATTAACTGCGGCATGGTGAACAATCTGCCCGTTGGCCTGCAGATAATAGGGAAGGCATTTGATGAAGAAACCATTCTAAGGGTGGGACATACCTATGAGCAGGCACGTTTATCTTTGCCATAATCCGGGTTGTCTTCCGGACTTCATTACGGAATAATCCAGGCTGGATAAAATAACCGGGTTGCCAAACCGTAAACTGATCAGGAAAAAATGGATTACGATATTGTTATATGTTTCGAAACACATGTGGAGCTAAAAACGCGCACAAAGCTTTTCTGCGATTGTGCGGTTGCGTATGAAGCGCCCCCCAACACACATATCTGTCCTGTCTGTACAGGTCAGCCGGGTGCGCTTCCTGTGCTTAACAGAAAGGCCGTGGAACATGCCATCATGGCCGGCCTTGCGCTCAATTGCACCATCAATCGCATATCACGCTTCGCCCGAAAAAACTATTTCTATCCAGACCTCCCCAAGGGATATCAGATCTCTCAATATGAACTCCCTTTTTGTGAAAACGGTTTCCTGGAAATCATCGGCAATGACGGGCAGCCATATGCCGTAGGAATCAAACGTATCCACTTGGAAGAAGACGCTGGCAAACTTGTCCACTCATCTGATTCCTTTGAGGAGTCGGAATACAGTCTGGTAGACTATAACCGTTCAAGTGTTCCCCTCCTTGAGATAGTCGGTGACCATGAGCAAAATCCCTTGCGTTCAATAAACGAGGCGCACGCTTATCTGGAAAAGCTGAGACAGACCTTGAGATATATCGGTATAAGTGATTGCATGCTGGAAAAAGGACAGTTCCGCTGTGATGTCAATGTCTCCATCCGTCCCAAAGGATCCTCTGGTTTTGGAAACCGGGCGGAAATAAAAAACATGTCTTCTTTCAGGTTCATCATGGATGCCCTGGAATATGAGATCAAAAGGCAGAAAGAAATCATTGAGTCCGGAAGTGAAGTTGAGCAGGAAACCAGACTCTTTGATGAAAAGGATAAGATCACCTGTCCCATGCGAAGCAAGGAGGATGCTCCTGACTACAGGTACTTCCCTGATCCCGACCTTGTGGAGGTGGAAATTGACCGTGAAACCATCATAAAGATTGAAAGGGAACTCCCCGAACTCCCTGACCGGAAGCTCCATCGTATAATCGAGGAATTCGGGATATCAAGAAATGATGCCATTGTGCTCACAAAAGAGAAAGATGTGTCGGATTTCTTCGGTGCCTGCGCCCCCTTATGCCAGGACAGGAAAAAGCTCGGTCACTGGATTCTCAAGGAACTGTTCAGGCTCCTGAATGACGCATCCGTATCCATAAATGAGTGCAAAATTGTTCCTGAAAATTTTTCAGGTCTGATCAATTTCATCACTGCCGGCGAAATTACCGAGAACATGGGCAGGACCGTGCTGGAAGAGATGTTCCGGTCAGGAAAAACTCCCAAAGCAATCATCGAAGAAAAAGGCCTCCGGCCTATTTCGGATGAAGACAAACTCAAAGGGATCCTGAATGAAGTGATGGCCGATAACCCCCAAGCCGTGGACAAAATCCGTTCCGGCGATATAAAGGCAATAGATTTCCTGGTAGGCCAGACAATGAAAAAAACCGGTGGAAAAGCCGATGCCAAAAAGGCCAAGAGACTCATTTGCACTGTTCTAAAAGTTGAACAGCCATATTAAAGAAGCCGGGCACGGATTAACAAAAAAGGCACATAGATAAAAAACTGTATTTCTTGTTCCCTCATCTTTTTGTAACTTTTTTTAACTTTGCCAGCATAATTTTTTACCATACCTCTTATGAACGACCTACCTGAACCACTGGCACAAGCATCAAAAGACAAATGGAATGCGTTGTGTGCCGCGGCAAAAGAGAAAAACATATCATTTCCTGATGACCCGGTCTTTGTTTCCAGACTGAAACGCATACTGGCCTTAAGCGATTTTGTGGCAAGGTCATTTCTAAACGATCCCTTTCTCCTGAAAAGCCTGATGGAGAAGAATGACATGGAAAGAAGCTATGGAGAAAATGAGTATATAGATGCCCTTGCCTCTTCTGTTTCCGCGTTACCCGACTCTCCTGATCAGTCTGCCCTCTCAACTATGCTCCGCAGCTTTCGAAACAGGGAAATGGTCCGCATTGCCTGGAGAGACCTGGCAGGGCTGTCAGACCTTGCCGAGACCATGCGTGATCTCTCCGCCCTTGCAGATGCATGCCTTGATCAGGCCGCCGCCATCCTGTATGGATGGCAGTGTGCAAAATCGGGCATACCCATGGGAACAGATGGTTCGCGTCAACATCTTGTGATCCTGGGCCTGGGCAAGCTGGGAGGCAGGGAACTCAATTTCTCATCAGATGTGGATCTGGTCTTTGCATATCCCGAACCAGGAGAAACCACGGGAGGGAGGACAGGCCCCATCAGCAATGAAGAATTCTTTGCCCGGCTTGGCCGGGATATAATCAAGGTAATTGGGGAGCATACATCAAAGGGATTTGTCTTTCGGGTAGATATCAGGCTCCGCCCTTTCGGCGAATCAGGGCCTATAGCCATGAGCTTTGACTCCATGGAAGAGTATTACCAGACGCAGGGCAGGGAATGGGAGAGATATGCCTGGATTAAAGCAAGGGTCGTGGCCGGAGACAGGGAGACGGGAAATGAATTGCTTCAGAGGCTAAAACCCTTTGTCTACCGTAGATATTTGGATTTCGGAGTCTTTGAATCATTAAGGGAGATGAAACAAAAGATTTCCCTAGAGACAAAACGGGAAAAACTCAAAGACAATATAAAACTGGGGCCAGGCGGGATACGGGAGATAGAGTTTTTCGGCCAGGTATTCCAGCTTACCCGCGGGGGTGTTGATCCTTCCCTGCAACAACGCAGCATCCTTAAAGTGCTGAACGCCCTGGAATCAAGGAGTTACATTCCACACCACACGTGCGTTGAACTTTCAGATGCATATAAGTTCTTGCGCAATACGGAACACAGATTACAGGAATTCGCGGACCGTCAGATCCATGAACTTCCACAAGATTATACAGGAAAAATACGTCTTGCCACATCCATGGGGTTTCCGGATTGGAGAACATTTGTATCAAAATTAAAGGGCCATATGGAATCTGTTCACTCACACTTCAGCAAGCTACTCGAGGCGGGGGATCCTGGCGTACATGGGGACAAGGACACAGACAAACTTGCTGAAGTCTGGAAAGACAGGGATGGGCAAAAAAGGAGAGAGAATATTCTTTTGAAAGCCGGTTTTGATGAGCCAAAAAAGGCGATAAACATATTGAATGATCTGCATGATTCCCATGCCACCCGGACGCTCAGTATTGAAGGCAGGATGCGACTTGACAAGCTGATACCACTTGTCCTGAAAAATGCAGCAACGTCAAAACAGCCCCTGCTTATACTTAACCGCCTGATCAATTTGATCAGGACTATACAAAAGCGAACCAATTATCTGGCCCTCCTGTTGGAAAACCCGGGAATTCTTGTCCACCTGGTCAGGCTTGCAGAGGCAAGCCCATGGATAATTTCATTTCTGTCACAACACCCGGTTCTCCTGGATGAGTTAATAGATCCGCGCACCCTTTACACCCCGCCTGAAAAAGGAGAACTTGAGAAGGAAATCCACAGGAGACTCGAAGGAGTCTCCACGCAAGACCTCGAAGGCCAGATGACGGAAATATGCATATTCAGACAGGCCAATATGCTGCGCGTGGCCGCAGCAGATGTGACCGGGGCCATTCCTCTCATGAGGGTGAGCGACTATCTTACCGAACTCGCTGAAACAGTGTTGAAACAGGTTCTTGAACTTGCCTGGACACATCTGGTCCAAAGGCACGGGAATCCTTCCCATGATATGAATAACAACAGATCGAACAAGGGTTTTTGTATCGTGGCATACGGCAAACTTGGAGGAATAGAACTTGGCTATGGATCAGATCTCGACCTGGTTTTCCTCCATTCAGCCACAAAGGGACAGACAACGGGCCTCCATCCAATAGACAATGCCAGGTTCTTTGCAAGATTAGGAGAGAGGATCATCCATATCCTTACGGCCCATACCCCTGCCGGAGTTATTTATGAGACCGATATGAGGTTACGTCCGGATGGAAGCGCAGGTCTGCTCGTGATCAACATTGAGGCATTCAGAGATTATCAGATCAACAAGGCATGGACATGGGAACACCAGGCACTTATAAAAGCAAGAGCAATATGTGGCGATAAAAAACTGCAACAAAAATTCGAAGATATTCGACAGGAGGTCCTCAGCAGAAGGCGGGAAAAGGGAAAACTGCGGGAAGATGTAATCGATATGCGCGAACGGCTGCGCAAAGAACAATTGAACACCAAATCCGGTATGTTCGACATTAAACATGGTCCGGGAGGTATGGTGGATATAGAATTCCTGGTCCAGTACCTCGTGCTGCTCCATGCCCATAAATTTCCGGAGCTTTTGAAGTGGACAGACAACATCCGACTTATTGACACCCTTATGAAAATCGGCATCATTGATGATGAAAGAGGCGCCCTCCTGAAAAAGACCTATCTGACCTACCGGTCCACTGTTCACATGCTCAATCTCCAGGAAAAAAACCTGGTTATTCCTGAAGAAGAATTCAGTGACTTGCGCAAAGAGATAAAAAAAGTCTGGCTGTCCTTGATTATGCACACCAGCTAATTTTCGAAACTCCACTTCCTGAACAATATTTAAAAACAAACGTTCATATCTTGTTATCAACAATTTTCACAAATATACTTGACATTTCCACAGATTTGATTTTAAAAGTTTATCAACCTAACTATAAGGAGGTACAAATTAATGAAAAGGATAAAAAGAGAATTGATGACAGTTTCCAAAACACTAAAGCTTCTTACTCAAAAAACCGAGAAAATGGCACTAAAATTAGAACAACTTGAAAAGGCAGCAACCAAGGATGTGAAAACAAAGAAGAGTGTTGCGAAGTCTCCTGCCAAAAGTTCGCGTGCCAAGGCATCAAAAAACAAAAAGGCTGCCATAACCACTAAAAAGACAACCGGAATTGACACTGTATTGGCCATTATAAAAAGGAGCAAAAAGGGAGTAGACACTGCCATGTTAAAAAAGAAGACAGGCTTTAACGAGCGGCAGATATGGAGTTTTATATACAGACTTAAAAAACAGGGAAAGATAAAGGCGTCACAAAAAGGATCTTATGTAAAGATATAAGAGCCAGTATGCATCTCTCCAAATCTTCCAGTAACGGTAATCCGGTTTGCCTTCCGGGCTGTTAAGGATTCTTTGTTGAGGTATATCCCATGTCGTTCCTGAAAAAAATTCTACTGTGGGGAACCCTGGCGGCCCTTCTTTATATACTGTTAAGCTATCACTTCATCTTTTTCGGCAAGGAAGTCAAGTTGCTAAGAAAATCAAAGTATACCCTCGAGTATACTTTTTATAATACCACGGGCAAATCAAACAGGAGTATCTTGGAAAATGACGACCTGAGAAATGACGGAATAGCAGACATGTTAGTTGAAATGGGGGTAATGAGTGAGGAAGAAAGGGAGAGGATTATGTCAAAATTTGAGGAAGAAGACTACTATTAGACCTCAAAATCGACCTTGATTTTGAACATCCTTATGGCCGGCAGGTTCAAGATTTCCGTTACACCTGTTTTTTCACATATATTCTTCAGGACAGTGTTGATATAGTCCATGTCCTCAGCAATAAAGGTAAACCAGACATTGTAGTTATGGTTTCTGAGATAATTATGAGTAACACCTGGATAGTGATTTACGATATCAACAAAATTCTCAAGCAGTTCTTCCGGCACCTTTGCAGCGCAAAGAGTACTTGCAAAATTCAATTTCTCTGAACGAAAATTCGCCCCTATTCTCCTGACAACCCCTTCTTCCTTTAATCTCTTTACCCTTTTTATAACCTCGTCTTCCGGCAGATCAAGACGCTTTCCGAGTATGCAATATGGACGAGGATCAATGGGAAAATTCGATTGGATCTCGTTTAATATATTTTTATCAATATCATCCATAAAAATCACATCCGGTTATTTAAGGTTGAGGGGATATAACTGCATAACGGTTCCTCGGCCAAAAAATCACCGCTCTTTTCATAAGCCCTGGCCCTGCAGCCGCCGCAAACCTTGATGAACTCACACCTGCCGCACTTCCCCTTGTACAGGGAGAAGTCACGCAATTGATTAAAGACCTGCGAGCTATGCCATACTTTGCCAAAGGAGGATTCGTTCAGGTCGCCGCATTTAAGCTCCAGATATCCGCACGGCTGCACTATCCCGGTTGAAGAGATAAAACAAAAACCCGTTCCGGCCAGGCACCCCCGTGTTACGGCGTCAAGGCCATATGTTTTAAAATCCACCTTTTCATTTTTCCTGCGGGCCTCCTGCCGCAATATACGGTAATACTGGGGGGAACACGTAGCCTTGAGATGCAAAGGGACTTCATCCCGCATTTGGTAAAACCAGTAGAGCAATCTTTCATATTCGAGGGCATCTATCTCCTGACTTGCCATCTCCCTGGCCCGGCCCGTAGGAACCAGCAGAAACAGGTGGTGTGCCGCTGCCCCCTGGTGCACGGCCAGATCCATGATATCCCTGATCTCATGCACATTATGTCTGGTAACGGTGGTATTTATCTGAAAATCAACGCCCGCCTCCCTGAGGAGGGCAACTCCATTTACGGCGCCCCTGAAGGCGCCGGGCATATTTCTGAATTCATCGTGTTTGTTTTCATCGGCACTGTCAATAGATATGCTGACCCGTTTTATCCCGGAAGATTTTATCCTGTTAATCATGGAATCATTCAACAGGCAGCCGTTTGTGGCCATGACCATGCGAAGACCCAGTCCTGTACCGTATTGCGCCAGGTCAAAGATATCTTCTCTCAGCAGGGGTTCGCCTCCGGTCAGAATTATGACGGGATCCCCTTCGTTCTTTATCTGATCCAGGATCTCAAAGCACTTTTTCGTATCAAGTTCTTCGGCATAAACGGTATTTTCAGAAGAGGCCCTGCAATGTACGCATCGAAGGTTGCATCTCCTTGTAATCTCCCACGCAACAAGCCTAGGGCCCTTGTTCTTACCGGATGAGTTCAAATTTTTCCTCTTTTGTTTTCATATTAAAAAACACTTCATCAGGCCCTTTCCCGGGCCAGTCGTTCAGCGGCCTCCTTGGCAAAATATGTTAGGATCATATCCGCACCTGCCCGTTTTATAGAGATGAGCATCTCCATCATGACCCGATCCCCGTCAATCCAGCCTTTCAACGCGGCTGCCTTTACCATGGAATATTCGCCGCTCACATTATAGGCGGCAACAGGCACCCTGACCTCTTCCCGGACCCGCCTGATAATATCAAGATACGGAAGGGCAGGTTTTATCATAACTATGTCCGCACCTTCTTTAATATCCAGACCAATCTCCTTCAATGCCTCAAGGGCATTGCCGGGATCCATCTGATAACCGGTACGGTCTCCGAATCCCGGGGCCGAATCAGCGGCCTCCCGAAAAGGACCGTAAAAGGCAGATGCATACTTCACAGAGTATGAAAGGATTCCAACGTCACTGAAATGTCCGTCATCAAGCGCATTCCTGATGGCAAGGACCCTGCCATCCATCATGTCAGAAGGGGCGACAAAATCCGCTCCCGCCTCGGCATGGGACAGGGCCTGCCTGACAAGCAACTCCAGGGTGGCATCATTGTCCACCTCCCCGTCCTTTATAACCCCGCAATGGCCGTGGTCCGTATATTCACAAAGGCAGACATCCGTGATTACCACTATCCCGGAAAATCTTTTCTTTATGGCACGGACCGCCTGCTGTACAATGCCGTCCCCTGCCCATGACCTGCTGCCTATTGCATCTTTTGCATCCGGCAACCCAAAGAGGATGATCGCAGGAACTCCAACAGATTCCAACTGTTCCACCTCTTTCAGGATGGTATCCACAGAAAAATGGTACTGACCAGGCATGGCATTTATGGGGTCTTTTACGCCATGACCGTGTCTTACAAATAAGGGGGCCACAAAATCTTTCTCAGAAAGACCGGTCTCCCTTACCATCTCCCTGATCATCGGGGTCTTCCTTAACCTGCGTGGC
>CAZQAA010000027.1:0-16094 GCA_964591255.1 uncultured Desulfobacterales bacterium | reverse complement strand
TTAAAACGACATGCTGCTTTCGGCCCTAAGGCCACGGCACCTATGACAACGATATTCTGCGGCATACTGTAGCACCTCCTTCAATCTAATATCCTAAACGAAAAAAAGGATTGTTAACTCGCTCCCTCCCTATAGTGCTGTTAGGCCCGTGACCTGGATATACCCGTATATTATCTCCCAAGGGAAATATTTTTTGAACAACTCCACGGATCAGAAGATCATGGTTTCCACCCGGGAAATCGGTCCTGCCGACGGATCCGGCAAAAAGCGTATCGCCTGTGAAAACAGCGCCCGGAGCATAGAAACAAACCCCGCCCGGCGAATGTCCAGGCGTATGAATCACCCGTATCGTAAATGTTCCAAGTGAAATTTTTTGTCCCTCTTCAAGATATCCATCCGGTTTCACATCCAGCCCTTTTGCATCAAGGGAATGAATCATTAAAGATGCACCCGTAATTCTCTTTAATTCACTTGCAGCGCCAGTATGATCAAAATGGCCATGGGTAATGAGTATGTAAAGGATCCTGAGTTGCAGTTTTGAAATCACGCTTACAATCCTGACAGCATCATCACCCGGATCTATAACAAGCCCTTCACCTCTCCTCTCATCACCCAAGATATAGCAATTGGCCTGGTAATTCCCCACAACAAGTTTTCTGAGCATTGTATTACCTCAATTACAAAGATTATGTGACCGATTATTACTCGAGATAACATGAATCAGTCAAGAGCCATTCAGCAATCCCAGGCATTTGTTATTCTGTCATTGTGTTATTGTCCTTGACACCCAAGGCCTTTTTCCATATATTCGACACGCCTAACGCCTATTGCTTAGAATGGCGTATATTCTGTGATTGGAGATATATTTTATGCCGGAGGCACGGATAATCGGCACCGGATCGTCGGTACCGGAAAGGGTGCTGTCCAACAAAGAGCTTGAGAGCATTGTTGATACGACAGATGAATGGATAACACGGCGTACCGGGATCAAGGAGAGACGCATCTCCATAAAAGACGAAAACGAGAGTACGTCTGACTTGGCCACGCGGGCATCGTTAAAGGCCATGGAAATGGCGGGGGTTTCCTCCCAGGCCATAGATATGATAGTAGTGGCAACCGTGTCCTCTGATCGCCGATTCCCTTCCACTGCATGCATGGTGCAGAAAGAGCTTGACGCCAAAAACGCAGCTGCATTTGATGTATCAGCGGCATGCTCGGGGTTTTTGTATGCACTCACCACCGCATATAATGCCATACAAACAGGAACATCCGAAACAGCGCTTGTAATCGGCGCCGAGAGGCTCTCATCCATTGTTAACTGGGAAGACAGAAATACATGCGTGCTTATGGCGGACGGTGCAGGTGCAATACTGCTTTCTTCTCAAAAAGGGGATGGCCGGGGAATTATGTTCGCCCATTTAAAGTCGGACGGATCTCTATGGAACCTCCTTTATACTGCACGCGGCAATTCCCATATCCCCGAAACACTTCAAGGAATGGATCTGACCTCCTCTTATATGATAATGAATGGAAATCGCCTTTTCAAAAAGGCGATTGAAAGCATGTCATCCGCTGCGAAGGAAGTCTTGAACAAGACATCCCTCACCGGCAAAGAAATTGCGCTTGTAGTTCCCCATCAGGCAAATATCCGAATCATTCAGGCCCTTGCCAAGGACCTGAACATCCCCATGGAAAAGGTCTACACAAATATCCACAAGTACGGCAATACCTCTTCAGCCTCCATACCGATCGCCCTGGATGAAGCCAACAGGGACGGACGTATCAACAAGGGGGACTATGTGCTTATGGTTGCCTTTGGAGGGGGACTCACCTGGGGAGCATCCATACTGGAATGGTCAATATAGGCTCACATTAAGAAGATACAGCCTGTATCAGACAGAACATCTAAGCATCCAGACCATACTCTCTTATCTTGGCCAAAAGCATGGGACGGCTGATCTCCAGGATCCTGGCAGCCTGGCTTTTGTTCCATCGGGTCTGCTTAAGGGCCCGCTCAATCAGATCCCGCTCTAAATGTTTCGTTGCCTTTTTTAGGGACAGGTTTTTTCCCGTATCAAAATAATATGACGCGCGTTTTTGAGATTCGGTCATATGATGTGGTAATTCAGCAGGAGTAATCCATCTTCCTTTGGCAAGCAGTACTGCACGCTCTATGACGTTCTCCAGCTCTCTGACATTGCCAGGCCATGCGTAATCCATCAGGATGGACATGGTATGGGAAGAAGGCGCCTCAACTTTTTTCCTGAGCTTATTGTTAAATAGAGCAATGAAATGTTCTACCAGAAGAGAAATATCCTCGGTCCTCTCCCTCAGAGGAGGGATATGGATCCTCATAACGTTTATCCTATAAAACAGATCTGCCCTGAAGCTTCCCTTCTCGACCTCATCATGAAGATTTTTGGCAGTAGCGGCTATTACCCGGACGTCTATCTCCTTTGTCTCCGTCCCTCCCAAAGGAGTTATCTCTTCCTCCTGCAGAACCCGAAGCAGTTTGACCTGTAAAGACAAAGGCAGCTCACCGATCTCATCCAAAAATATGGTTCCCCTGTTAGCTATTTCAAAACGCCCTGCCTTGTCCCGCACGGCATCTGTGAAGGCACCTTTTTTATAGCCAAAGAGTTCACTCTCGAGCAGATTTTCAGGAATTCCTCCACAGTTTATGGACACCATCGGGCCTGCATGTCTTCCACCACTGGAATGGATAGCTCTTGCAACAAGTTCCTTGCCTGTCCCGCTTTCACCGGTAATAAGTACCGTAGTCTTATGATCTGCCACCGTACGCACAAGATCAAAAACGCGGGCCATGGATTCACTTCCCGCAACGATTTCTTCAAAAGAATGTTTCTTCTCAATTTCACTGATCCTTTGCTTCAGCCTCAGATTCTCCTCTTTCAACCTCTCCCGCTCTTCCGCCTTTTTAAGTGTCATAAGGACTTCATCTGTCTTAAAGGGTTTGGATATGTAATCATAGCTGCCCTCTTTCATGGCCTCTACTGCGGTTTCAATGCTGCCGTAAGCAGACATCATAATATATGTCTTTTCCGGATATTCTTTCCTGGCATGCCTCAAAAACGTCATACCATCCATTCTGGGCATCTTGATATCACAGAGGATAAAATCGAAATCATACGCTTCCATCTGTTTTAGACCCTCAATGCCATCCGCGGCCCCTTGGACATCATATCCGGCCTTGTCCAGCATAACCTTTAGCATATGACGCATGTTTTCTTCATCATCTATAACCAAAACACGCTGTTGAGACATCATTTGCCATCCCACCTATAAGGAGTGATTATATAAAAAATTTACCTTTCATCGAATTGCCAAGAAAGGTTAGACTAAACACTGATCACTGCCAAATCCACCACAACGGTCACACCCTCTCCCGGAGGACTCTCCGCCCTGATTGTCCCTCCCAATCCATCCATAATGCTGTGGCATATCCACAGGCCAAGACCGGGCCCTTTGCCCTCTTCTTTGGTAGTGTAAAACGGATCAAAAATATGGGCAAGCTCGTCGGCAGGGATGCCCGGTCCGGTGTCGGTAAACCGGATCTCCAAATGATCTTTACGATTGACAGATCGTATCATAAGCATATTGTCCCCTTTGACCTCTTTCATCGCATCAAGTGCGTTCATAACAATGTTCAAAAAAACTTGTCTTAGCTGGTTTGGATCGACACAGGCAACATCCCTTGCGGCCTCAAGTTTCAAATCCAATCCTATCCTGTATTTTGTCAGTCTGGGCTTTGCTATTTCTACTGTCTCCATAAGCAGGTCATGTATATTGATCTCATTCTGTTCGCTACCTGATGGTCTTGAAAAATCAACAAGCTGTTTGATAATATGCCTTATCCTGTCTATCTCCGATTCGATACGTTTCAGAAAATCCCGGGTTTCAGTCCTGTCCCATTCGTTTGTCCGGAGCAATTCCAGATAACCAAGGATTATGGTTATGGGGTTTCCTATCTCATGGGCGATTCCGGCCGTCAATCGGCCAACTGAGGCCATTTTTTCGGTCCTGATGATTTCTTTCTGGGCCGTTTGAAGCTCCCTGTTTGCCTTCCTTAGGGAGGAGACATGAGTCTCCAATTCCCGTTTGTTTTCCTCAAGACGCCTTAGCATCATATTTAAAGAACGGGATAGTTGGCCAATTTCGTTCCACGATGATCCGGCCAGGTCTGGCAAAAAATCTCCTTCTGAAAAATTTTCGGTTGCACGCAGGAGTCTCTTAATAGGTTTTAAAACTGTTCGCGAGATAAGATAGCCTCCGACGGTAATAAGAATTACGGCATTTAGTAAAATATAGAGAAGGACAATCTTTTCCGTCTCTCTTAATTCCTCATAAATGTCCCTAAAACTTCCGCATAGAGTGATAGCCCCAGTGAGCTTTCCGGATAATATCAAGGGGGTGGAAATTCTGAAGTATTCCGGAGAAGGCCATATAACTCCCCAGGTTTTTCCAGAAAAAATCGGTCTCCCTCTTTTCATGCGGAGTGTTTGACGGGCAAGAGAGAGGGCCGGAAATTCTTGTTTGCCACATTGGCCTATCTCCAGGACCTTTTTTCCTTTGTCGTCCACAAATAATGCCCCGTCGAATGCTTCAATACATAACAATTGTTGCATATTGCTTATACTGTTATAATCTTCCTGAAAATCACTCCATGTGCCATGGATTAAAATCCAGTCTTTCACCTTTTGGTCCATATAACAAAGCACTGTCCGGGCTGCATCCAATTTTTTTTTAACAAGATCTTGTTCTGCAAGCTTGATCATAACAATGTTTATAAGCAGCATGGCAGATGCTATCAGGAGGGTCAGATAGATCAGAATTCCGATTTTAAGGCTATTAAATCCTGGAAAACGGAAAATCACTGTATCCCCTTACTCAAATAAAGCGAAATACCACTGGACAAGGTCATTGCCCCAAAAGAGGTACACTATAGCTCCCAGAGATAAGAACGGGCCAAAGGGTATCCGGACCCTGAGTCCCTTGCCTGATATCATAAGTGCCACAGACCCAATCACCGCACCGACAGAGGAAGAAATCATTATAACAGGAAATATGGATCTCCAACCCAGCCATGCCCCGATCATGGCTAAAAGCTTTATATCTCCACCTCCCATACCTGTTTTTCCGGTAAGACGTTCATATACCGAGGCCACCCCGAATAGAACGCCCCCACCTGCCATGATTCCAAACAGGGAATCCATCCAGGAAGACTCCGGTAAAACGAAAGAAGCTGTCCATCCCGCCACAATTCCAGGAAGAGAAATAACATCCGGGATTATCTGGTACTGGATATCAATGAAACTGATGGTGACAAGGGCTGAAAAAAATAAAAAAAAGAGAATATATTGATAAGTAAGACCATATTTGATAAACAGGCTTAGACAGAGCAATCCTGTCATTATTTCCACTGCAGGATATCGCCATGGGATCGGATATCTGCATTGTCTGCATCTCCCCAATAGTATTATGTAGCTTATTACGGGGATATTATCGTAAAATTTGATGCTCTCACCACATTTTGGACAGCTGGATGGCGGTGTTATAATAGATTTTTTTAGGGGGATACGATGGATGCAGACATTCAGGAAGCTGCCAAAGGCAAGCCCAAACATAAAAGAAAACAGATACATAAGCCGAGCTGAATTCACCAGATTCTCCTCATAAACAAAATGACAAAGGCCAAATCTTCAGAGATCGGCAAAAAGACCGTGATATTTTCTATTAATCCGGACAATCCGCAGCAACGTCTGGTTAACCGTGTTGCGGAAGTCCTGGAAGGCGGCGGTCTGATCGCTTATCCTACAGACACATTTTACGGAATCGGATGTGACTTATATAACAAAAAAGGCATTCAGCTTATATATCGGCTTAAAAATCGTCCTCTTAAGAAACCGTTCTCTTTTGTGTGTGACAGCCTCAAGAACCTGAGCAAGTACGCGCTGGTTTCAAATTATGCATATAAAACAATGAAACGATTTCTTCCTGGCCCCTATACCTTTGTTCTCAAGGGGACACGGCTTGTGCCAAAAATAATGCTTACCAAGAGAAAAACCGTAGGTATCAGGGTCCCGGACAATAACATATGTCTTTCCATTGCAAGGACATTTGGGCGCCCTATTATCAGTACCAGCGCCGGATATGACGATCCTCAATCCATAAAAGAGATATATGGCCAATATCTTGATGTCGTTATTGACGGAGGGGTGCTCTATCCTAATCCTTCAAGTGTAATATCATTAATCAATGATGTGCCGGAAGTTATACGTATAGGGAAAGGAGATGTCAGCAATTTTCTCTAAGGGATCTTAGAAACCGCTCCACCGATACTCCATCTGCTCCTCTACATCCCCAATCTGTTGAATAACAGATTTTGTCAAAGAGTTAAGGAAGATCTCCCACAGTCTGAAATTTTCTTTTCTGGGATATACCAACGTTACCTCTCCCTTTATTCCGGCCAACTTTTTGGCGAGTTCGACGGCATCCTGAAAATTCCCAAGGCTATCCACAAGATCTAGTTTTTGCGCCTCACTCCCTAAAATAATTCGACCATCAGAAATTTTTTCAACTCTTTCAACAGAAAGCCCTCTGTCCTTGGCGACTTCCTCTACGAATTGTCTCTTTATCTCCGCTATCATTGCATTGAGTAATTTCTTGTCATTTTTTGTCAGCTCCCTGTGCGGTGAACCTATGTCCTTAAATTCACCACTCTTCAACACCTCAAAATGGATGCCAATCTTATCGAGAAGCTCTCTAAACCTCACAAAATGCATGATGACCCCGATACTACCTGTTATGGTGCCGGGATTGGCTACAATCTTGTCTGCGGCAACGGCAATATAATATCCCCCTGATGCAGCCACCCCACCCATGGACGCTACAATTGTTTTGGCCTTAGCGGTCTTCCGAACTTCCCGGCATATTTCCTGGGTGGGTCCTATCGAGCCACCAGGAGAATCTATTCTCAAAACAATCGCCTTTATCCTTTTATCTCTTCTGAATTTCTCGAGCTGGGCAGTAATGGTCAGTGAATCGGAAATTACCCCCTCAATGGGAATCACCCCGATTTTATTGTTGAATGAAAAGTTTGTGGAAGGGAGGAACAATTTAAAGATCAATGCGACGGATACGCCTAAGACAAGTGCAACCCCCACAAGGACGGCCAGCACCATCAATATAGGATGCCCTTTTTTATCCATCTTTTATTGTCCCGCCAGGGAAATGGAAAAAGTCCTTGCCCTGAGGTAAAGACTTTAGACTTCAGTTGTATCCTGTTCTGATTCCGAAACCTCATCTTCATTTGAGTCCGGATCTTGCTGCTCTTGGTTTCGCTCCCGATTCATCATCTCTTCCCGCAGTATCTCTCCCAGATTCGATGTAGCTTCCTTATGGTTATTTAGATAGCTCCTGTAAATATCTTTTTCACTTCCTTCGTCCAGTTTTTTGATGGAAAGCCCTATCTTCTTCTCCTCTCTGGAAACATTGATGACCTTAGCCTGAATAACATCATCCACCTGAAAATGCGAAAGCGGGTTGCCACGCCCCTCACCAGACACCTCAGAAATATGAACCAAACCCTCTATTCCCTCTTCAAGTTCAAGGAAGATCCCGAATTCGGTAACATTGGTTACGGTACCTGTAACACGGGTACCAGGCTGATATTTCTTTGGTATTTCATCCCAAGGATCCGAAATCAACTGTTTTATACCAAGCGAAAATCGTTCGTTCTCCTTGTCAATATTAAGGACAACAGCTTGAACCTCCTGGCCTTTTTTGTATATCTCAGAAGGATGTTTTATCCTTTTTGTCCAGGAAATATCAGATATATGAACAAGACCGTCAATCCCTTCATCAATTCCTATAAAAATTCCAAAATCGGTAATGTTTTTTATCTTCCCCTCTATTGTGGTGCCAACAGGATACTTTTCTTCTATAACATCCCACGGATTAGGCTCTATCTGCTTCATGCCGAGCGAAATTCGTTTTTTAGGTATATCTATATTCAAGACCACAACATCCACTACATCCCCTACATTTAAGATTTGAGAAGGATGTCTGACTTTTCTGGTCCACGACATCTCAGAAACATGAATCAGACCCTCTATCCCCGGTTCCACTTCAACAAATGCACCATAATCTTTCAGGCTGACAACTCGTCCTTGCACCCTTGTACCTACAGGATATCTCTCTTCGGCCTCAAGCCATGGATCAGGAGCCAGCTGTTTAATACCTAAAGAAACTTTTTCTCTCTCTCTGTCAAAACTCAAGACTTTTACGGAAACCTCGTCTCCTGGTTTATAAATTTCCGAAGGATGCCCTACTCTGCCCCAAGATATATCAGTAATATGTACAAGACCGTCAATGCCTCCTAAATCTATAAATAAGCCGTAGTCGGTAATATTTTTCACCTTTCCGTTAAGAACAGCTCCTTCCTCTATCTGTTTCAAGGTCTCTTCCCTAAGGGCCAGCCGTTCTGTTTCTAAAAGGGCACGTCTGGAAAGTACAATATTACCTCTACGTTTGTTGTATTTTACAATTTTGAACTCATGTTCCGTTCCAACCAATGCATCCATATCCCTTACAGGCCTCAAATCCACCTGAGAACCAGGCAAAAATGCCTGTAGACCTATATCGACGGAAAACCCTCCCTTGACCCGGGACGTAATTCTCCCCTCTATTGTCCCGTCATTTTCATAAATATCTTTAATCTGATCCCAGATCTTGATTTTAGCTGCCTTTTCCTTGGAAAGCGTAATTCCTCCATCCTCACTCTCTCTGCGCTCAAGAAGTACTTCGACTTTGTCACCCACCTTGGCGTCCAGATTGCCATCCGCATCCATGAACTCACGAATGGAAATCTGACCCTCTGATTTATATCCAATATCTACAAGGACATATTCCTTTTCTACCTGAACAATCTCTCCGGTAATGACCTCCCCTTCCTGGATACTTTTGAGACTTTCTTCATAAAGCTGCATGAAATCGTCTGCTTCCTGATCCATCTGGGCATTCTGATCCTGATCAAACTGGGAAAAATCATTTTCCGTCCCATTTTCAGCTATGTCTACATCCGTTCCCTCGCTGTTAGACATTTCGACCTCGGTTGTTTCGGCACCATTACCATCGGTTTCTGATACCATGCTCTCGGTTGTTTCATCTGTTAGTTTGTCCATTAACCTATAATCCCCCTAATAACAATCTTGACGGCTTCCACTTTTTCTCGAAGTCGTCTCTGCCCCTCTAACTGTAGCTAACCTTAATAACAGAGACACTAAGTAACTTCAACACTTATTTTTCCCTATTTTTATGGATTGATACATCATATCCACAACCTCCACAGGAGTCAGGAAAGAGGAATCTATAATTATGGCATCTTCAGCCGCTCTTAAAGGCGAGAGAGGTCGGGATTCATCTTGCAGATCCCTCTCTTTAAGTTCCTCCTCTACAGACGCAAGAGATACCTTTTCCCCCCGCATTTTTCTCTCCTGGTACCGCCTTTCCGCCCTAATCTTGAGCAAGGCGGTCAAGAAAAATTTATATTCTGCGTCCGGAAACACCACAGTGCCCATATCACGGCCCTCAGCAACCAACCCATCTCCTCCACCCATCCTGCGCTGAAGCGCTACCATGGCTTCCCTTACCTCTTTCACAGCAGACACCCTTGAGGAAAGCATATCCATATCCGATCTTCTGATCTCAGCAGATATATCTTCTTTTCCCAGAAACAACCTGGGTGGATCTTCGTCGGTTTTAAAACACAGATCAAGCTTCCTGCATATCTCCCCTATCCGTTCACCATCCTCAAGGTCAATCTTTTTCCTTGTTACAACAAGTGCGACAGCCCTGTACATAGCACCCGTGTCCAGATAGATATAATTAATCCTAGCGGCCAAAAGACGACTAACCGTGCTTTTTCCTGAACCCGCAGGCCCGTCAATGGTTATGATTTTACTTGAACTCCGACCTTCCTTCAGCATTCCAGCACCTTTTCAAGTGTACGAATAAATCTTTTGTTTTCATCGGGCAACCCCACAGTTATTCGTATATAATCCGGAAGCCCATAGCTGTCCATAGAGCGAACGATAACCCCTTCTTTCAGCATCATATTATAAATTTTTTTCCCTCCCCCAGGCACTTTGACAAGAAAAAAATTGGTTTGACTCGGGACATATTCAAGCCCTATGCCTTCAAGAGATCTATATAGATAATCCAGACCTTCTTTTACCACCTTCAGGCTTTTCGATAAAAACGCCTGATCTTCGAGGGAGGCGGTAGCTCCTATCTGTGCAAGGGAATTTGCATTAAACGGTTGTCTGACACGGTTAATAAAATCTACAACTTCTTTGGAGGCAAATCCATACCCCACTCGTAATCCTGCAAGGCCGTAAAGCTTTGAAAAGGTTCTTAAAACCACCAGATATGGATGTTCCGCCAACAATTCAAGGCCCTGCGCCACTGTTGCGTCTGACACGAATTCTATATAGGCCTCGTCCAGCACAACAATGATATCCTTCGGAATATCCCGCAAAAAACCTATCAGGTCAGGACCTGAAACCACAGTACCTGTAGGATTGTTGGGGTTATTGACAAACACGATTTTTGTATCAGGACTTACGGCCTTGGACATTCCTGCCAGGTCAAGCCTGAAATCTGAAAGCGGTACTGAGGTCATTCGGCCTCCAGCGCCTTTTACCATCTTTTCATAAACAAGGAAGGAAGGAAAGGCCTGAACAGTATGTTCTCCCGGTGAAAGAAATGTCCTGATGACCAGTTCAATCAATTCATTTGACCCATTACCAATAATAATCTGATCGATAGGTATGTTATATTTTCTGCTCAGCTTCGATTTCAGATAATAACTGCTTCCATCAGGATATCTGTTCAGGGTAGACAAATTTTCTTTTATAGCCTGAAGGGCCATGGGAGACGGCCCCAATGGGTTTTCATTGGAAGCCAATTTGATTGAGCCGCTGATGCCCAATTCCCGTTCAAGTTCTTCTATAGGTTTTCCCGGGGGATAGGGGATCAAGTCCTCTACCCCATTGCGGAGCAATTTTTTCATGACAAACTCCCTTTCTCTTTCAATCTCTGTAAAATATCTTTATTTTTGGACTTATATAGCACACATGCCAAAAAGTAAACACCTCTTGCTCTCCCGGCCCCATCCAGAAATTTTTGAATTTTTGGAGATTTCCTCTTGACTTGCACTTTTCGATTTATTAATTCTATCATACAATTAATTTGTCTAAGCATTATTAATCGTTACCTCAAATACCAAAAAGGAGGCCTATGAACAAGTCACAACTCATCAGCTCCCTTGCCAAGGCCGAAGACATGGTCATGACAAAGGCGGAAGAGGTGGTTAATACGGTCTTTGGCGAGATAGAAAAGGCCCTTATTAACTCCGAGCGAGTTGAAATCAGGGGGTTTGGAAGTTTCAAGGTAAAACATTATGACGGATACCATGGACGAAACCCAAAAAGTGGAGAAATTATCGAAGTAGCCCCTAAAAAGCTCCCGTTTTTTAAAGTAGGAAAAGAGCTAAAAGAGAGGGTTGATGTTGAGTGATTGATCTTGGGGCCTTGGTCGTGCTAGATGGGGAGCTAGCGGTGCCCTGTAACCCGAAATCCGCTTATGCGGGGTTGATTGTCCTTCAAGAGGTCTTTTGATTCAGGTTGCTTATCTCCTGTCTTTCAGGACGGGACGGCAACCCCATGTGACAGGCACTTATGAACCCCGTCAGGTCCGGAAGGAAGCAGCGGTAAATAAGCAAGCCTGTGCCGTGGAAGGAGCCGCTCCTATTCCCTGGCAGGGATAACCTCCCAATCATAGATCGAATGAGGGTGCACGGCCAAGGAATCCATAAAACATCGGGGCCTCTGTTCTTGACACCCTCTGTGTCTTTGCCTATACTCCCGACGCAAATAGACTCGGCTTGGTGCTGATCTCAACACTAGTTATACCTTTTCACCTGCCTGCTGGCATACACTCTTCATGAAATAATTTTTAGATGCTGAATCTTATTCTTGGTAAGAAGATAGCTGCTTATGTAAGGCCACACCGCAGGATGGTGATCTGTTCACTGGTGTTGGCAGCGGTATCATCATTATTCGTCGTAATTCCAGCCTATCTTCTCCAGCCATTTATAGACGAAGGCATGAAAACCGGAGCAGAACCGGTTTCCTGGAAAATCCCTTGGATAGTCCTTGATTCAGGGTCTTTATTCTCATGGCACAGGACAGAAATTGTCCTGATTAACAACATCTCTCCCAACAGCCTTCTTTTTCTCCTTGCGCTGATAGCTGCAATTTCCATTATATGTAAATCAATCACTATATACCTTAGTGGAATAGCCGCTGTGGCCTTTTCTAACAGGGCAGTCAAGTCTCTCCGGATAGATCTCTTTAAGAAATTTGTTTCTCTCCCGTTGGGATTCTACCACAAGAGAAAGTCTGGAGAGCTCATTGCAAGGGCAACGGCAGATCTTGCCGTAATGCAGGCCAACATTGCAAATATTCTTATCGGTCTTATCCAGCACCCCTTGACTGCCATAATCTTTCTGACCTATCTGCTGGCCATGAATTACAAACTCACTCTGCTTGTCTTTATCGTTGCACCCCTTATAGTGGGCTTGATCCGTCTTTTCGGAAAAAAGGTAAAAAAGCATGCTGCAAGGGTTCAGGATGCCACAGCTGAAGTTACCTCAGCCTATCATGAAATGCTTCTTTGTCTCAAAGTGGTTCATGGTTTTGTCACAGGCGATTACGAGACACGAAAATTTAATGATCTGGCCGAACATCTCTACAAGCGGGTTATGCGCTGGAGAATGTGGCATTTGGGGCTTGGTCCCATGATGGATGCCAGCGTATTTTTGATCCTGCCGGCAGTGCTGATAGTTGGAAAGGTCTATTTCCACCACACCCTTGGAGAACTGATGTCCATGATGTATTCCTTTTCGCGCCTCTATGGGCCCATAAAAAAGCTCGCAAAGGTAAGCAACAATCTCAAGACACTCCAGGGCGCAACAAAACGTGTCTTTGAAATCATGGAAACCAGCCCTGAACTCACGAACTGTCCCGGCGCAAAGGTGCTTCCACGACACAAAAAACAGATCCGGTTCAAGCAGGTATGTTTTGGTTATTCTCCAGACGAACTGGTGCTCAAGGAGATATCCTTCACGGTAAAGGCGGGTGAAATGGTCGCTTTTGTAGGCTCTACAGGGGCGGGAAAGAGTACCCTTTTGGATCTTGTTCCCCGCTTCTATGATGTTATATCAGGCTCTATTACTATAGATGGTTATGATATCCGAGATGTGACCCTTGAATCCCTCAGAAAACAGATAGGAATAGTCAGCCAGCAAATAATGCTGTTTCATGACACCATTGCCGGAAATATCAGTTACGGAGATCCCGGAAAGACAATGGACGAGATTATTGCCGCAGCCAAGGCAGGCTATGCCCATGATTTCATCATGGGCCAACCTGATGGCTACCAGACCATAGTAGGTGATCAAGGGGATCTTCTTTCCGGCGGACAAAGACAAAGGATTGCAATCTCCAGGGCCATCCTCATAGATCCGGCCATCCTGATTTTAGACGAAGCGGCTTCTGCCCTAGACGCTGAGAGCGAAAAATTCGTTCAGGAGGCCATTGAGCGATTTCAGGGCAAACGGACTATCTTGGTGGCTGCACATAGGCTGAGTACTGTCATGAAGGCAGACTGTATATATGTGCTTGAGGCGGGTCGTATCGTGGAACATGGCACCTGTGATGAGTTATTGTCCTTGAACGGCCGTTTCAGACATCTATATGAAATACAGTTTGGGGATAACGAGAAGTGAGACGAGTCATACACCATAAAGGGGAGTAACCGCCGGCCGTGAATTCTCTTGTACTCTTTACCTTGATGATAGCAGGATATGTGACGGCCTATCATGTCTACGGTAAATTTCTGGCCCGAAGGATCTTCAAGATAGATCCAGAGGCCCTATGTCCAAGCGTAGCCTTTCAGGATAACCATGACTTTGTCCCAACCAAAAAACATATACTCTTTGGTCATCACTTTACCTCCATTGCTGGATTAGGTCCTATAGTAGGTCCGGCAATCGCCATTATATGGGGCTGGGTCCCTGCCGTTGTCTGGATCTTTTTTGGATCAATCTTTTTCGGGGCAGTCCACGATTTTGGTGCCTTGGTGATATCCCTGCGTAGCCAAGGGCGCTCCATAGGGGATGTGGCAGCCGACATAGTCAACACGAGGGTGCGCATCCTGTTTCTGTTGATCATCTTTTTTGAGCTCTGGATCGTGATCGCCGTATTCTGCCTTGTTGTAGCCCTCTTGTTCAAAGAGTTCCCTGAAGCGGTTATACCGGTGTGGTCCCAGATCGTGATCGCTGTCTGCCTGGGACGCCTCATTTACAAAAAAGGTGTGGGCAGTTTCTGGCCCAGCATTGCGGCGGTGCTCATTATGTATGGTACTGTTATTATAGGGGCATATTTTCCTGTTGACCTCACATCAGTTTTCGGCATTACTCCTGATTCAGTCCTCATTACCTGGATCATCCTTGTCCTTGCTTTCAACGCATGGCTTGCCTCAAGCCTGCCGGTCCAAACATTGTTGCAGCCAAGGGACTATATCAACTCCCACCAGCTTATCGTGGCCATGGTGTTGGTGACCATAGGGGTTATAATAAGTCATCCCCCTATTGTGGCGCCTGCTGCCAATCTCGCAGCAAAAGGGGCGCCTCCTGTATGGCCGTTTATATTCGTGATAGTAGCATGTGGGGCCATATCGGGCTTTCACAGCCTGGTAAGCTCAGGCACTTCTTCAAAGCAGTGCGATTCGGAATCGAGTTCACTTTTTATAGGATATGGCAGCATGCTGATGGAAAGTTCTCTATCAGCCCTGGTGATCGTAGCGGTGGCGGCAGGGATTGGTCTTGGCCTGACAGGGGAAGAAGGCCAGGTCTTTACGGGAATAGAGGCATTTAACCATCACTATGCAAATTGGCAGGCAGCCAATGGGCTTTCTGACAAGATAGGTGCCTTTATACACGGATCGGCAAACATGATGACAAGCTACGGGATTCCGGTGAAAGTTGCGCTATCCGTAATGGCCGTATTCGTCGTCTCCTTTGCCGCCACAACACTTGATTCAGCCACCCGCATACAGAGATATGTAGTTGGTGAGCTGTCACGGGCATGTCATTTCAGGCCGCTTACCGGCAGGCAGACCGGCACTGCCTTTGCAGTCCTCACTGCAGCCGTCCTGACCTTTTATAATGGAAGCGGAGAAGGGGCCATGAAGCTGTGGCCCCTGTTTGGATCTGTCAACCAACTCCTTGCCGGCCTGGCCCTGCTGGTAATTACCATCTATCTTGCCCGACGCAAGATCAGCATAATTTACACATCCATTCCCATGCTTTTTATGATTATCATGACTGCATGGGCCCTTGCCCTCAAGATACGCATTTCCTACATCACTGAAAACTGGCTCCTCTTTGGAATAGGCTTGGCCGTATTTTTGCTTCAGACCTGGATGATCATCGAAAGTGTCGCGGTATTAAAAAAAGTGTATACACCAAAAGGGACACCACCCACTACTGGCTAAAAAAGATGAGAAAAAAAGGCCCTGCACCTATTCGACTAAACAGCCTGACATCCCTTCGCTTTTTCGCAATAATGCTGATAGTGATTCATCATTTACGACCAGTGATAAACTGGTTTCCAAAAGTCAGATTAGGAGCTATAGGGGTAACATTTTTTTTTGTATTATCCGGTTTTGTAATAAGCTTAAATTACAACAAGTTTACACAATTAAAGGATTGTCTTTATTTTCTCTGGAACAGGATAATCCGTATCTATCCTGTTCATGTTTTTACTTTCTTTATTAGCGTATTAAGCCTCTGTTTTTATAAACGCGGTGTAGATCTGTTTGCTTCACCATTCATCGGATCAATCAATCTATCTCTTCTCCAGTCATACTTGAGCCCAAAAGAGATATATGTTTGCTTTAACAGCCTCAGGTGGGCCCTTTCTACTCTTTTCTTTTTCTATATTTTCTCT
>CAZQAA010000026.1:0-2845 GCA_964591255.1 uncultured Desulfobacterales bacterium | reverse complement strand
GGTCAATGATCATTTTTGCATGATGTCAAGGGTGATTATTGACGAAACACGTTTTTTGCCATTAGATGGCATGTTAACTTGTGAATGATACCAACAAATGAGAGCCTGGAGGATACTATGGCAGATGTAGAGACGACAAACCAGAGTTTATTGGTGGTTGGAGGTGGTATCAGCGGGATCACGGCGGCCCTCGAGGCTGCAGAGGCCGGTTATCAAGTGGTCCTGGTGGAAAAAAACCCGTACTTGGGCGGGCGGGTAACACAATTGTATCAGTATTTTCCCAAGTTATGTCCCCCGAACTGCGGTCTGGAAATCAATTTCCGCAGGATGAAACTGAACCCTGAAATACGGTTTTTTACCATGGCCGAGGTTATTAAAATCTCCGGACAGGAAGGGGACTATGACGTAACCGTGAAGCTTCTCCCCAGGTATGTCAATGAAAAATGTACCTGCTGCGGCAAGTGTGCCGAGGCTTGTGATGTTGAGATAGACAATCCCTTCAATTTCGGTATGGATAAGATCAAGGCTGCGTATCTGCCCCATGAATTCGCCTTTCCTATGCGATATGTAATAGATGCTTCTATTGCAGGGACGGAAGATGGCAGGAAGTGCCAAGAGGCATGTGAGTATGATGCGATTGATCTGGAGATGAAAGAATCCACTTTTGATCTGAAAGTGGGTTCCGTTATCTGGGCCGCGGGCTGGGAGCCATATGACGCAGCCAGGATCGAATATTACGGATTCGGTGAATATGAAAATGTTATTACCAACATTATGATGGAACGGCTGGCGTCGCCTAACGGTCCCACGGGCGGGAAGGTATTGCGTCCATCGGATGGGAAAGAGGTGAAAAATGTTGCATTTATCCAATGTGCAGGATCAAGAGATGAGAATCACCTCCCATATTGCTCCGGGGTATGCTGTCTTGCCTCCATAAAGCATGCTACGTACTTGAGAGAACAATACCCTGACTGCGATGTAACTATCTTTTTTATTGATATCAGGGCGATGGATAGGCTGGAGGATTTTTATTCCAAGGCAAAAGAAGATGAAAAGCTTACCTTCATAAAGAGTAAGATAGCCAATATTTCTGAAGATGAGACAACGGCCGATCTGTTGCTTGAGGGAGAGGATACCAATACGGGTGAACAGATCAAGAGGACATTTGATATGGTGGTGCTTGCCACCGGCATGGTGCCGAACGGCCTTGATATTGAATCCCCGCCGGATGTTTCCATGGATGAATATGGATTCTTGGTCCATGATCCGCAGAAGAGTGGAATTTACGGCGCTGGTTGTGTCAGAAGACCGACGGATGTTGCAACATGTGTCCAAGATGCCACGGCGTCGGCCCTGAAGGCCATTCAATCAATCACGAGGAGGTAGCTCGATGGATAAGAAGACGGCAGTTTATATTTGCACCGGCTGCGGCATAGGGGATGCCATAGAAATTGACCCGCTTAATGAGCTGGTAACTGATGAATTGAGTGTCCCTGTATGTAAAAATCATTCTTTTTTGTGCGGTTCGGAAGGTCTTGAGCTTATCAACAAAGATATTAAAGACGAGGGAATAAACACCATCATTATCGCTGCATGTTCCCAGAGGGTGAATTATGATCTCTTCGATTTTGGCGGGGACAAGATTGTTGAGAGGATCAATCTCAGGGAGCAGGTGGCTTGGAGCCACGCTCCTAAGGATGAAGATACCCAGATGCTTGCAGAGGACTATCTGAGAATGGGTATTTCCAAGGCCAATGATACTGAACTTCCGGAACCATATAAGGCGGAAGAGGAGTATTCAAAGGATATCCTTGTTGTTGGCGGGGGACTCGCCGGTATGACAGCGGCCCTGGAGACGGCCAAGGCAGGGCGTCAGGCCGTTTTGGTGGAAAGGGAAGACCGGCTTGGAGGGTTTCTGGCCAGTATGAAGCAGACTGTTTCACCTCCTTATAAGGAACTTTCAGATACAGGGGTGGAAGGTCTTATAAAGGATATTACGGAAAATTCCAATATAAAGGTCTATACCTCTGCCACTGTGGAGAGAGTAAGTGGAGGCCCCGGGGTTTTCTCTGTAGAGATCAGGTCAAATGGAAACTCGGTGAATGAGAAGGTAGGAGCAGTCGTCCAGGCTACAGGGTGGGTCCCTTATGATGCCACTAAACTGGGACACCTGGGCTATGGCAAGTTCAAGGATGTGGTTACTAATGTAGAGATGGAGGAGATGGCAGCGGCCGGAAAGATTACTCGACCGTCAGACGGCAAAGAGGTCAAGAGTGTCCTTTTTATACAGTGTGCCGGATCAAGAGATCCGGCACACCTTCCCTATTGCTCTTCAGTGTGCTGTCTCGTTTCTCTCAAGCAGGCAATCTACGTGAAAGAACAGAATCCCGAGGCCGTGAATTATATCCTTTACAAGGATATGCGTACTGTCGGTCAGGCAGAGGATTTTTACCGAAAGGGTCAGGAGGATGGAAACATATTTATCAGGGGCAGTGTCCTTGAGGTGGGTGAAGCAGGGGGTAAATTGTTTGTAGAGGCTGACGATGAGCTCCTGAATGAAAAGGTGAAAATCGAGGATCTGGACCTCGTGGTTCTGGCTGTAGGTATGGTCCCGGCCGCAAGGCCAGATACAATTCCAAGGATCAAGGCCCCTGAAGATGCCGAAGGCGCGGATGAGGACGGGATGATAGAGGTGCAGCCTGATTCTGGCTTTTTTGCCAACAGTGCCTTGAATCTTGAATACCGCCAGGGCCCGGAGTTGCCGACTTTGAAGTATGGGTTTCCTGATTCCCATTTTATATGTTTTCCGTATGAGACCAGGCGGACAGGGATCTATACAGCCGGT
>CAZQAA010000025.1:0-25541 GCA_964591255.1 uncultured Desulfobacterales bacterium | reverse complement strand
GTCTTTTACGCCATGACCGTGTCTTACAAATAAGGGGGCCACAAAATCTTTCTCAGAAAGACCGGTCTCCCTTACCATCTCCCTGATCATCGGGGTCTTTCTTAACCTGCGGGGTCTTATAATCATTCACCTTCTCCAAACACCGGCAGCGATCTCCCTTCAATCTCATCGTCTGTAAGATAGCAGGCAGGATCTTCGGCCCATATGTCGCCTGTTACGGCCTCCGCCCTGACCCTGAAATTGCCTCCACATATATCCAGCCACATACATTTGGCACAACGCCCCTTAACATGTTTCTTTTTTTCCTTGAGCTTTGACATCAGCGGGTTGGAAAGATCTGTCCATATTTCACTGAACGGCCTCTTGAGGACATTGCCAAAACTATAATGGCGCCAAAACTGATCTGCATACACCTCTCCATCCCAGCTTATACAACCTATTCCCCTGCCTGAATTATTGCCCTCATTCATTTTCAGGAGCCTGAGCACCTCCCCGGCCCGGGGATGTCCTTCCCTTAGCATCCGAAGATAGAGATAAGGTCCGTCCGCATGATTATCCACTGTCAGGACTTCCACATCCATGCCCCTTTTGTGCAGATCATCTGTCCTGTCTACAATAAGATCAACCATCCTCCTGGTCTCCAAATGATTCAGATCCTGTTCCACCAAATCAGAGCCACGACCGGCATAAACCAGGTGATAAAAGCATACTCTGGGGATATGCTCCTGTTCCAAGAGGTCAAAAATTTTGGGAATCTCGTCTACGTTCATACGATTTACAGTAAATCTCAATCCGACTTTTAACCCCGCATCTTGGCAATTCCTTATCCCGGCCATTGCCGCCCTGAAGGCCCCCTTTTTCCCACGAAACCGGTCATTAATCTCTTCCAAACCATCAAGGCTGACCCCTACATAAGAAAGTCCTATTTTTTGCAGCTCCAGCGCCTTATCGTATGAAATCAAGGTGCCATTTGTCGAAATGACCGCCCTCATCCCTTTATCAACAGCATAACCCGCAAGTTTCACGAGGTCATTCCGCATGAGCGGTTCGCCACCTGAAAAAAGGAGGACCGGCACACCGAATGACACCAGGTCATCTATCAGGGCCTTTCCCTGGTCATAACCAATTTCCTTGCCAAAATCATGCTCAACCGCCCTGGCATAACAGTGCACGCAATTCAAGTTGCAGGTCCTGGTTATATTCCAGACCACAACAGGCTTCTTATCTATTGAAAACTGGAGCAGATGAGAAGGAAGGTCTTTTGAGCGTCTCCCGTACCGAAGGGCATCTGATGATTCGATTGTACCGCAATACAGTTTAGATATGCCTATCATTCGTTATCTTGGGCATCAGGCATGCCTGACCAGCTTTCCTGGCGATAATAGTTTTTGATAAGGTTATTAATAAAATTTTCCATATCTGTTATAGCCTCGGCATTAATAACAAAGCTGTCAACACCGGATCGCTCTTTTACAAGATTCAGGCCGTACTCCAGCTTCTTTGCGGCCTGGAATGCCAGAGTTCCTGCTTCCTGATCGGTCTCTATGGCCTGATGTATGATCTCATCAGCAGCACTATCGTCAAACGAAATATTCACATTCAACTTCTCATGTAAAGAACTTTCCTCTGCCTTGATCTGGTTATACATCTCCACAAAAACTTCAAATGCAGTATTAATGTCAGAGAGGGATCTCATGTATAATTCTGCAATAAGGTCGATTCTCCTCCCCGAGATCTCAATCCCGGAGATTTTATTAAATTCCTCCACCTTTCCGGATATATGTTTTTTGAGATCTGAAAAGGCCTTCTCTTCAGCCTTTTCAAAGCGTCGATTGATCGTTTCATTATCGGGGTCATCTAATATAACCTTGAGCCCCGCCTCGGGATCATCGACAATTTCAGGGGTTACCAGAAATTTGGTAATCCCGGTAGACGGAAGTTTTTTTTCAAACGGGATCAATATCTTTTCTATGACACTCACAAGTCCACGTGCACCGGTCTTCTCCTCTGCGGCCCTTTCGGCTATCTTCACCAATGCCTCATCCTCGAATATGATGTCGATTCCATAGGCCCTGAAATCCAGGTGTTTACTCATAAGGATAGGATTGTTGGGATTTTTGAGAATTTCCACAAGGTCGTCCTTAGTAAGTTCATCAAAGACCACTACTACTGGAAGCCGGCCCACAAACTCGGACTCGAAACCGAAATCCACGAGATCCTGAGCAGTCACTTCCTTTAAAATTTCCCACGGAATATCGGTAGTACTTACATCCGCCTCAAAGCCGATTCCCTGCTTCTGGAGCCTTTTCTTGATAATTTCAGCAAGATCACCAAAGGCCCCGCTCATTATAAAAAGGATGTTTCGCGTGTTTACTACCCTCTTTTCCTTTTTCCCTGTCCTCCTATATTGCTCAATAGCCTGGATCTGGGATACAGGATCATGGGGGACCTTCAAATCCACATCAGTCTCTTCCATCGGTTTCAACAACGCCCTTTGGACACCTGTTCTTGAAACATCATGCCCAATAAGGTTATGGGATGAAGCAATCTTGTCTATTTCATCAATATATATGATCCCATTCTCCGCCAGTTCAATATTATCTCCGGCTGCATCCACAAGGTCACGAACCAGGTCTTCCACATCTCCTCCCACATAACCCGTTTCGCTGAACTTTGTTGCATCACCCTTAACAAAGGGTACCCCAAGCTTCTGGGCAATCAGTTTAATCATATAAGTCTTACCCACACCGGTAGGGCCTATCATCAGGACATTATTCTTTATCATACCTACCTCTACCGCCTTTTTTCGGCTGCCGTGGGCCTTTGAATGTTTTACCCTGTTAAAATGGGTGCATACCTTTGTTGCCAAAACCGCAACAGCGTCCCTTTGTTTGACCACAAAGGAATTTAGATAGGATTCCAGTTCCTCCGGCAACATATCAAAGTTTAAAGGATCTCCTTCCCTTCCCGTTTTGAAATCATCCGTAAAGTCTTTCTCGGCCTTGGGATATATCACAGGAGAGATGATTTTGACACGCCCACCATATTTTTTAGAAAGATATTCACTCAGTTCTTTCTCCAGTTCCTTCTGGTTAGGAATCCTTCCCCCCTCTTTCCGGTCGTTTGAATGACCTTTTTCTTTTTCCATATTTTTAAGACCTCACAGCTATAACGAAAAATGGCGCCGAATCATCGTGAAACACCATCTTTCGTGTCAATGTTCTTCCTGGGCAGTAACCACAATGTTTTTTTAATATATTCACGAACCGATGAAATTTCAACCTTTATAATGCCTAAAGTGAGTGATTCCAGGTCAAGAGTCCATGATTCAAAGGTTATGGCCTGTTAAACAAACGCTTCAACCGTGAAGCACCTGGAAAATACGATCGAGCAATCCGTATTGACTGATGATCCCAATTCAGCTAACTTGTATCTGTCCACCCAGAATAAAAACATGGTAACAGCTCGCACGCGGGACAGTCTCTATGACGCGACTGCGGTCTTCCCAGGATATGGAGCTTCCATAAATATACGGATCAAATACGAGGTCACATGGTTTCGAGACTGGAGATCAGGCTGAAAAAGGAACTCATGGATGCCGAAGGCACCGGCATCAGGAGAAAATTAAGGCAATACTTCGGGTTTGAAGTAGAGGATGTCAGGGTCATCAGGGTCCTCACTATTGATGCAGATCTGACCCCGGGCCAGCTGGAACAGATCCGGACAGGTCTGTTTACCAACCCTGTTACAGAGGATTCCTCTTATGATCCCATTGCCGATGACTTTGATTGGATCATATGGGTCGGGTTGCGGCCAGGGGTGAGAGACACCGCAGGAAGCACGGCAGTGGAGGCCATTGAAGACCTCCTGGGGATCAGGTTCAAAGCCGGACAGAATGTTTACACCTCGAAGATCTATCAGCTAAAGGGAAAAATCGCCGAACACCAGGCCCGTCAAATCGCGGGGGATATCCTTGCCAACGATCTCATTCAACAATGGAAGATCTTTTCAAATGACAGGTGGGATCCTGCCAGGGGAATCGGGCTTATCATCCCCAGGGTCATCCTTGATCATGAACCAAGTGTTTCAATTGTTTCCGTAGAAAGCGACCAGGAGCTTAAACGTATATCCATTGAACGCAATCTTGCCTTACAGGAGAGTGATATTCCCGTCATCCGACGCTATTTCCAGAGGAAAAAGATAAGAGATGAAAGGAAAAAGGTGGGACTGGACCTCCCTACCGATGTGGAACTGGAATATATCTCTCAGGCCCGTAGCGACCATTGTAATCACAACACCTTCAGAGGACTTTTTAGATATCATGATCTCGCTACAGGATACAAAGAGACTGTGGACAACCTGTTCAAGACCTGCATCGAGACCCCAACCCTTGAAATCAAGCAGACAAAGGAGTGGGTAATATCGGTCCTGTGGGATAATGCCGGAGTAGGGCGCTTTGACAATGACCACTACTATGCCATTACGGGGGAGACCCATAACAGTCCCTCCAACATGGAGGCATACGGAGGGGCACTGACGGGTATAGTGGGCATTTATCGTGATCCCATGGGAACGGGAAAGGGTTCAAGACTGATCCTGGGGACCTACGGATTTTGTGTAGGCCCCCGTGATTATGACGGGGAACTGAGGCCCCAACTCCATCCCCGGCGGCTTCTTGACGGAATCGTTGAAGGAGTAAAGGACGGGGGAAACAAGAGCGGAATCCCCACCCCTTATGGCCTGCTCCTTTTTGACCACAGCTTTATGGGAAAATGCCTTGTATTTGTCACCGCCATGGGAATCATGCCGGCACAGATCGGGGGAGAATCATCCCATGACAAGACAACCACCCCGGGAGATCTTATTGTAATGTCGGGAGGAAGGGTAGGAAAGGACGGCATACATGGGGTGACGGCCGCATCCGAGACCTACAGCGAACACACCCCTGCCGGACACGTGCAGATCGGCGACCCGTATACGCAGAAAAAAATGCACGACTTTCTGCTTGAAGCGAGGGACGAGGGACTCATACAGTTCATAACCGACAACGGAGGAGGAGGTCTCTCCTCCTCCATCGGTGAATCGGCCCGCTTCAGTAACGGGTGCATAGTCGACCTTGGCAAAGTCCCCCTGAAATACAGCGGCCTTGACCAATGGGAAATATGGGTATCTGAATCCCAGGAAAGGATGACCATTGCCGTCAGACCGGAACACATAGACCGTTTTATGGAGCTGTCAAGAAAGCATGCTGTGGAAAGTACTGTCATAGGCGAATATACCGATTCCGGCTATCTCCATCTGGAGTATAACGGGGTCACATGTGCCTATATCAGTATGGATTTCCTGGAAGAGGATTTTCCACAGTGGGAATTTGATGCAGAATGGATCCCTCCTGATCTTCGAGGACTCACCGAGCCTGTCATGGATGAACCCAGGGACCAGGGACCCCTGCTCAGGTCCATGCTTTCACGGCCAAATATCTGCTCCAGGAACTGGATTGCCAGGCAATATGACCATGAAGTACAGGGTGGAAGCGTCATCAAACCCCTTGTTGGGAAAAAGAGTGATATCCCAAGTGATGCTGCCGTAACAAGGCCTGTGCTGGATTCCCTGAGGGGCATTGCCATATCCCAGGCACTCAATCCGTTCTATTCCCAAATTGATACATACCACATGGCAGCGGCCACTATTGACGAGGCTGTTCGAAAGGTGATTTCCGTTGGAGGGGACCCCAGCCATCTGGGTGGAGTAGACAACTTCTGCTGGCCTACCATCCAGTATGATCCGGATAAAAACCCGGACGGTAAATACAAGGCCGCTCAACTGGTAAGGGCCAACTGGGCCTTAAGGGACCTATGCCTTGCATACAGGATACCCCTTCTTTCCGGCAAGGACAGCATGTACATTGACGGAAATCTGGAAGGACCTTTTGGTGAAAGACGGAAGATATCCGGCCTTCCTGCCCTCATGTTCACGATATGCAGCGTAATCAAGGACATTACAAAGTGTATAACGATGGATGCCAAGTCTCCCGGAGATATTGTCTATCTCATCGGGGATACCCGGAATGAACTCGGCGGAAGCGAGTTTTATCAGATGATGGGTTATGTGGGGCTTCATGTGCCGAGAGTGGATGCAAATGAATTTTTTCCTCACTACCTCGCCATCTATCAGTCAATCGATGAAGGTGTCCTTTCTTCGTGTCATGCCGTATCACGGGGAGGCCTTGCCGTTCATCTGGCCATGGTAGCCATGGCCGGCGAGCTTGGTATGGAAATTGACCTGGCCCCGATCTTGACCACCTCACGGCTCACCGTTACGCAACTACTCTATTCAGAGTCATGCGGCCGGTTTATAGTCACCGTTTCACCCGAAAAAAAAGGGCGGTTTGAAGAAATTTTTTCCGGTCTGAAAACGGTCCAGACTGGAAGAATTAATGAATCACAACAGATGGTGGTCTATTCTGACAAGGGCGTCCCGATTATTGATGAAGAGATATCCAGATTGAAAAATTGCTGGCAAAAACCGTTCGGAGAATTGACATGAAACAGGTCAGGGCGCTCGTTATAACCGGATACGGCCTCAACTGCGATTATGAGACCCATTTTTCCCTTAAGCTGGCAGGGGCAACCCCCCGGCGGATCCATATCAATGAGTTTATTACAAGAGGAACAGATAAGAAAAGGACACGCCTTGAAAAATATCACATACTCGTGCTGGGCGGGGGATTCAGCTGGGCTGACGACCACGGTGCCGGCGTCCTGATGGCCTCAAAATTGAGACGGCATCTCGGGGATCAATTAGAGCAATTTATTAATGACGGCAAGCTCGTCATGGGGATCTGCAACGGATTCCAGGCCCTTGTCAACCTCGGCCTCCTTCCTGCCTTTGATTGTAATTATACCGAACGGCGCGTTGCCCTGACTCATAATGAATCTGGGAACTTCATAGACACCTGGGTAAACCTCAGGATCAATTCCAGGTCCCCTTCTGTCTTCACTAAAGGTATGACTACCATAGAACTCCCCATAAGGCACGGAGAAGGAAAATTCTATGCGGCAAAAGAAGACATGAACAGGATCCTGGAAAATAATCAGGTAGTTTTCCAATATGCTGACGAAAAAGGTGAACGGGCATGCGGGAGACGGCAATACAATCCAAACGGATCACTGGAAGACATTGCAGGGATATGTGACCCAACCGGTCATATATTAGGCCTAATGCCACATCCTGAGGCATTCAACCATTACACCAACCATCCCAGATGGACCAGGGAATCAGAGAAACTCCTCCGCAAAAAGGGGGAAATCGAATCACTGATTGGCGACGGAATAAAAATCTTCAAAAACGGAGTGGATTATATCCGGGAGACCCTGCTTTAAATTTTTAGGTTAACATATTGATTTGTCATGCATTTACCGTTTGCAAGACGTGCGCATTTCATGTATGAGCGCAGTTCAGCGGATGTGCCTGTGCCCTCTTCCGGACCGGACCCGGCCCACCCCTTTTGGGTCAGGTCCAGACGGGCGGCCTGGACCTCCGGTCCAGCCCCCAGCGATCCTACTATATGGAGCGAGGGACAGGGAATGTGATCTTGGGCAGAGATCCTTGCGGAAGCGGTTAGCTGCCTTAGCTTGGATACAAGCCTGGCAGACGCAGAGATTGCCCCTTTGAGAGGAGTATTGTGCATCAGTATGGCATATGCATTATCACTCCCGGGAAATATCTTGTCCGTCTCTCTGAAGGTATTCTGGATAATCTTTCCAATCTTTCCTCTGTGTTGGACCTGATCCGGGATCTTCAATCCAATGGCCGCAAAAGGGACCCTTCGACCCAAAAGGCCCTCATAAGCCTTCCGAACATCTCCGAAAAATCGGTTATTGGTCCCGGAAATCCCCATTTCTCTGCTTCCTACAGACCCCCATCTTCACAGGGTAAGCACAAAGGCCTGGCCAACCCCTATCTGACTAATTAAGCTATTATAAGAAAAAAGACACATTATTTATGAAATATTACCACCTTTTTCCTAATAATTCAACACGCAAATAACATGCCACGAGCCAACATTAAATAATCAGCATTTATTTCAGCAGGTTATAATAAAGTGTAAATGGAAGCACTTTAACAACTATAACATGAGTTACACAATAAATATGTAATCATGTAGTTTATTACATAAAGATTTGTCCCTACCTATCCTATCAGCTCTTCCCTCAATATGTTGATCAGTTCATGAGAGGGCCTGTCCTTGTAAACACCAAAGTCCGGCCCCTTCCCTGGATCCACGCCGCGCAAAAAGATATAGTAAACCCCTCCGAAATCCCTTTCATAACGATATCCCGGTTGCCTCAAACGCAGGTACTGATCCAGAGCCATGGTATAAATGATATATTGCAGCACATAGGATTCCCTGTCCATGGCCCTGGCCAATGAATTCCGATCATAGTCCTCTATACGGGCCCCGAGGAAATTTGATTTCCAGTCCAGCAGATAATAGCGTCCACCCCATCTAAAGACCAGATCCATAAAACCCCTCATAAAACCCCTGACAGGGGCAAACTTCAACCGGCCCAACACCTCGGGCACATACCCTGAAAAATGATTATCCAGGTTGGCCGTAATGATCTCTTTCAATCTTTCAGATGAAATCATCTTTAAAGGAAAATAGAACTCCAGTTCATTAAGCCGATCTTTCTTTTCTATTGATGACAACCTTAGATCGGGTGATTCTTTATCCAAAGGAGCACCAAGGACCTTTAAAACCATATCGCAGATGGTATCTGTCCAGGTGGTCTCAAAACCATACTGAACCAATTTACCGGAAACCGCGCCTTTTATTATATCAATATCATCTTCTGTAAAATCGAGATGTTCTAACAAATCATGCAGAAAAGTACCTGCACGTACTCCTTTTGGAAAGGCAAACATACCTTCAGGATGTGCTTCCTCCTGGGCCGCATCCAGCTCTTCAGTATAAATCCCTGGCAGACCTATGGGATCATGGTCCGGCATCTCATCAGCATCATGCCTGCCAGATACGAGCGAGGAAAAGCTGGATATGCGCCAGCCAAGATCAATCTTGGCCGTGAATTCACGGCATGCAATGTCAGAGTGGTAATTATTACTGTGTAATACAGAAAAGCTGTCTCCTGAGCCAACCGGAAGACCTGAAACCAGGATATTGTTGCCGGAATTACGGGCAAGCATTTTAAGGTCCTTTAACATCTCGTCATCACTTAAATACTTGAACTTTTCTTCTATCGCATCCATGATATCTTCACCATCAAGATCATCATGGCCATGAAAAAGATAGGCGGGGGCAGAGGTCCCTGCCTCATTAAAACGTCCCCATACCATATAGCACCGGTATTTTGCACGGGTCAAAGCCACATATAGCAGCCTGAGATTTTCGGCAAGGATCTCCTTTTCCGCAGAAACACGGTTTTTGTCTATCTCACGAGATCCCACATCAAGGGTCAATATCCGCCCCTCCCTCTCGTCATGAAAGACAACAGGATCCTTATGCTTCCTTATCCTTGAACCATCCCATGAAAAGGGACAAAAAACTACGGGATATTCAAGACCCTTACTCCTGTGGATCGTGGTTATCTTTACGGCATTTTCATCACTTTCAAGCCGAAGCTGGTGTTCTTCCAACTTAGGCCCGTTAGGATCTATCCGTCCCTCGAGCCATTCCAGCAGTTCTCCCATGCCGAGCCTTTTTTGAACAGATACCTCGTGAAGGACCTCAGCCAGATGCAATATATTGGTATTGCGACGCTCTCCATCAGGCAAGGACATAAGACGCGGGAGCACATCTTTTTCTGACAGCAGGAAGCGGAACATGCGGATAAAACCGTGTTCCTCCCACATGTCGTGATATTTTCTGAACTGGAGAACCATTTTTTCCCATGCTGTTTCATCATCAATCAATCTTTCCAGCTGCTCTCCCTTCATACCCAACATATCCGTTACAAGGGCCGCATTAAGCCATGTGCCGTTATCATAATCAATGATTGCCGCAAGTATCCGTCTGACTTCCTCAGCCTCACGAGAATCGAAGAGATTTGCCGTACTGTAGATAACGCTCGGTATACGGAGACTGGAAAGGGCCTCCTGCATCAGGACTGCCTCGGCATTCTTTCTCACCAGCACACAGATATCCCCCGCCGCAAGGCCCTTTTCACCTGGCAAAAAATCAGTGCCTTCGCAATGCGCGAGGAGCCGGGAGATCTCCACCGCCACTCCATCAGAGATCATCTTTCGGGCGTCTGTCTTATTGATTGCCTTGTCACTCCCCGTCACCCTGTGGGCATCTACAAACCAGAGCTTAAAGGGCAACTTGCCTAATCCGTTCCATCTTGTGGATTTGTCTAAGTATCCACCGGCGGGGACCGCGGGTTGAAAAGGGATCTCGTCATAGAGAAAGGGACGCCTGCTTCTTGAAAAAACGGCATTAACCGCAGTGATAAGTCCCGGCTCGGTCCGCCAGTTTTCCTTCAAGGTATAGCGGGAATAGACATCTCTTGATGCCGTCATGTATGTAAAGATATCCGCTCCCCTGAAACCATAGATAGCCTGTTTGGGGTCTCCGATGAGGAAGAGCATCCTGTGCGGGACATGGAAGACCTTTTTAAAAATAGCATACTGAAGCGGATCAGTATCCTGGAACTCATCCACCAATGCGGCCCTGAATTTCGCCCTTATGGCATCGGCAAGGGATCCTCCTCCCCTGCTGTCAAGGGCCTTGTGAAGCCTGAGCAACAGGTCGTCAAAAGACTGTATATTTTTGAGCCTTTTTCTCCTTGAAAGCTCATGCCTAACATAATCAAAAAGACCTGTTCTTAGCGCCAGAAGACGGCGCCTGAAAAGCTCCTCAAGCTCATCCTTCTTCTTTCCAAGTATATCACACAGATCGAACACGGGATGTTCAGGAGCTGAAAAACCTTTTTTTACCGAAGATTTCAGCTCACTCGTGGTAAATTTCACAAACTCTTTAAAAGGAAGAAGCCCGCAGACACCGATTGACATATACCGGTCCATTGACTGGATCCACAAGGGAATCCGGGTCTTTCCGTACTTGACTCTGCTAAGTCCTGGATCCGTAAGAAGAATATCTTCTATCTCATCTCTATGCGACTGCCACAGGTTGCGCATTCGGTTGAAAATGCTGACAAACTCCTTTTCCTGCTCAACAGTGTCTATCTCCTCATCAGATTCAGGGATAACCCTCAAATAGGGTTGGGCGATCCTGGTACCGAGCAGAGAAATCAGGTCGTCCGGGCCGAATCCCTTTTCCAAGGCGTAGTTGACAAAAAGCGGAGAGGCAGTGTAGATGTTCCTGCGCCAGAAATCGTCAACAATCTCCTTTTTGAGATCCTCCTGATCAGCAACAAGCTCGGTATCAAAAAGAGATCCGCTCTCAAAGGCATTCTCGCTTAGGATACGCCTGCAAAATCCGTGAATGGTAAATATGGAGGCCTGATCAAATGTCCGGAGCGCTTCATGCAACAAACCCAATACCCTGTTGTGATCCCTGTTTTTCTTTACAAGCGCTCTCAGAAATTCATCGTCACATATATTGCCGGAAAACGCCTTGACTGCATCTCCCAGTCTCCTGTGAATCCTTTCTATCAATTCATTGGTAGCGGCCTCAGTGAATGTGACAACCAGTATCTCGTTGACGGAAAGGCCCTTCTCCAGGATTAACCGCAAGAACAGTCCGGTAATGGCATATGTCTTGCCGGTCCCGGCACCTGCCTCGATGAGGTTCATTCCCTCAAGGGGAGTATCAACAAGGTCGAAGTCCTGAATCAGAGTCATGTCTCCACCTCTATCTCATGAGCTGCGAGGGGAAAAAAGATTTCTTCCGCTATCCTTGCAAATTCGGCATCAAGGGGGTCTCTATCACCAAAACATACCTTGTAATACGCATCTTCACATTCCCCTTTTATTCTTTCATTTCCAGCCCATATCCCATATGCCTTTCTCAAGGCCTCCTCATGGGACATGTTTTTACGAAAAATGCCGTTAAAATATTCCCATGAGGCCTTAGGAAAAAAATTAAGAGGCACCATAAGGCCGTGCCAATATTTATTGAGAAGATCCTCAAGTATCTTTTCGCTGTTCTCCAGCGGTCCGTATTTCAGGGCGGTCCATTCCGGATATCTGCTCTCGGTAGAAAGACCGACAAGGATACTGGTGCATGGGGAATGAGCACCCCTAACAATGTTCAACAACAGGTGCCGTATCCATATCCCGAGACGATCAGCAGGCCCTATCCTTGCGTAGCGATACTGTACAAGTCCTGCGGCATAAAGATTGTTGATAGTCCCGGTCAATCTGAAATCTGCTAAACTCACATCAAAGTCAAATGATTCAGGGAGATCCCCCTCCATATAGCAAAGACTTTTTTCCACAAAGGACTCTGTCCCAATCCGTAACGTGTCGAAGATAGATTCTCCCAAGTTACCATGGGGAAGGCTCCCTTCTGCCCTGGCAACATCAAATATATCTCTGTAATCCCATCCGGCGAACCTCTTCTTCACCATCTCCTGTTCAAGTCTGTATTTCTCTAATCCCTCCACCTTAAGGGGTTCTACGTCTTCGACTGGAAGTTCTGATCTCCTCAAATAGACCCTCAATCGCCTTTCCATAAGGAACCGCGCAGGATTGACAAAAAAGCCGTAAAGATCGTCGATGTGAACTTTCTTCCACATCTCATCCGGTAATGAAAGCCCTTTATGGATAAAACCGGAAGGGGGCCTCCGCTCTTTAAGGAGTTCCCGGGCAGCACGAAAATGTTCTTCTGAGTAGCTGAAAAGCTTCGAATTTTTTCTGAAATATTCAGGATTAAATGGCTGCAGGCGATGCCTTGTGACAATCCTATCCAAAATTTTTTCTCCAGGGATCTGAAAGCCCATAAAAATATAATCCAAAAGTTCGGTCACCAGCACCGATGGAGGGATCATACTGTTATCCTTGATATCCTGCCCTGTATAGCTTATATACAGCCCCTTTCTGGCTGAAAGGATCGTCTCCAGGAAAAGGTATCTGTCGTCATTGCGTCGTGATCTGTCTCCCGGTTTTGGATGCTTGGCGATAAGATCAAAGTCGAGGACCTTTGAATCCCTCGGGTATGCGTCATTATTCATTCCCACAAGACATATGATTTTAAATGGAATACTCCGCATAGGCAGCATGGCGCAGAAGGTAACGCCTCCTGTGATAAAACCGCTACTGCCGCCCCCCCTGCCTTCAATAGAATGCTCAAGATGGTGTCTTATAACATGCACAGGGATCTTCCGGTCAAACCGGGTCAGTTCTTTCATCCTTTTCAGGTCATCCAGTGCATGGCGTATAATCTGCGCCTCATTCTCTTCCTCCTCATCAGGCATAAAGAGAGAGCCAAGTATATCTTCCAGGAATCCGGCCCACTCATCCAAGGAGCGTGCATCTTTCAGGGATAGTACGCAGCTGAAAAGTCTATCCGTGAATTCCACAAAGCGCCCCAGGATCAGGGCATCTGCACCCTCTATATGATCGTAGGGGAGAATATTGCCAAACATATTTCTTCCCCTTCCCGGCATGGCATATCCCAGAAGAAGCCTTTTCAGCCCCGCCTGCCAGGTATTCTCCTCAAAAGGCGGAAGGCCGGACTCTTTTCGGCTTTCTCCATTGATTCCCCACCTTATCCGCGTAGTCTTCACCCATTTAACAATGAGTCCAAGATCAGCGACCGTAATGCCGAACCTGCGTCTAACAGATGGACATTCCAGGACTCCCAGGACATTGGAAGCGCCGAAACGGCTCCCCTCAAGGCCAAGAATCGTGAAAAAGGCATCTATAAGATCGCTCTGTTTTCTTATGCTGCGATCCGCAATGCTGAAGGGAATCATCTTTGAATGCCCTGTTTGTGCACTAAATACCGCCTGGATAAAGGGTGCATAGAGTTCTATATCAGGAGTCATGACCAGGATATCACCAGGTTTGAGATCAGGATCCCTCTCAAACATTTCCAAGAGCCGATCATGAAGGACCTCTATTTCTCTCATGGGACTATGGCAAGAGTGAATCTGTACGGACGTGTCATATTTATCAATGGCTCTTTTCGCAGATACTCCATAAGACACGTCTCTCAAATTCAGGATATCGGATTGAATGCTTGAGAGCAGGGAATCCCCGTCATTATCTTCGAAGCATGTGACTTCCTCACAATTGAGCTCACTTATCAGATCAAAAAAATCCCTTCCCAGTTTTCCAAGGGACGCAAGAAGGCTGTTACCCTTTTCCATATAGAGATCCGCATTAACTGTGTAAGAGATATCCCCACGCCTTGTTCTCCTCTTTATCTCCCATTCAGAGAGGATATCTCCCCAGTATTCCCTGCAGGGATTTATCAGAAACAGATTTACCGGTATTTTATTTGCCAATGCAGCGAATATCTCCATGTAAAACCCGGGAAGGGCTGATATCCCGAAGACAGACACCCTCTCGGGGAGCGGTATCTCCTTTTTCCCAGCGTCATAACCATTAAGCCTCTCCAGGAAATATCTCCCAAAGGCAGCGCGATGGCGTTTGCCACTCACGCCCAAGAGTTCTCTGAAAAGGATTGCCTGCCAATGATTATCCGCTCCATTTTCCCAGCCAAACACCATCTGGGGCCTGAAAAGCAGATACTGATCAAAGAGGTCTGCAATCCGTTCAGAAAGCTGGAACAACTTGAGATCGTCGGAACCGTCTCCCAGATACCTCTTTATGATTTCGAAGCCGGGCATGTCCACTAAAGAGGGTAGCAGGTCCATAATCTGCCAGGTAGTTACAGCGGGATCAAAGGAGGGATACTCGGGAAGCTCACGAAGGACCTTCTTGAATATATCATCCACAAACGCATTGGGAAAAGGAAACCTGAAGTTGGAGCATATTCCCAACCGCTGCGCCAATTGAATAGCGAGCCATCGCTCCATCCCCTTGCTCTGGACCACAATAATCTCCTCGGTCATGGGAGATGACAGGGGTATCCTGAGGAGTTCAGAAAGCTCATGGGCCAGTATTTCAAGCCTATTTCCTGTATATAGTCTCAGGCCGGTCAAGGTATTACCGTATGGTCTGTCATGAAATTACAGTATAAAACATACTCAAAAACACAACTCTCTTTACGAAACAGCTAAGGATCTGTTAAGGTTAGACATGCAGATTTTCCCACTCACAGTTCCCGGTTAATACGTCATGGTTTATGAACATTTACACCCTGAACCTGGTACAGGTTCACCCGATGGGCGAAAGAGGCAAACCCGGCTCACGCCTTGGTGAGCAGGCCATATATAACATTTGGCCCCTCAAATTCCGGGTTTGAATGCGCTTGCCTTAAGCCAGGTTTTGTATTGACATTACTATGAGCGAAAGCATAGACACTTTCGGTCAGTTCCCCCGGCATGGTTGATGTCATGTTGCGAAAATTAGTTGGAAACAAGACAGAAAAGATCCTGGGACAGATAGAGACTCTTTTACCCAAGAACAGGATTGTCCCAAACATTCTTACCTTCATCGGATTAGGGATTAATATAATCGGTGCATACTGCTATTACCGGGGATATATATTCTTAGGGGGCATCACAATCCTCTTTGCAGGAATTTTTGATGTCCTTGACGGAATAGTCGCCCGTGCCAGAAATCTTGATTCAAAAATCGGGGCCTTCATCGATTCAGTAGTTGATCGCTACTCGGATTTTATTATCCTCGGAGGAATCCTTACCTTTTTTGTGTTAAGAGGTGATAATGACAGCGCATTACTTGTACTTCTTGTACTGTCCGGCTCTTTTCTGACCAGCTATATCCGGGCAAAAAGTGAACTAATTATATCCAAGTGCGATATAGGCCTTATCCAGCGGCCTGAACGGATTATTATCCTGGCCCTTGGTTCCCTCCTTAACTATTTAAACGAGGCGCTATGGTTCCTCGCTGTATCTACACATCTTACCGCCTTCTACAGGATATATTACACCTGGAAGAGATACAAGAGCTCAGGCAAATCCATGTAGCGAAAACTCTCAGACCGGCATGGCCGGGTCCTGTATGCCGGCCTGGGCAAATCCCTTTGCCCGCAAGAGGCAGCTGTCACATTCCCCGCAGGCGTGTCCATCTTCTGTCGGAGCATAACAGCTCATGGTTATACTATAGTCTACTGACAGCTCAACCCCTTTTCGGATAATTTCCGCTTTACTCATATTGATAAGGGGAGTCCTTATCTTAAGATTCAGTTTGCCTTCAACACCGGCCTTGGTGCCAAGATTTGCCACCCTCTCAAAGGCCCTGATATATTCGCTGCGGCAATCAGGGTATCCACTATAGTCCACTGCATTGACCCCTATAAAGATATCTGATGCCCCTGTCACCTCCGCCCATGCAAGGCCGAAAGAAAGGAATATGGTATTCCTGGCCGGGACATAGGTGACCGGAATTCCGGCTTGCATATCTTCTTCACCACGCCCTTTGGGCACATCAATCCTGTCGGTAAGCGCCGAGCCCCCTATCGATCTGAGATCTATATCCATAACCAGGTGTTCTTTGGCGCCCAGGGTTTTTGCCACCCTTTCTGCAGCATCCAATTCCAGCAAGTTGCGTTGCCCGTAGCGGAAGCTTAGGCAGTAAATCTCATATCCCTCGGATATGGCAACAGCCGCAGCAGTGGCAGAATCCACCCCGCCACTCAAAAGCACTATTGCCTTTTTTCCTTTTTCCTTGTTCATCTAAACTCCCCTTGTCCCGGGACCCCATATTATCTTGTGGTATTGGAGTTGAATCGCCACGTTCAGATGATCTTCCAAAATCCAGTTTGCCAGGAATTTGGGGTCCATCTTGTCAAACACGGGTGAAAAATAGACAGGATTTGTCTCAAAGGGCCTTATCCCTGAAGTCTGCAATATCTCTTTTGCAAATGAGTAATCCTCCCTTTCCCCGATAACGAATTTGATCTGGTCCTTATCCGTCAGTCTTTTAAGATTTTCAAGGTCATTTTTCGCATCCTCCCCGCTTGAAGGACACTTTATATCAATGATTCTCACGCATCGAGAATCTACCATGCTAATATTCAGGCTCCCATTTGTTTCCATGAGGACTCTAAAACCATGTTGTAGCAATGCCTCCACCAAATACGGGGTGTCTTTCTGTATCAAGGGTTCCCCACCCGTAATTTCCACGAGACTGCAGTTATAAGACCTTGTCAGGTCTACAATCTCGCCCACATCCATTTCATCGCCCCCGTAATAGGCATACCTGGTATCACAAAATGAACATCTCAGGTTACACCCGGTCAACCTGATAAACACGCACGGTCTGCCGGCGTAAGAGGATTCCCCCTGAATACTGTAAAAAATCTCGTTGATTCTTAAGGCCATTCATGTCTCTTCATTAAAACGGTTAAGGGGTACAGGCCCAAAATTCAATATTCAACGGTTTGGTTTCTTGACAAGAATTCATCTTTTTATGAGGTTTATATGTTTTTTTATTCTTATTCCTTATCTCTTTGTCTTTTAAAAGCCTAAAAAATTGATGAATAAGCAAAAGTACGTTGTAACAAGGAAACAAATATGCTAAAAAAACATAAACAGATAATGGTCATGCAAACAATCCACTCCGGCCCTGGGATCAGAGAGGTAACCAGAAAACGTTAGCCATAATTCTACATCTAAACGGTATCATTAACAGGACAGCCTTTCAAGCCCCATGCAGGGGACCACGTGATCCTAGACCATGAAATACTTAATCAAACTCTATCATGAAATCCTTTCCGGACAAAGCGCATTATTGGTTTCCATCGGCTATGCTCTGGCATTATTCACGGCCGCTGGTATCACCTGGTTTATCTTTAATGCCATCATCAGCAACATTGAGAAAAAATATCGTCATCTTCCCTTTTTCAAAAATAATGGCCGCACTTTCATCCTGATGAAACGCGGAGGGCACTACCTGATCCTCATTCTTCTTGGTGTAGGGCTCCTCAATCTGTACCATCTACCTATAGTTGAAAAAATCTTTTATGCATTTATCGTTATACTGCTTGCATCCATCACCACCGGCATGGTAAACAGCCTGCTCCCCGCCCTGGAACGGAACATAGCAAAAAAGACCGAAACAGAGCTGGACGACATAATTATAGGTTTATCCAAAAAGTTTTCAGGTGTAATTATTTACCTGACGGGGATAATCCTCGCCCTTGATATCCTCGGTCTTAATATCATGCCTTTTGTTGCAGGTGCCGGTGTGGCCGGTATTGCCATAGGTTTTGCCGCAAAAGACACGCTTTCAAACCTGATTGCCGGAGTCCTCTTGATTATTGACCGGCCCTTTGAAATCGGCGACCGGATTGAAGTATGGTCAGCACCGTCAAACTCGGCTACCTGGGGAGACATCCTGGATATAGGCCTGCGGGCGACAAAAATAAGGACCACGGATAATATAGTGATTGTCATTCCCAACAACGAAATCATGAAGCGGGATATTATCAACTATACATCAATAACCAAAGAGATAAGGGTCAGGATTCCAATCAGCATCGCCTACGACGCTGATGTAAAAAAGGCCAAGAAAATTATCAGCGACGTCAGTCAGGAACTGGACTGGGTCATGAAAGATCCGCCACCAAAAGTGGTAGTTAAAAATTTTGGTGAATCGGCGGTCAATCTTGAAGCAAGGGTATGGATTTCCGAACCCAGGCGCAGGATTGATACCATTTCCCATATTACAGACCGTGTAAAGGAGGTATTTCAGCAGGAAGGAATCGAAATCCCCTATCCAAAACGGGATATCTATATAAAACGATGGATAAAAGATTAATATTGGTTTCGTTTTTTAAAAAGGGCAAAAGAATTGCAGTTACTTATGGGAGATGTTTAGGTAGATTAAAAGTGTAAAAGGGAATCCATTAAACAGGAGCGTATAGATGATGGACATCAAGCCGGAACGTATTATACCTTCAGGGGAATATATTGTAGCCAAGAGTGAAAATACTGTTCTGAAAGCCTACCTCGGGACATGTGTAGGAGTCACAATTTGCGATAGCAAGGCCAACGTGGGTGGGCTGATTCATCTGCTGTTGCCAGAGCCCACGGGATCGCATATCTACTATCAGCCCGAGACCTATGCTACTACGGGTATGCCGCTCTTTATTCAGGCTATCTTAGACGCCGGGGGTCAAAAAGAAAACCTTGAGGTATGCATTGCAGGGGGTGCACTGGTCGGTCCTGTCACAGATCTAGATCTTTCACTCGACATTGGGGGACGAACAGCCGAGGTCGTTCAGTCCATACTGAACCAGCATGGGATATCTATAACCAGAATGGAGACAGGAGGTTATTTCAGCTGCATACTGGAGTTGGATCTCAGCACCCTAAAAACCGAAATAAACCCGATAGCCATAACAGATACCGGCATTGAGACAGACATAAAAAAACCTGACGCATCTGATATAGAAATGGCGATCCGACGGGTTCGCCCCATCCCACAAATCGCCTTAAAGATCCTTAGAATGATAGAAAAAGATAATTATAACATGAAAGATATCGGCGAGGAAGTACGTCAGGACCAGGTAATCAGCGCAAAAGTGATCAACCTGTGCAATTCCGCCATGATCGGCTTGCGTGTCATGGTGGACTCGGTGGATCATGCGCTTGTCATCCTTGGAGAAAAAAGGCTGCTGCAGCTTATCCTGTCCGTCACTGTGGAAACCATGTTTCCGGTATCTGCACAAGGATACTCCCTTTGCAAGGGAGGAATATTCCAGCATGCCCTGGGCACGGCCATGATTGCGGGAGAACTCTCATCCTTTACAGGACGGTCAACTCCTGAAGTCGCATACACAGCGGGTCTTTTGCACGATATAGGGAAAATTCCCCTTGATCAGTATGTGGCACAGTCAACACCATATTTTTACCGCTCTATCCAGGAGGATGAAACAGAACTCCTTGATACTGAAAAAGAAAGGTTTGGAATTACCCACCCGGAGGCAGGGGGAATATTAGGTGACAAGTGGAACCTTCCTGACAACCTGACAGATGTTATAAGACATCACCATCATCCGGAACATGCAGAAAAAGACAAGGATTTGGTAACCCTGACATATTTAGCTGATCTGCTCATGTCAAGATTCCAGGTGGCGCACGAGATAGAAAAAATAAATACAGATCAGTTAAAAGAGAGGCTTAATGTGCTGGGGATTGACCAGGATAAACTCGCCAGTATCGTGGATCGCATCCCCAGGGCGATATTTCAGCTATCTGTCAGTGAAATAACAGAAAAATAGCCCAGGGGCATAACTCCTGAAACCATTCAGCGTTTAGGGGTGTTTGTTTCTCCAAGGCCCATAAGCTGAAAACCGAGGCCTATGCTGGTTTCCTCATCCTCTCTGTCCGCCTTTACCGTTATACCCCAACACTGACTCACATATCTTATCCAGAAACTGTTTGATATGTCTTCATCCAGTTCCATGTCCCTTTCAAGAGAGGCTCCCACTGAAAATCCATGCACCAGATTCACATCAAACCAGCAATCAATACTCTTTTTACTGTCCTTTAGGTATACGTAATCAATTGTGTATCTGTCTTGTCTCCCGCCGGATCTGTCCACAGACAAATCCGCAGACAGATTGGCAGATGAAAATTCTGTATCATAATGATTCCATTGCATATCTCCACGAATATCAATATCGGTAAAAGGTGTGGCAGTAAAGGTAAATGTAAGGGGAGTAAATGGTTCCCTATCCTCTCCCGGCCCCTCATCACGTCTTGCCTCATGTACATCAAACCCCTGGCTGAGGGTCCAGGAGGCCCACTGACGATAACGGACCTTTCCCTTTGCATCCTCAAGCCTCGCATCCAGATAATTCCTGAGGGAAAATGTGAACAGGTTCACATCCTCCTCATCATCAATAGGCTCAAACCAGGGATTATCATCTTCCTCATCAAGATGATTGCGGTATCTGTAACTCAGCTCCGGCCACATCCTGTGCTTCAGCCTTTTGGCATCTCCCCATTTACAGTCATATACCCGTTCAATTTTGGCAGACAGCCTTGCATTGACTTCATAGGCCTTTTTTGATTGATGATCGTTATCTCCACTGCCGCCATCAAACCAAAGAGTGGTATAGGTATAACGCAAAGACGGCTCAAACTCTATGTAACGCCCAAACCAGAACGGGAACCTCATCTCTGGAGAAAGGGAAAACCTGTGCCCCTTATCTCCCTCATCCCTCCATACATAACCATAGTCGGATTCCAGCCCATAAAATAGAGGAAGCTTCCGCAACTGTTCTGGAAGCCATACAAAACCCAGGCTGCCAATGGGTTCGGGCGTATCGTCATCTGATATATGTTCCGGACGCTGGTGATAACTGGCTATGGCCTGAAGGCTGTAATTATCGCTATCCCGGCTCAGTCTCAGGGCCGTCCTACGTGTAGGAGACCGTTTTTCCTCCACCGGACGACCCAACTCCCGGGCCAGACTGGTCCTTGCATCAATTCCAAAAAGGTCCTTTTCAAATTCCCTTAGGTAGTCCTGATCGCTAACAAAATCAACATCAAGCCGGGCAAACACGCGGAACGGCAGGGCCTGATCCATCATGCCCCTCAGCCAGTACCTGGTGCGATTGCTCCTGCTAAAGGGGCTGAGTTCCTGATCGTCACTATCACTCATGTCCTTTTCGTCCTCCCTGTCCAACAAGACATCAAACAGGAAAATTCCCTTGGAGTTTTCATCGGCAAGATACCGAAATTCGATCCCCTGCATATAACCGCGTTCGCTCATATAACGCTGATAGAATGTGGCATCAGTCTGGTCAGAAATGGCCCAGAAGAAAGGAAGTTCCAAATCAACACCGGTGCGATCGGAATGTCCCATTCTGGGCGGCAAAAGCCCGGTCTGACGTTTTGTCTTGGCCGGAAAAATCATGTAGGGGACGTACAAGACCGGCATACCATGGACACGAAACACGGCATTCTTGGCAGTACCATGCCCTTCTATGGTAACCTTGACCTCCGATCCATTTATGCTCCATGCAGGGATCTTGGTTTCACACGTGGTCAATCGGCAGTTCTTGACAAGATAGGTATCCTTGCCGGTCTTTTCCATGACTTCACCACTGACGTAGTAGTTGTTCTCCTTTAAAAAAAGGCATGCCTTCTTCATCTTTCCTGTCTGCCTGTTCAAATCAAATACGCCTTCCTCCCCCACAAGGATGTCACTCTCGGTCTCCAACCATACGTCTCCGGACACCTCTGCAATCCCTGTTTTCTCATTATAGACCGCCTTCTGTGCATAGAGAAACCGCCCCTGTTTCTTGATAACCACATCCCCTTCCGCTACATACACCCCTTGTTCTTCATTATAAGACATACTCTTTGCCGTAATCTGCCAGGGGGCCTTGGCATCGCCCAGGAACCGTTCTTTGGAAAAAGTGGATGACAAGGATATCCTGGGCGGCAAACCAACTAAAAGGGCAACCACTATAGTGAACATACATATGTATACTTTCGGATTTTTCATCAAACAACCTAAGTCAAACAGTCCAGTTTCACGCTTTCCGGTTGAATATTCCCACCAAATACCAACAAAAGAAAAACATGTTAATAATAGCAAATAGTTTTTTTTCATCTAAAAAAGACGAACCTGATTTACGCCCCATACGGCATCAATAAGGTTGAAAGTTGGAAATATTAGCAAACTATGGTGTTGAACCTGTAATTTCAAACACCTCACTTGCATAATTAGGCTCGGGTCGATACGGGCAGCCCTGCACCGTTATGTCAAAGTCCATCCGGTCTGTATGTCACCGGATCAAAATAGGTCAGTGCCTCCCCTACTGTAAAAAGAGACCCGCACACCAAAATCATGTCATCCGGGCAGGCCAGATCTCGTGCCCTGTCTATTGCCCTTGTAAGGGGAGAGACGGTCTCCCCCGGCCTGCCCAACGCCTCCCCCTTAGCAGCCAGAAGCTCGGGAGATGCAGCCCTGTGATAAACAGGCCTGGTGTAAATCACATGGTCAGCCAGGGGAACAATTGCGCCAAGTAACGGGGCGATATCCTTGTCTTCCATTATACCCACAACCAGGAAAAGCCGTCTGTATGAAAATTCCCGTCTGATTGACTCACGCAAGGCCATAGCGGCAGCCGGATTGTGTGCACCGTCAAGCATGATAGTAGGCCTCTTTGCCACGATATGCATTCTCCCTGGCCAGGATGCCTTTGTGAGTCCATCATGGATAGCCCGGGAGGGTATCCTGAACCCCTTTTCATCCATTCTTTCCACTACCGCAATACCAAGGGCCGCATTACGGCTCTGAAATCTGCCCTGCAAACCGAGTTGCACACCGCTTAATTTACGTTTTAAGCCATAATAATGGAAGCCGGAACCGGTGGTTCTGTAATGAATATCCTTCCCAACGCGCCATAACGGGGCCCCCCTGTCCTCTGCAATGCTCTCCAGAAGGGCGACAACCGCCGGTTGTGCAGCCCCGGTTACCACGTCAACTCCATGTTTTATAATTCCGGCTTTTTCGCCTGCAATATCCAGAAGTCGGGAACCAAGAAAAAATTGGTGATCATGAAATACATTTGTGATCACAGATACAAGAGGGGTGATCACATTTGTGGCATCCAGACGGCCGCCCATCCCCACCTCCATTATAGCAACATCGGTCTGTTCCCTGGCAAAATATATAAGGGCCATGGCCGTAGTGGCCTCAAAGAAGGTGGGTGGTTCCTTTGGCGAAAAGGCCCCCCGCAACTCTTCGATCAGGCCGGCGGCAGTATCCTGCGGGATTTCCGCATCATTAACCTTAAAACGCTCTGTAAACCTTACCAAATGAGGAGAAGAGTACAGTCCCACCCGAAGACCTGCCTCCCTCAAAACAGATGACAGAAAGGCCGCAACCGAGCCTTTGCCATTAGTTCCGGCAATATGAATATAGTTTTGGTCCCTGTGTGGGTTTCCAAAGGCATCCAACAGATTGGATGTCTTTGACAGTCCGAACTTTATTCCGAATCTTTGGAGACTGCAAAGATACGCCACCGCCTCTTGATAGGATATAGTGTGATTCTCCATGAATGAATAAATATAATATTAAAGGGCAATCTCCGTACCCTTACAGAATGCAATTTTTTTTAGGGCTATATTGGTCAGATTGTGGGTTGTTTGTCAATTTAAAAGATGGAATGTGCTCTGGCGGCGCTATGGTAATAGCCTGACAAAAAGGATAAAAGAGTTTCTGTTGGCAAAAGAGTATATATTTGCTACCCTCAAATCTCAGGAAACATAGGCACAATAAAAACAAAAAGACATGAGACCATCTTTTCAACCCAGACTGATTAATGATCCATTTTCCGATCCAGGTCTGTTTATCCATTTCTTGTTTGAAAAAAGGGCACTCCTGTTCGACTTGGGGAACCTTGATGCACTCACATCAAAAGATCTCCTAAAAATAAGCCATGTCTTTGTTACCCATACCCATATGGACCATTTTATTGGATTCGATACACTCGTAAGGATCCTGCTGGGCAGGGACAAGGTCCTCCACCTTTTTGGTCCCGAGCATTTTTCCAGACATATAGAAGGAAGACTATCCGGTTATAACTGGAACCTGGTCAACGATTACCTGAACGACTTCAGGATTGTAATCCACGAAATTCAAGAACACGCCGTCCTTACAAAAACATATGCCTGCAGGGATAGATTCATTTCTCAGGACGAGCCTGATATACAGCCTCTTTCAGGGGCCATACTGGAAGAACCCTCCTTTTCCGTCCAGTGCACCATCCTTGACCACCGGATTCCATGTCTTGCCTTTTCTCTGACGGAAAATTTTTATGTCAATATTAATAAAGAGGCACTAAGAGAACTTGGCCTTCCGGTAGGCCCATGGTTAACTCAATTCAAGACTTCAATATATGAAAAACAGGACCCTGACACTGATTTTACAGTCAGGTGGAATGAAAAAGACGGACGGACTACAGTAGAAAAAGTTTTCCCGTTCGGGAACCTTGTAGAAAAAATAGCCAAGATTTCCCGGGGCCAGAAAATCACTTATATTGCCGACTCAGCTGGCAGTCGAGAAAACTATGACAGGATTGTCAATCTGGCGAGGGGTTCTGATCTGTTGTTTATTGAGGCGGCCTTTATGGAAAATGAAAAGGAACTGGCCCGCAAAAAATATCATATGACTGCCCGAGAAGCCGGGATACTTGCAAGAAAGGCCGGTGTTAAGCAATTCCGGTTATTCCATTTTTCACCCAGATACCGACATTGCGCCCATGAGCTGGAAAGAGAGGCCAGAAACGCATTCATGCAGGGTAACTGAAATTATCTGCCTTATATTAACTTCACCTTTAAGATCCTTTTGCTATTCTTTGTTATCTTGAAACGGTCATCGATCCTAAGACCGCATACCCAGATTATCATCTCTCCGCACGTCAAAACAGGCGTTTTTCTCCTTATCTCAGAAGGAACCTTAAGATCGATAAAAAAATCCTTGAGCTTTTTATGCCCGTTCAT
>CAZQAA010000024.1:0-6170 GCA_964591255.1 uncultured Desulfobacterales bacterium | reverse complement strand
CAGCTTGGCCACCACGGTGGTAACACCTACAAAATGAGTAGGCCTTGAGATGCCACATAGGTGTTGGGTGATATTTTTTACAAGGACTTTTGTTTGGAAACCGTCAGGGTATATCTCCTCGGCCGGCGGCATAAATATAATATCGGCACCCACCTTGTATGCTTTTTCCAGGTCTCCCTTTATATCTCGTGGGTATACTTCGTAATCTTCTGAGGGTCCGAATTGCATAGGATTCACAAAAATACTTACTATCAAATCATTGCAATGTCTTTTGGCAACACGCATGAGCTCTAAGTGGCCCTCGTGAAAAAAGCCCATTGTGGGAACCAAAGCCAATTTATGATCTGATGATCTTAATCGCTTAGAAGTACTTTGCATTAACTTGACAGTTTTTATAATCTCCATTCCTGATGGTACCTGTGAAAAGATATTTTTAAACCAATAAAATTAACATTTACCACGGGCTTTTGTCAATGAAAGGACCGAGGCAAGGCGAAGGAATTCATCCATATGGAGTGTTTCAGCACGTCTTTTTGGATCTATTGTACATTTTTTCATTGCATATAAAAGCGTTGCCCGGTCAAAGGATGCGTTTGAACCCTTTAAAGAGTTTAAGATTGTTTTTCTCCGATGCGCAAAAGCCCCCTTTACCACTTTGCTGAAATCTTTTTCCCGAACCGATATGTCGGGATATTGTTGTTCAAAGTCAAGCTCTACAACCGCTGAGTTTATCTTTGGCTTTGGATAGAATGCCTCTTTTGGCACCTCCAGCAAAGTAACAGTATGTGCGTGGTATCGAATCAGGAGAGTTAATGCCCCATATGCCTTCTCACAGGGGGATGCTGTGAGCCTTCGTGCTACTTCTTCCTGCAACATGAGTACTGCCCTGTCTATGAACATTTTATTTTCTACGAGCTTTTTTAATAAAGGCGAAGAAATATTATATGGAAGGTTTCCAATGACATGGAGCCTGGATGAATGGAAAGGTTTTGCTTGGTGAAAATCCCACTTTAGGATATCGTGATTAACAACAGTTACATTTTGGATCCCCGTCCGGACCAGCTTTTTCTTGAGCAGGTCTACTAGATTACTGTCCTTTTCAACGGCTATTATCTGTTTTACGGATCTGGCTAATGGCAGAGTAAGTGCCCCGAGTCCGGGGCCTATTTCCACAATCAAATCGGATGCACCGAAACCGGAACGTCCTATTATTTCCTGAATTATGCTGTCCTTGACAAGAAAGTGTTGCCCCAATCTCTTTTTTGGTCTCATATGGGCTTGTATATTCGATTTCAGCAGGTCAGTATGGGTCAATGTTTATGTCTCCTCTTTTCTTTCAAGGCCCTTATATATATAAAAATGTATAGAGAGCTGAAATAAGAGGGAATGGCCAGGGAAATGCCCATTATTATTCCACCGATCAGGAACGCAGCGATCATGGCGGTTCCGGATCCAAGTATCTTTTCTACAATGACCATTGGTTCGGTCCCGGACCGTGCAGCATTCATTATGGAAGAAAATATGATGCTCTGCTTTGGCAGACCCAGAATGAACGCACCAAGTTTATAGTTGTAAAAATAGACAAGATACCAGTTTAAGGGATTGCTTATCCATGTTCCAGCCGCGGCCGTTATTTTGCTTGCTTTCATGAACAGGGCCATGGCAATGGCTATTATGGTCTGAAAAGGCATGATTGGCATCATACCTGCAAAAACCCCCAGTGCCACGCCCAGAGCCAGCTCGCGGGGATCGTCTTTCAAACGGACTAACCTCAGGTAGTAATATTTTATCTGTCTTTGAAACTTCATTTTTATCGACATCTAGCATGTACGAGATCTGAAATGGGATACCTGGATTTTACGTCTATGGATAATTTTGCTTTTTCTCCGTTTAGGAGCCTGTGATAACCTGCAATCGCAATCATTGCCCCGTTGTCGGTACAGAACTCCGGTTGGGGACAGTATACACGAGTATCCTTTTTTGATGCAGCCTCAGACAATCTGGCTCTCAGTCTCTTGTTGCATGCAACTCCGCCGGTCACAACTACTGAAAATGTCTCTGCCTTTTCTCTTGCCAGCATTGTCTTATGGGTCAGGACATCCACTACTGATTCCTGGAATGATGCGGCGATATCTGCAATGGTTACCTCATCTTGCAAGGAAGCTGTACGCCATTTCTTGACATACAAGGCTACAGAGGTCTTCAAACCACTGAAGCTGAAGTCGAGAGAATCATTTGATAGATACGCCTTCGGAAATCCGATCCTTTGTTTATCTCCTTTGTTCGCCATATTTTCAATAACTGCTCCACCTGGATAGCCAAGGCCCAAGACCTTGGCCACTTTATCAAATGCCTCTCCTGCCGCATCGTCTAAGGTCTGGCCCATCAGTACATAGTCCCCATATTTATTTACCTTGTAGAGGTTTGTGTGCCCTCCAGAGACGGTCAATGCCACAAAAGGGAATGCTGGAATTTCATCTTCCAGAAATATGGAAAGGATATGACCTTCCAGATGATTTACTGCTATCAGAGGAATGCCTTGGGTGTATGCCAGGGCCTTGGCATAATAAAGTCCTACCAGAAGGGAACCTACCAAACCAGGACCAACTGTAACGGCGATGCCATCCAGGTCTCCCATTTCGATTCCTGCTCTGAGAAGGGCCTCCCGGATGACGGGTACAATATTTTTGAGGTGTTCTCTTGATGCAAGCTCTGGTACGACACCCCCATATGGATTATGGACCTTTATCTGGGAGTGTACCACATTGGACAAAACACGTCGACCGTCCTCCACCACCGCGCCTGAAGTATCATCACAAGATGTATCTATGCCCAGTATAATCATTATCCTTTGACCTGCTCCAACACAAAGTAGTGTCGTATCTTTTTATATAAAGAAGGTCCTATCCCCTTTATATCCATGAGTTCTTCCAGCTTGACAAACCCTTTTTTTTTGTCTCTTTTCCTAACAATAGCGGCTGCAGTGCTTGGTCCGATTCCCGGAACAGCAGTGAGTCCTGAAATGTTTTCTTTGTTAAGATCAATGGGCAGGTCTAACGTGATCTTATAGAAGGCAGACATCTCGCTTTTTAAAAAAAATATACCATTTTTCGTGGCCTGGACGTTGATCCTGCTTCCGGAATTCAGGCCGCTTGACCATAACGGGTACTTACCCGTATCAAGATCACATTTACCGGACCGGTTCACTAAAGTTTTCAGATCCGGCCTCCGATGGAATACGTAAACCCCGGGATGTATGACTTTTCCTGAAATCTGTACAAAAACTTGTCCTTCGAAGGTAGGGGTGTAAGGTCGGAGGATGCTATAAGACGTTTTCAATAGATGAATATATAATAAAAAAAGCAACAGGAGCAGGATAGCAGCTGTTTGATCATTGCCCATCACTTTTTTCATCGTCCAATCCAAAGACTTTGTGAAGGGTCCTAACTGCAAGCTCTGTGTATTTTTCTTGAATAATACACGATATCTTTATTTCGGACGTGCTTATCATAATAATATTCATATTCTCCATTGCCAGGGCCTCGAACATTTTTTTGGCTACGCCTGCATGGCTCCTCATGCCAACCCCTATAATAGAGACCTTGGCGATATTTTCGTCCCCCATGACTTTTTCTGCCTCTACATCCCTTGCTATTTCCAATACCAGCTTCATTGTCCGTTGAAAATCAGATTTTGGAACAGTAAAAGTAAGATCGGTAAGGCCATCTTCACTCGTATTCTGGACGATCATATCAACCACAATTCCTGCCTCAAATATAGGTTCAAATATACGTGAGGCGATTCCTGGTCGATCCGGCACCTTTCTTATAGTTACTCTTGCCTCATTTTTGTTGTAAGTAACTCCGGACACCATTACCTTTTCCATATCCTTTGTTTCTGCGACTACCATTGTTCCCCTTTCCATTGAAAAAGTTGATCTAACATGTATAGGAACATTGAATTTTTTGGCAAATTCTACTGAACGGATCTCCAATACCTTTGCCCCCAGGCTGGCCATTTCGAGCATTTCATCATATGAAATGGAATCCATCTTTCTGGCATTTGGGCATATATTGGGATCAGTAGTGTAAACCCCCTCTACATCGGTAAATATCTCGCAGACATCAGCGCCTAAAGCTGCTGCCAGGGCTACGGCGGTTGTATCAGACCCACCCCGACCAAGGGTGGTGATGTTTCCCCGTTCATCCAGGCCCTGAAATCCCGCTACAGTAACTATCCTGCCTTTGTCCAGCTCCCTTTGGAGTCGGGTTGTGTCTATTTCATGGATCCTTGCCTTGCCATATAATCGGTCTGTATGTATACCTACCTGGAATCCTAAGAGAGAGCGGGCATCATATCCCATGCTCTTTACAGCCATGGCAAACAGTGCCACACTAACCTGCTCACCTGTAGAGACAAGGACATCCAGTTCCCTTGGGTCAGGATCAGGAGATATCTCATGGGCCTTTTCTATTAGGCCATCGGTCTGACCGGCCATAGCCGACAAGACTACCACTACTTGATTTCCATCTTTATGGTACTCAATTACCCTCTTGGCAACTGCCTTTATCTTTTCAATGCTGCCTACCGAGGTGCCGCCATATTTTTGAACTATCAGTGCCATATATCAAATGTTCTTTCTTTTTTTAAGGTAAAGACTTTGCTTCCTGATATCTGTTTGTAATAGCTTACAATAATCAGGCCGGTTGTCTTTTCCGGATCGGTTCTCCCAAGCCGCTGTATTTATTCTAACTGTTTTCTAACTATTGATTATTACACGAATACCCTATTTATCTTTTTGTCTGGTTCAATAACTTTTTCCAGATCTTTCAATATATCAATAGGCCTTGGATGATCACCTGACATAGCAATTTTTCTCGATGACTGGTCAATTATAGTAAAATGAACAACCAGTTTCGAGTCTGGCAATATCTCCGGCCAACGGTCGGACCACTCCATGGCCACAACACCGTTTTTATCAAAATACTCACTGAGCCCGGCCGACAGAAAAGCAGAAAGCTTCTCCAGCCTGTAAGCATCTATATGAAATAGAGGATGTCGCCCTTCATATTCATTGACGAGCGAGAAAGACGGGCTGGTAATAACCGTCCCGGGTGAAATTCCGAGACCCAGAGCAAGTCCCTTTGTAAACCAGGTTTTCCCGCTGCCCAGCTCACCAGCAAGCGCAATAAAATCACCCGCTATGAGGTCCTCACCAAGTTTTTTCCCGAGTAAGATCGTCTCATCCTCAGATACAGTATGATATATGAGTCGGTATGGAGACAAGACGTTTATGATTTTTCCAATACCACCATAGCCATGGCATATCCATTTTCGTCAGATAGGCTAAGATGGATGGATGTTATCCCCTTTTCATGAAAGATTTTCGAAGATATCCCATACAAATTTAGTCCCGGTTTGCCGCTTGGATGATTGAAGACCTCTATGTCCTTCCATTTGATGCCATGCTTCATTCCCAGACCCAATGCCTTGGAAAAGGCCTCCTTGGCAGCAAACCGTAATGCAAAAGCAGAAGACGGGTGCAATCTTTTGTGACAAATCCTCGCTTCGTCAGGCGTAAAGACCCTCGCAATGAATCTGTCTTTCCATCTTTGGATTACCCTGTCGATTCTTTTAATACTTACTAAATCTACTCCGATACCGTAAATCATTTTTTAAAAATTTTTTACCAGTTCGACCATTTCACGTACCGCCTTCTCGAAACCTACCAATACGGCCCGAGCAACAATACTGTGTCCAATACTATATTCTTCTATCTTTGACAAATCTACAAAGCGTTTGATATTGACATAATTGAGCCCATGTCCGGCACTGATGGCCAGATTATAATCCACAGCCGATTCCACGGCTGCTGCCACGCGTTTAAAGCGTTCATTTGCCTCCGATTCAGTAAGGGCTTCTGAGTAATGACCTGTGTGGATTTCAACGATATCGGCCCCGCAGTAAGAAGATGCCTTAACCTGTTCGGGATCAGGATCTATGAAAAAACTGACTTTAATGTTGGAAGCCTTTAATCTTTTTACAACCTCTTTAAGATGATCTTGCTGGCGTATTATGTCAAGCCCACCCTCTGTAGTCAGTTCCTCCCTCTTTTCAGGAACAAGGGTAGCCAGGTCTGGTTTAACCGAAAGGGCTATTTCGATTATTTC
>CAZQAA010000023.1:0-2563 GCA_964591255.1 uncultured Desulfobacterales bacterium | reverse complement strand
CATCTCTTGCCGGTTTTTGGGAAGATCAGGATACATCAAGGCCGACACGTCTATTTCTCCTCCCGAATACCCCCTCACTGCCTTCATTTTACGCTTGGAAATTGAGGCCACAAGCGCCCTTCTCACATATGGGTGGTACTGTATCTCGTCGGTAATCCGCTTGATCTTGCCAAGGATCTCCTTGTTAAAAATATCCCCTTCCCTTGCCTTGACTTCTATGGCCACCGTATTGCTACCACCAAATACCTTCAAAAACCTCTGATTGAGTTTTATGTACGGATGAAGCGGGGGAACCATCTCATCCAGCTGAACCCTTATCTGAAGCTTGGTAAGCCCAAAAGCAAAAACAAGTGTAAGGACTCCACAGATCACAAGGATCAAAACCCGGAGCCTCATAATCGTATCGGCTATTCTTACGCTCATGCCGGTCGTTTTTACCTCTTCTCCCATATTTATTCTCCCTCCTGAAAATTATTGAACTTCCCAACTATCACTCAGCCGGACTTATTCTCCTGTCTCTTCATATTCATAACCATATTCAATGGTTACCCAGTGAAGACCCTCGTCCCATGTACGCAGGATAAGACCGTCCTCTCCAACAGCCACCCCTATATGGTCAGTTGGCCAACACATCCCATAAAACCATGTGTACTTGATGGGGCGGTCCACTTCAATAATGCGCTCCCAGTTTTTCTGCAATGAACCATAAGTATGGAGTATGGTCCCTCGGCCTACCGCATAAATATCCAGCCCGAGATTACTTGCCGGATTGTATTCCTCACTAGCCTTCATACAGACCTGAAAAATGTGACTCTCAACAGGCGTTGCCTTCCATTTGGGTTTGATCCATGATCTGCCTCCATTTTTGGTCATAAGCAGGACACCATCCGCACCCACTATAAATCCAAAATCTCTTGTCAGAAAATCCACACCAAACAGGGTCTTAAGCGTACCCAAGTTTCTCAGTACTTCCCAGGTTTCCCCTCCATCTATCGTATGCATACAGATGCCGTTTTCGCCCACAAGCCAGCCATTGTTCTTGTCAATAAATTTCAGACGATTAAAAGGGGTGTCCCAGTCCACATATTCTTCTATATCCACAAGCTCCCATTCTTCACCGCCGTTTACGGTATGAAGGACCACTCCCATATTACCACACGCCCATCCCTCATTTTCATCAAAAAACTGAACATCACATATATAGGAGAGGGGATCTGCCTCTGATTCCTGTTTCACCCAATGCCTGCCGCCGTCCTTTGTGTGCAGTATTGTTCCATACAGACCTACTGCCCACCCAACATCTTTATTGATAAAATCAACCCCAGCCAAGGTGCCAAGAGTATTACTAACCTGTCTTTTCCACGTTAGCCCTCCATCAAAAGAATGCAGGATCAGCCCTTTATACCCTACAATCCAGCCCTGGTCTTTGTCACCAAAATCCACATCAAGGAGGTTGTGATGGTGATATTTCCTCTCTACCTCGACTCTTGCCTTGGGTTTGGCAGCCAGCATGGTTTGATACATAAACCACACCCCGCCACCGCACAAAACTACTGCCAACAAACCAAAAGCAAGCAGATAATGCTTCCTGAAAAATCCCACTACTCCTGCCATAGTTCCTCCTTAACATCTAATCCATAGTTCTGTTCCCTTGAAAAATATCTGTTCCGTGCCACCTGTTAACCCACTCCCCTCCTGGGCTTGCCACTGCAAAACAATATGGCCAATATCTGAGTATCCTTACAGATTGCACAATGATGAATATTTTTCAAAGATCTGCTTCGTCTCCCGGCACTAAAAATGCCCCGAAGCCCCCTCATTCCCTAGGCGGCGCCAGTCAGTCATTACAACAAACGACAAACACCGAACCCTATTCTTATTCTTAATCAAGTTTGGAATATAGTTTCGAACGTTCGTTCTTGTCAAGCATAAATTTTATTTTTTTCTGTTATAAGAATGCCTCTAAACAATATATCCGTTATCGTTGCGGCCACATCTTCGATATCCATGGGGCCTTCTTCCTGATGCCAACGGTAGGACCAGTTCATCATTGCATGGATTGCAAAATTGATAACCGTCTTGCTTATATTGCGCAATCGTCCTTCCTTTTCCAACACCTCAAGTTGCACTCGATACAGATCATATATTTGCCGGTGCTGATGTAATATCCTGGCCTCATATTTGGGCTCCAATTGATATTGCTCCTCCAAAAATATCTTTACCTCCTTTTTTCTCTCTTTTACAATGCAGACTTGACTAAAAATCATCCTGGAAAGGATCTCTACAGGATCGTCATACCTCTCTTTAACAGATCGAAGGTTTTCAATCAATTCCTTGCCGATCCTGTCAATGATCACATAGAGGAGTTCATTTTTGTCTTTAAAATGATGATAGAGTATTGAATTAGTTACACGAACCGCTTTTACAATTTCCCTTACAGACGCCCCTGCATAACCTTTCTCATAAAACAAATTTATAGCACTGGACAAGAGGAGCTCCCTTGTTCCATCATGGTCAACCCTATAACGATTTACCAAAACATTTCCCCCAGGATTAACAAAAC
>CAZQAA010000022.1:0-7312 GCA_964591255.1 uncultured Desulfobacterales bacterium | reverse complement strand
AACAAAGTAGTCATCCCGTATGTAACCATGCATGAAAGCACAAGGCAGATGGTGGATTATCTTGTATCTGCTCTTGCGGAGAAAGGTGTCGGAATCGAACAGTTCAATCTTGCTGTTACGGATATAGGAAAGCTTGCCGTTGCCCTGGTTGACGCGGCTACAATCGTAGTTGGAACTCCAACCATCCTGGCCGGACCTCATCCTTACGCTGCATATGCCGCGTTTCTGGCAAACGCCCTGAGGCCTAAAACAAAATTCCTTTCCATTATCGGCTCCTACGGGTGGGGTGGTAAGACTGTAGAAGTCTTGGCAGGGATGATTCCTAATCTTAAAGTAGAAGTTATCGAGCCTGTTCTTTCCAAAGGATCACCATCAGAGGCTGATTTTAAAGCTCTTGAGAATTTGGCTGAGACTATCGCGATGAAACACAAAGAACAGGGATTTAAATAGCAGCTGATTATTTTTCTTCTAAGAATTTTTTCTAACAAATCACTGCACTGGATTTTTACTCCGCTGCGTTCCTAAAAACCAGGGAGTTCAGTCGTAGCACGTTGCACAGGTTCACAACTGCAATGACAAAGTTAGCGAACGCCTTATTTAAATTAGCCAAAATCTAACTATATGCGGAAGCAGAAAAAAAGCAAGCGTGCAAGACATAAAAATAGCGATCAAAAAAGAAGAATTCTCATGAACATTTTCAGCAGCATTTTGCAAAGGTTTTTATTTTGGTACAGTCCATTCAGGGAGTCACTATAGAGATGCATGTTACCCCGTTGGTGGTGGAGGGTGTAACATGCATCATCTTTCCATGGGATCAGGGAGTTAAAACGGCTTTTTTCAGGAAATCTATCCCCATACGCTCGATCATTTTTCCCAGGCGTTCACCCTTCTTGGCGTTTTCCGTATAGACTTGCACCACTTTTGATATGTAATCCATGGCCTGATCATCATCAAGGCCGCTTGAAAATTCATCGGCAATACGGGGGCTCGCCCCTACGTTTCCTCCTACCACCATCTTCCATCCGCCTGCCTCACCTATGAGGCCCACATCCCGCACCCAGGATTCGGCACAGGCGAGCTTGCACCCGGAGACAGACATCTTAAATTTTCCCGGCAGTTCCCGGCCATGGTAAAGTCCGTCGAGTTTCATGCCTATGCCCAGTGCATCTTGTTTGGCAATGGAACAGAATGTGGTTCCAGGGCACGCCCGAATGCTACGTACACACAGGCCCACCGCAGCTCCCTTATCTGTTCCCAGTTCCGCCCAAGCGTTGTCAATGTCCTCTTCCTTGAATCCCACAATGGCGATACGGGTGGCACCGGTGAGCTTTATTGCCTTGGCCCCGTATTTTTCCGCCACATCCGCAATCGTCCGCAATTGCTCCGGAGATATGACCCCGCATGGGATATGGGGCGCAATGGCATAGGTGGTTTTGTCTCTTTGGGGAATGGCCCCTTTTTCACCAAGTTTCAACATGATTCAAATTTCCTCCTTGACATTTTGGTTATATGAAATTCTCGTTCCGACTCATGTGTAAGATGCCGAGTTTCATACCTCGCTACGCAGGCCATACAAGCCGTACAGAACAATACCCCGTGTCCAACACGTGGGGAAATCCATGGTTTTTTGGCCAAAGGAATTTGGCGGCAATATTACAAAATTACAAACGGTCGCAGTTGACATAGGCCAGCATCTCTTCCAGCTCATCGGTAATGTTTTCAACCGAGATGGGGAGGTTGGATCCGCACCGCCTGCAGACCAGCAAAACACCGGCTCATCTCTTTACAAGCACTAGTTCTCCGCCGCAACGGCATTTCATGAATGCATCTCCTTCCCTTTCAGCCTTTTTCCTTGTACGGCCCGGATCTTTCCGGCTGCCTTGGTTCCGCGCTGCCGCAATAAGCCTAAAACTTGAACATTTTATTCTACACAAAAATCATAGGATGTAAACGGCCAAAATCTGCGGAAAGCCTGAAGCAAAATAAATCGGGTATGGTATTCCCTGAATTGTTGTCCGCGCAAGGCCTCTCAAAAAGTAATTTTTTGATGTTTCGTTATCTTTTCAATATTTTTATTGCATACACATAATTATCGTGTCGCCATCGAATTGAAAAGGGATTATATACTGTGGAGAGGAAGGCAAAAGGACCGGGTCCGGGCCAGGGATTTACGGGGGATACTGACCGCTAAGTTGATTTGTTTGAATGTTCAAGGTCGTCCCCTGATTCTCGAACAAAGAGAAGGAGGACAGATGCCGCTACTCCGAGAACTGAGACAAAAATCCACATCCATCTATAGCCACCGGTCATATCTATGATTTTGCCAACCACGGGAGGCCATAGCATACCTCCAAAGGTAAGAATGATTGTGCTGATCCCTGTGGCAGTCCCTACTCGGTTTTTACCCCCCAGCTCTGCTATGAAGGTGAAATGGATTCCACTCCAGCCGATGGTAGACATTCCAATTATTATGAATAAAACTACCAGCAGATAAGTTGGAAGGATAGGGGATATAAATGCCACAATAAGAGAGGCTATCGTCCACACAATACATACCAATAGATATGCACGTTTTCTGCTTCCGTGAAAGGCTATGTCGCTTATAAAACCGAGGATAGGTTTTCCAAGACCTCCTCCTCCCTCCAGGACGGCTAAAAGAAATCCCGCTGTGACAATTGCAAAGCCAAGCGCTTCTTTTAAGAAAAGTACAAAATAGGTAATCAGGGCGAATTCAATAGTGGCGCAGAACCCTGCCAGTGTCACCAGGAGGATATTTCTGTCTCTTAACACCTCAAGGATCGATTCCCTGGCCCGTTTATTCAAGTCTGCATGGACTTCGATCTGAAATGGCCTGTAATAGAGAAGGGTTGCTATCCCCACTATTATCCCGGCAACTCCAATAATCATATATGAATGTCGCCATGAAAGTGCAAGAGAAATAGAGGGCAGGGTTACTGATCCGATAATTCCGCCTATATTGATGGCAGTATGTTTAATACCCATGGCTGTTCCACGTTCATCTTCTGGAAACCATGTAAGTATCGCCTTTGAGGTGGCAGGAAGAATGGCTCCCAGCCCTATTCCACAAAGACACATAAATATCAGTGCCTGATAAAGATGGGAAACGAAGAACATGCAGACCACAAACGCCCCTCCTGTAATTTCAGAAAAAGAGAGGACCCATCTTTCATTTGCCTTGTCCACCAGGATGCCTGCAGGAACCAGTGAGATCATATATCCCAGGAAGATTGCAGACGTAAACATCCCTATTTGAGAACTGGTAAGAGACAATCCCTCCTTTAAAAAAGGAGCAAGGGGTCCTATGGACAACCTCTGCATCATGGCAATGATATATCCAAACCAACAAATGCTGAGCACAACCCAGCGATATGATTGCCTCTTGTGAATCATTACGTCCTTAATAATTTTCCCTTTCACCTCAGTTTCACCCTTCAAGCTATTGGTCTGCATACCATTTTAACCCGCATTCCTCATAAATCAATCGAACCTCCAGTCTCTACTGCTTAAACTTTTTTGCATTTGATGAAATAACCGCTTCTATGCTTATTGCTGTCCACAAAAAGGCGGCTGCTCTCCTCCCTGTTTTTTTGATGATTGTAGAAGGCTTTTAAGGCGGCTTATCATGCTAAGGTAATAAGGGTGATCACCATAATCACAAGACAAGATTTGTGGCCGGTTCAGGACGTGAGCATACTGGACTGATTGGCTATGATGATTTAAGTGATCTAGTGGTAGCAGAATATTGTCACGGCACTACCGCTATTGATCCTGGTGGTCCTGGATTCGGGGCCTTTTGGCCTGGTGGCAGTCAGGAGGAGGATTGTATGCATATTTAGAAAAATTATATCATGGATGTTGCAACCCGTCAGAAACCTCAACCAGCCGGGACATGTTCTTTTTTTGACCCCATCCTTTCTATTTCTAAATTCAGAATATGTAAGATTTTTTTACTGGCTTCCAACTCACTCAGAATGATAGATTTTGTATCTTCAAATATATGTTTCAAGTCGCTGAACAGCTTGTAATAATAGTTAATTCCGTCAGTTAGATTATTTATGAAATTCAAGAGATATTTTTCTTGCTTTTCTGTCATATACATTCCTGTTTCCTTTATTTTATTTTTTAGAAAATCAATATAAATTTTCAGCTCTTTTATAAACATATTTGGACGATCGGTTCTTGTGATGAAATTTGATCTTCCATAAATATGATCGGTAATATTTTTTAGGCTCATTATTTTTGAGAAATATGCCATGTCTGGCCCTGGGCAGATTGAAACGCCATGTTTTTCACTTTTAGTGCCTAATTTGTTAACTAACATGGCTGATGCCCCTAATCCAGTACAAATACATGATTTTGCAACAATATCGTCATATTTGATTTGATATTGTTGAGGAGACAGCTTTTCTTTTTCTTTTTCCAGTTCCTTTAACTTCAGATACTGGTATTGACGTGAAGCCGTACAGATGCTTCTTTCTGTAAATTCCTTGTTTAAAGACAGGTATTTTTTGGGACATGGACTCCCTGGTGTCCCTTGTGCGATCAAGGCCTCTTTTTCAAGATCCTTTGTATTTCTTCTAAGGGTGTTGAATGGAATACCTATGGGAGATGTATTACTTAAATATAGATCATCTTCTTTGGCTTCAATCAACTTGTTTAGGGTAAAACTGTCAACCGTTGTTACTTCAGGTACCAAAAGAAAAGGAGTCCCCCACCCAACTGAATTAAGCTGATAATGATCGATTAGAAATTGATGTTCTTCAGCTGTCCCCACACCACCTTGAGCGGTTATTTTTAATGGCAGCCCTCTCTTAGGTACTGGTCGTTTCTTGTTAGCGAGTGCTTTGACAAAAATTTTATGAATCAATTGGATTAATTCTTCTCTTTTATCTCTAAATTCAGCCAGGATGGGGCCTATAAGATAGCCATCTGTTGCAAACGCATGCCCTCCGCAATTAAGTCCTGATTCAATCCTGTATTCTGAAACCCATAATCCTTTTTTAGCTAAAAATTTGCCTTGAATTAAAGCCGATCTGTAATCACTGACTTTTAAAATAATCCTTTTTTTTATCTTCCCATTTTGATCGGGATAGAAATCGTCAAATTGCCCTATGTAGCTATATAGTCTGGGATTCATTCCTGCCGAGAGCACCAGGGAAGAATTCAAATCGCTATTCGCATACCCCCTAAGCGCAGCATGGGCATCATTGTACTCTATAGGTAGTTTTTCTCCTTTGATATAATTTTCTTTATCAAGTTTGGTCATAATATTCACATCAATACTGCCCATTGACAAATTATCTTTTATCCAGGTTCCTGCCTTACATAAATCGGAATATTTCGCTGATAAGGCTTTGATTTTCTGTTTTAGGGCAGAACTGTCGGGTAACATATCGAAGTATTTTTTCAGCTCATCACTCTTTTCAAGAGTAGTATTTCTCAAATCTTCAAATTTGTTTTTTGCCAGGCTGTTTATCAAATTCAGGTAGGAGGTGATCCTTTTTGCCCTGAAATCTTCAGTATCTTCGGTAATCTCTTTGTAAACGATTTTAAATTTATCACAGTATATCTTTCTAATTTTCTCCAGAAGAATATCATCAACTAGGGAAATTACAGAATCAATACCGTATTGAGAAACCTTTAAGGGAGTATCAACAGTAAATCCGATTCCCATTACGGGAATATGAAATGAATGTGTTTTTATCATAGCTTTATAAGGTATATCCAGTTATTGACGATGGTTGTGTATAAGTTCCATATAACCGCCTGATTATATATTCACTAAATATGGCGGCATGGCCACATATTAATACGAAGTGGTCCCATATTTATATTATTTTGGCTTTTTGTAATCGTCTGGAGGTATTATGTCAAATAATTTTCATGGATGTGTTTCTCCTTCTTGTCCCAGACCGCATAATGTCCCGATAGCGGTTCTATTTCGTTACCAATCATAACAACTACAGGAAACAATATATTGGAAGGCAACTTATGAGGTTGGCAGATATGCCACTTGATCGATACTCTTGATGTAGTCTGTAATCCCCTTGCAGATCCCCTCGGCCAATTTTTCTTCATAGGCCCTGTTGAGAAGGCGCTGCCTTTCGGTACTGTTGGTAATAAATCCCGTTTCTACAAGGATGGCGGGCATTTGGGCACCAATAAGCACATAAAACGGGGCCTGTTTTACCCCGAGACTCTTTACCTTCTTGTATGATGTTTTGAGCCGTGAGACCACTCCTTGTTGTACCTTGTGGGCCAGCCGGCTTGATTCATGGATCTTTGTATTCAGCATTAGGTCATTCAGTATGGACTGAAGATCACTTATGTTTTTCTGCGACGTGGCGTTTTCCCTTGCTGCTACCATGACCGCCCTTTCATCTGTAGCCATATTCAGGAAATATGTCTCAATACCCTTGACCTTTCTATTCCTGTGGGCATTAACGTGCAGCGATATGAAAAGATCCGCCTTCTTTAAATTTGCTATAGCGGTTCTCCGCTCAAGGGGAAGGAAGATATCTCTGTCTCTAGTCAAAAAGACCTTGCATCCTATCCTCTGTTCAATCTTTTTTGATAGCAGCTTTGCAATATGCAACACAATATTTTTTTCTTTTATGCCTTTTCCGAAAATGCAGCCAGGGTCTTTTCCTCCATGGCCTGGATCTATAACCACCCTGTCAACATTAAGACCAAGTTGCCTTGCAAGGGAGACCGCGGTATCAGGGCTTTTGACCTTTTTGATTCCCTTTGTCACATGCCTTTTTTTGTGACCTGATTTGGCATGAACAATCTTTTTCTTCTTTTTGTTGACCCCGCGGGCATCCACAACAATTCTGAAAGGGTCATAGAGATGAAAGGCCTTGTATCTGCCTATGGTTTCTATATCCAAAACGACCCTGACCGTATTCCTTGTGTATTGACCCGCCCTTGCCCCTTTGAGCAGTCCATCTGCGATTGTTAATGTTTTGTTTATTTCAGAGGCAACAAAGGCATTTTTTATATCTATATAAAGCCTTGGCGGTTTTTTGAGTCGGGGATCGGCCTTGAGTAAGTGGTATTCATATTTTACAGGACCATCCAGATCAATAACCACACGGGTATAATTATCGGTTGACCAGTGCCGAATTCCTCTGACCGTCACCGCCCTAGCCCTGGGGCTGGAAGATCGCTTTTCCCTTATCCGTTTGTCTTCCTCTCTGCTAAGGGTTACAGCGAGTTTGTCCAGCATCTTTTTGGCCTTGGGCCGCATGTCACCTGATGGGAATCTTATGTCTACCTTCAGAAATTCAAG
>CAZQAA010000021.1:0-18593 GCA_964591255.1 uncultured Desulfobacterales bacterium | reverse complement strand
ACCTTCACAGGGCTCAGTTCTACTTCCACACCAAATTTTCGGCTCAATTTTTCGCATGCAGTTTCGATATGTATCTGTCCTCTCCCGGAAAGGATGCTTTCGGCGGTGGACTGATCTCTTTCCAGCCTGAGGCTCGGATCTTCTTCGAGTATCCTGGCAAATGATATAAAGACCTTGTCTTCGCTTCCTTTGTCTTTGGCAGCTATTGCATAGGATATGACCGGTGGGAGCACTTCCGTCGGGCTAAAAATGATTGGATCGCTTTCGGCACACAGGGTGTCACCTGTGGATGTCTGTTTCAGTTTTGCTATGGCCACAATGTCTCCCGGTCCTGCAATCTCTGCAGGCTGCTGCTTTTTGCCTTCTATAAAGAGTAATTGTCCGAATTTCTCCTGGACACCTTTATTGGCATTAAATACCGATGAGTCAGGTTTGATGCTGCCCGAAAAGATCCGGAGCAGGGAGAGTTTTCCTGCAAACGGATCGGCAATGGTCTTAAAGACAAGTGAGGAAAATGGGGCATCAAGGAGAGGCGGTCTTTCAACTGTTTCTTCACTTCCCGGCAGTTTCCCTTCTCTGGGACCTCTTTCAACAGGTGAGGGCAGACCCTGAACGATCATATCCATTAACTGGACTATTCCCATATTCAGAGTTGCCGACCCGCACACAATCGGAATCAACGTGCGGGATGTGATGCCCTCAACAAGGGTCTTTTCTATCTCAGAAGGGGATAGCTCTTCCCCTTCAAGATATTTTTCCATGAGCTCATCATTGACTTCAACAATATTCTCGATCATTTTTTCACGCCATTCACCTACGGTCTCTTGCATGTCTGTGGGAATATCAGTCTGTTCGAATTTACCACTCCCGTCTTTGAGGTAAGTATAAGCCTTCATCTTGATCATATCCACTATACCGAGGAAATTATCCTCAATTCCTATGGGAAGGAAGAGGGGGGTTCCCTTTATGTCAAAGGTTTGCGAAACCTCTTCCACGACCTTGAAAAAATCAGCCCTTTCCCTGTCCAGTTTGTTTATGAATATTATCCGCGGAAGTTTCTGTTCATCTGCGAATGCCCACACTTTTTCAGTACCTACTTTTACGCCGCCTGTAGCGTCTATCACCACAACCACGCCATCGGCCGCCTGAAGCGAAAGCTTGGTATCAGAGAGAAAATTATCATCCCCGGGGGTATCAATGATATTTATTATGTGTTTTTTCCAATCACAATGATGTAGCGCCGTGCTTATGGTTGTCTTCCTTTTTGTCTCTTCCGGCTCAAAGTCCAGATTGGATGTCCCGTCATCCACTTTCCCCAACCTGGTGACGGCCTTTCCGTCAAAAAGCATGGCCTCGGCCAAGGATGTTTTCCCTGAACCCCCATGTGCTATGAGGGCAACATTCCTGATCTGTTCAGTCCTTTCTCCCATGTTTGAATCCTCTCTTGGTTAATTTTGAATCGCCATTCGGCAGAATCCTCAGCATGTGTTTTCTCTGCGGCAAGGAGATTCGCAAAACCACAGAAAAATAGATATACAGGCTGGAAAATAACCCAACAGGTGAATCAAAGTCAAGACAAGAATGTACCGAGGATTTTACAGTTTTTGTCTGAAAGGAAACATCCGTTCATTAATTGTATGATGGGCCTTATTATGTTGGACATGACCTAAAATCTTTGCCTTTTAAACAGAAATCTTAGATAGTGTCATAAAATGACCATAATTTAGGCAAGAAGATGCTATATCCAAGATCCGGTAAGTAGGGGACCGGGATCGAACAGCTCCATGTTTATAGAACAAGGAAGGGGGGAATTTTGAGCACTGTTTCTCTGGTCAGGTGCGAAGATTACGGGCCTGATAAGGTAGTGGAGGGTGTAAGCAAGTCTATAGACTTGCTTGGCGGGATTGCACGTTTTGTGAAGAAAGGTGATCGTGTTTTACTAAAGCCCAATCTGCTTTCTGCACAGCCTCCGGAGAAGAGAATTACGACTGATCCAAGTATAGTTCGGGCTGTGGCCATGATGGTTATGGATGCAGGGGGAATACCCGTTATTGGAGACAGCCCCGCTTTGGGATCATTTAGCCGGGTTGCACTCAAGACCGGCATGATGGAGATTGCTGATCAATTGGACATAGAAGTGGTTGAACTCAATGATCCCATGCCTGTCCCTTTGCCATCCAGTTCTATTTTCAAGAAATTAGAATTGGCCTCCCAGGCTATAAAGGCGGATGTGGTGATCAATCTGCCGAAGCTGAAAACCCATTCCCAGATGTTGTTTACGCTTGGCGTAAAAAACATGTTTGGCACTGTTGTGGCACAACGGAAGGCCGAATGGCATTATATGGCCGGGGTAGACCGGGATTCTTTTGCCTCCCTGCTGATAGATATCTATCTATGTATAAGACCGGCCCTTACCATTCTGGATGGTATCTGGGGCATGGAGGGGCATGGACCCGCAAATGGAAAAGCGAGACGTATTAATATTATTGCTGCCGCAGAGGATGCGATAGCCCTGGATGTGGCTGTTTGCCATATGCTTGGAATACCTCTGCGTTCCTTTCCACTCTACCGGGCGGCGCATAAAAGGGAAATTGGAAAGACAGATGTTCGGCAAATTATTTTCAAGGGATTATCCCCCGAAGTCTTCAGTATACCGGATTTCGAGATTCCCTCTCTGGATTCTATGGGTGTATTGCCGGGTATTTTTGATGGCTTTACCAAACATTATCTTGTCTCTAAACCGGTTCAGACAGAAAATTCCTGCATTGAATGCGGCCGGTGTTCCGAGATATGCCCTGCTGATGCCATTATTATGGAAGGCAGGAAGATTATCTTTGATTATGACAAATGTATCCGCTGCTACTGCTGTCAGGAAATATGCCCCCAAAACAGTATACAATTTCACAGGGGACTCCTTGTTAAGATACTGAATCGATTCAGAAGATAGTATATTGCAAGAATCAACGGATCCAGCTTCTGATTATGGTCTTATGAGGAGTGGAATGCCTGACCAAAGCCTGTATGATAATATCTATGCTGAGGTCTATAATTTTAAGCAATGGTCTTGAAAATGGAATCTTTCTCAAAGAATTACGCTAACAGATATGGCACCAGATCCCATGGTTCCACCGGAACTCTTGGTACATTTGGTGGTGTTTTTACGCCGAGCATCCTCACTATATTAGGGATAATTTTATTCCTTCGCCTGGGCTATGTAGTGGGAAATGCCGGCCTTGGGCGTTCTTTGATCATAATCGGCCTGGCCAATACGATTTCCATCCTGACAAGCATATCCCTTTCCGCCATTGCCACCAACATAAAGGTCAAGGGAGGAGGAGATTACTACCTTATATCCCGTACCCTCGGTGTTGAGTTCGGCGGGGCTATCGGGATAGTGCTCTTCCTCGCCCAGTCAGTCTCCATAGCCTTTTATTGCATAGGTTTTGGAGAGGCCCTGAGCGGCATTTTCAGTGGTTATTTGCATTTGCCTGTCCAGGCTGTTGCTATATCTGCTGTTTCATTCCTCCTTATATTCGCCTGGTTGGGAGCAGACTGGGCCACACGATTTCAGTATGTAGTTATGGCTCTCTTGGCCGCGGCACTTTTTTCTTTTTTTATGGGCGGTTTTGTGAAGTGGAGCCCAACCCTTTTTGCCGACAATTGGGATCTGCCTGCCGATTCGTTCCATTTCTGGTCTCTGTTTGCCGTATTTTTTCCAGCCGTTACCGGTTTTACCCAGGGGGTGAGCATGTCCGGCGATCTGAAAGATCCTGGCAAAAGCCTCCCTCTTGGAACATTTCTTGCGGTTGGTCTCTCCATTGTTGTGTATTTCAGCGTGGCCCTGATATTAGCCGGAACTGCCTCTTTGAAAACACTTGCCGGGAATTATGGGGTAATGAAAGACGTAGCCCGTTATGGTTTTCTCATAGATGCCGGGGTCATTGCTGCTACCCTTTCATCGGCCATGGCTTCGTTTTTAGGTGCCCCTCGCATACTTCAGTCTCTTTCGGCAGACCGGATCTTCAGCTTCCTTCTGCCCTTTGCCAAAGGGGTGGGACCGTCTAATAACCCCAGACGGGGGGTCATGCTTTCCGCATGCATTGCTTTTGCAACCATAGCCGGGGGAAATCTTAATGCAGTCGCTTCGTTGGTATCTATGTTTTTCCTTATCTCATATGGTCTTCTTAACTACGCTACTTTTTACGAGGCACGGTCTGCAAGTCCATCATTTCGTCCCCGTTTTCGTTGGTTCGACAAGCGGCTGAGCCTTTTAGGTTTTATTGTCTGTTTTGGGGCCATGCTTGCCATAAATATGGCGGCCGGTGCCATGGCCGTTACTCTTCTTTTCGCCATATTTCAGTACATAAAACGGACCTATGGCCCGTCTCGATGGGCCGACAGCCGCAGGTCCTATCATATGCAGCAGGTCAGGGAGCATCTCATTGCCGCCGCTTCAGAACCGGAGCATGCCCGTGACTGGCGTCCGCAACTACTTGCCTTTTCCGATAATTCCCTGCGCAGGCGGCATCTCCTTGGCTTCGCATCTTGGATACAGGGAGGGAGTGGCATTGTTACAGCTGTTCGAATACTGGAAGGAGAAGGTATAAAGATGCTCAAGGCCAGGGAAGAGGCAAAGGCGGAGCTTTTAAGTGATATTAGGGAATACAAACTCCACGCCTTTCCCCTTGTCCTGGTTTCACCCAAAATTGAGGTGGGTGTCCACAGTCTCATCCAGGCTTATGGGATAGGCCCCTTGAGGGCTAATACGGTACTTTTGAACTGGCTTGAAGATACTCCAAAGGGAATCCTGGGTCTTAGGGAGATAACATACAGCCGCAGTCTTCGATCTGCATTCCGATTTGGATGCAATATCGTCATACTAAATGCCAGGGAAGAGGACTGGCAAAAAGCCGAGTCCCAGGATGGTAAAAAACGCCGTATTGATGTTTGGTGGTGGGGGGATGCCACCGGAAGACTATGTCTCCTGCTGGCATACCTTATGACCCGCAGTGAGGAATGGGAGCATACGGAGATAAGGGTCTTGGCTCCTGATAACGGGGAGTGGGATCGAGCAGCTAAGGGATTAGAAGAAACACTTGAGGAAGTCCGCATAGATGCCGAGTCCATAGTCATTCCCAATGCGGATCTGGAGTCCATGATTACCCTCTCCGCTGATTCCAGTCTTGTTTTTCTTCCTTTTCACTTTTTCGGAAACACTATCATGGGGCCGTTTAAATCAAGAATTGAAGATATTGTTGAATCTCTGCCCATAGTTGCCCTTGTATTGGCGGCGGAGGATATTGACCTTGCAGCTGAACCTGAAACAGGAGAGGTGGCCAGAACTGCCGAGGTTATGGACAGACTGGCCCATGCCAGGGAAAAGGCGGAAGAGGCAGAAAAGGCTGTTCTTAAAGCTCAAGAGACCATGGATAAAATGGAAAAGGAATTGTCCAAGATGATGGCGTCTGCAAAACCAGGGTTGAATTCTGAAGAAATGAGCAAGATTGAAAGGGCTGCTCAGGAAGTGGACAAGGCAGGAGAACAGTTGAAAAGGGCTGTCAGAAAAGCGGCCAAGACAAGAGCCATGGCTGAGAATGCTGCCCGGGAGGCCGAGGACTTGGGCGCAGTAGTGGAGAGTGATGAAAAAAGGTGAAACAAAAATTTTAAAAAATTGTTTCACCTTTTTTACAGTAAAAACCGGTATGTTGTTGCCGGAGTCTGACTGCTATTTGTTTAAAAAACCCTTAAGGATGTCATCCTTGCCCTTAAGAACGCCTTTTACAGCACTGTCAATATCCCCCTTTTTCAAGGCCTCCTTTCCTTTTTCAACGGTTTCTTTTCCCTGTTTCAGCAATTCTTCACCCTTTGCCTTGAATTCCTGGGCCTTTTTTATTAACATTTCATGGTTGTTAGCTACACAACCTTTCATACTCCTGAATATCTCGTTATAATAACGCTCAATTGCCTTTCTCACGGTCACACCGCCTTCATCGCGGCCGATTCCGGTAAGATGGATCTCCGGGAGAGCTAAGCTCGCCAACTTTTGTCCGGCCAGGATAATATCAATATTGCTGTTTTTGAACACAAAGTCGTCTATGATTATCTTTTTCTCCGGGCCTGGTTTTTCCTCTTTGCCCACCTTTTCAGCTTCTGGCTTTTTCTTTTTTGAAAACTTGGCAATGTTTTCCATGATCTTTTTATGATTATCGCCGGAAAGGCCCTCCCATGTTATCTCGACGCCGTCTATAAAAATATTTTTTATAATCACTACATCCTTGGTAACTGTACCTGTATCAACCTTTACTTTGACCTGCCCGACTTCGATGGCATTTTTAGATTTGAATCCAGGAGGATTCCCTATTACCAGTCCTCTTAATCCAACCTGTCCGGACAGGAGACGAATATCTACGTCAGACAGTTGAACTTCCCCGCCTGTGGCCTTGGGGCCAACTGTCTCTACACCTGTCCTGATAATGCTCCCCAGCATATTGTAAAGCACTACCATCCCTATAATTATAAGGAGTACTATCACCGATCCTATATAAAGAATTTTTTTCATGGGTTTTCCTCCGGTTTGGCGCGAAACCTGTTACAGGCATGGTCACCCAATTCCTGAAGGTCCAGGAAAACTTTGTGATTATTCTGAATAGCCAAAAAGCCCATAACCTCAGTTTCGGCAAAGGTGGACAAAACATATTAAACTTAATTTAAAATATAAACAGGATGGATACCACTTGTCAAGGCCGCCCTTGACCTCCACCATTTTGAAAGCTAACGCGGTATTTCAGCAATATTTGTGCTGTTCAATAATGTACAGAAGGAAAGAGTCTCCTGTCTGTGTGTGGCAGGAACATGGCGGCCACATATTCGTCCATGAAAGGCTGATATGTGGAGAGTTCCACGTTGGTCATCCCTTTTGCTATATGAACAGTACGTTCAAAGGCGTGCGCAGACAGGAGGGCCAGGCGGGCCCCCATAAGGGAGCTGTTACCAACAAACTGTATTTTTTTTGGATCAATATCCGGCAAAAGGCCAATGCCGATCGCCTTGGGGATATCCAGATAATTTCCGAAGCCCCCGGCAACAAAAAAGGTGTTTATTTCATCAAATTTCAGGCCCACATAGTCCATCAGTGATTTAATGGCCGCAAACACCGCCCCCTTGGAATGGATGATATTGCGTATGTCTGACTGGGTAATCGTTATATCCTTCCCCGTTTCCGTCTCTTCGGAAGGAGCTACTATAAAATGAATTTCCCCGTCTTTTTCCACAATCCTTTTGTTGTCGGGGGAAGGATTGAATTTCCCATCTCCGTCAATTATATGATTTCGTGCAAGCTCAAATATACAGTCAATTAATCCTGATCCACAAATACCTCTTGGCTTCGCCCCGGCGATGGTTTTATAGGATATCTCTCCATTGTTTATTATGATCCTCTCAATGGCCCCGGGTGTAGCCCGCATACCATTTTTAATGCCTCCGCCCTCAAAGGCGGGTCCGGCAGATGCTGAACAGCAGACTATCCATTCATTATTGCCTATGGCAATCTCTCCATTGGTCCCTACATCTATAAGCACTCTTGTTTCAGGCCTGGCAGCTATACCACATGCGAGGATGCCGGCTACAATATCTCCGCCCACATAGCTGCTAACACCAGGTATGGTCTCCAGTATGCCCTCCGGGTTTATGTCTATATTGATTTCCTTGGCACGTATCTGAGGATATATATTTGCTGTGGGTACATAAGGCTCCAGCCTGATGGAACAGGGGGCAAGCCCCAGAAGGAGATGGCTCATGGTAGTGTTGCCTGCGGCTGTAATAGCTGTGATTTCGTCAGCATTTATTCGATTTTTATCCCGTAAGGCCTTTATAAGGTGGCCTATACCTTTTGTAACAGCTTCATGGAGCTGTTTGAGTCCATCTTCCTGGCCGCATGCAAAGATCATTCTGGATATAACGTCTTCACCATAATGGGCTTGAAGATTATGGCTGCCGGCTACTCCTATTACATTGCCTGACTTTAAATGGACTAATTGGGCAACGATTGTGGTTGTTCCTACATCAACAGCTATTCCGTAATGTTTTTTAGTTGTTTCCCCCTTTTCAATCTGTAATATACGCCAGATATCGCCCCTCTTGGCAATAGTTGCCGTAATTTTCCAGTTATTTTCGCGCAATTTGATGGCCAGACCCCTTAGACACTGCAACGATACCTCAAAATCCTGATATCCGGTCTTCTTCCTCAGCTCTCTGATAACCCGGTCCATATCACTGATGTTGTCTTCAAGAGACGGTTCCTTAAGTTCCATGTATATCTTTTGCACCACAGGCTCAAACAGGCTTAATGGGTCAGAAGGGAGTTTTGCTACCATAACCTTTTCTGGTTCACTGTAATCAACGACCCGCGTGTCCAGCATAATCTGCTCGTCTTCTAAACGCGAGTCAGGGGGGATGAAAACGTCCATCTCTTCATCCACTTTCGTCTGACAGGCCAGCACATAGCCATCTTTTATCTCCTCCTTTGATAAAAGGCTGATGGAGTGTTTGTCTGCCCGGATCTTGCCATTAACAACCTGGACGCGACATTTGCCACAGACACCCTTGCCACCGCACAGGTTATTAATAAAAACCCCGGCCTTTTCTGCTGCCTCCTTCAGAATCGTGCCTGCCTCTACCCTGATCTCTTTTTCATCCGGTAAAAATTTCACCTTGAACAGACTCATGATACCTCCTTATACCATTTCCTTTAATATAGACCGGACTGCATAAGCCATAACATCCTGTACCATTTTTCCTTCCATATTTCATGAGAAACCTGCTGCTTTCAATATAATATCACCTTTTCCGACTCCGAGATGATCGGCAGCAACCTTGCATTTTACCTTTAATAGAAAAAATATGGGCCGGTTCTCGTTGGAGAGGGCCTCGTAGTTCCCCTGGCCTTTGCTTATTATGAATTTTGAATTGGTATAAATTTCCTTAAATTTTGCACTGCATGTCTTGAGAATGGTCCCTGGTCCGTCCGTACCGGAGGACAATATGGTGGCAACCTTATCAATGCCTGCCTGTACAGCGTCCTCATGCGTGGCGTCATTTATAATCGGCACATCTCTGACCACATATGTGGCAGGTTTTCCTATCTCTTCTATCAGTATTCTGTCAAAGACACACTCCCCGGCATTATCCCCGAGGTACAAAATTTCCTTAGCCTCATCCAATCCGTATTTGAACCGGTCGTAATCGCAAATTGCAAAATCCTTCTCAAGTATCTCTTCTGTTTCATTTTCTATATGGAAGTCCGGGTTTGCACCAAAGTCTATTACATTCCCGGCTATTGCAATCCTGATGGCTGTCATAAGCCTGTCGGCAGATTTTTCGACCCTCCTTTTCAGGACACTGTATAAGGCCAGGGCCTTTTTGGTGTTTTCATTCTTTATTTCTCTGTAAGGATCCGGATTCCCCGTGATCTCACAAACTTTGCGATAGATCAGTCTTCCTGTCTCAGGAGGAGTGCTTTCAAGAGGGACGTCCCTCAACATCATTCCTGTTTCATCTAATACCTTCTTTACCTTTTTCTCGTCGTCTGTTGCTATTCTTGCAGCCCGAAGCGCCTGGGATAAAAAACAGGGAAGACAATCAAGATATGTTTTCATACAGTCCTCTTCCGCGAGTTATTTCTTTAGCCTTCCTTTGTATCTTTTTCTATCTATTCCCGTGTCATGGCCATTCCACATTTAGGACATCGTTGCTCATAACAGGGATTCCCCTGTTTATGGGCCGTCCTTTCGCCACAGTTGGGACATACGCAATAACCGCCTGGGCCTGCTGCAAAACTTCCCCCTCTGCCTCTGCCGGCGCCTCGGCCCTGGCCAGCACCGCTTTTTCCCTGACCTCTTGGTCCTGTTCCATCTCCTCTTGGCATGTTATTTACCTCCTTTCTTTTTAATGCCTGACTCTCTGTTTTACTGTCTTTAACTTAAGGTAAAGCATATAACATGCCATGGCATGAAGAGGATTCTTTTATGGAAATAAGCATTGTATTATCACAACATTATCCTGCATATCGGTTTGCAGGACAAATGTATCTAACAGTTTGCGTTGCATTAATGCATCAATATTCGATAATAAGATTGCATAAATGCTATTTCAGGCATTTTGCGTTATTGTCACTTCCCTAATGTGGTTCCGGACCGCGGGTGACCTGGGCAAGGTCTTCCGGACGAATCCATTTGGCAAATGCGGCCTTGATTTCTTTTGCCGTAATCTTTTTATAACGCCTTGCAGCACGGATTGGTTCGTCAAGAGGGAGATCCTCTGTTGAGAGTTCCAACAGCCTGTTTCCAATACCGTATATGCTTGCCTCTGAGAGGAGAATGTTATGGATCATAAGGGTCTTGGCCTGATCCAGTTCCTCTTCAGTGACATATGTTTCCTGCATCTCCTTTAGATTGTTAACCACAATGGAACGTACCCTTGAGACGTTTTCCGGGTCACACCCATAGACGACTCCGAAAATTGAACGGGTTTTGCGGGCATTGAAAAATGCTTCGACCATATAGACCAGGCCGGTCTCTTTGCGCAGATCCTGGTACAACCGGGTTGCATAAAACCCCCCCGACAGGACATGAAGACCGAGTCTCAGGGGATAGTAATCTGGTTCCATGCGGGTAAGTCCCAACGTCTCTGCGAGGGTCACCCTGTCCTGTATCCGACTCCTGTCTGGAACTACCGCAGCCCCGGCCTTGTTGAGAGGCACAGGAGGTGGAACGGTTTCAGGCTTGGGGCCTATCGCCTTCCATCCTCCAAAATATTTTTCAATGGTCTTTTTGGCTCCATCAGGATTCACATTCCCAATGAGGACGATTGTAGTGAGATCAGGTCGAAAATTCCTTTTATGAAAGGTCCTGACATCCTCCAGCGTAAGGGTGCCCACACTATGCGGGGTTGCCTGGCGTAAGCTCGGATCGTTCTTCGGGTATAGCATGGACATCAAGGCCCGTCTTGACAGATAGGAAGGGCTTTGCAATTTCCCTTTCAATCTTTCCATATTCTCCTTTTGAACTATCTTAAAGGCCTTTTCCGGGAGCCGGGGTTGAAGAAGGTTTTGGGATAGTAGTTTTATCCCCTGATCAAAGTCCTTTGTCATAACCATCAGCGAGAATTCCCTTCCTGCCGAAAGGTCGGCAGCAATCTCGTCCAGTTTTTTTTGAAAACTTATGCGATCCAGATTCACCGTGCCATATGAAAACAGATCGTCGAGTAAATCTGCTACACCTTCCTGTCCATCTGGTTCCTGAAGCCCGGGGTTGTTTTTGATCCGTCCAAAGAGATTAACTGTGTTGCTAATGTGTTCCTGTTGGATAATCAGCCTCAATCCGTTGGAAAGTGTGCTGACAATCGGTTTTAGCCTGGATACGGGGTCAGGTATGCGGGAAAGGGCCTTTTCAGCCCATGCAGGCAAGTCAACAGGAGTTGTCTCTTTGCGGGTAAAGGATTCCACCTGCTGGTGTCCCTTTTGGACCATGGGTTTTCCTGACAGCCGCGGAATCAGAAGTCCCACAATAGCACTGTTATTTGTGAGATACTTTTGTGCCACCCTGTTAACGTCTGATACCGAGACTCCCTTTATGGCCATGATGTCATCATCAGGAGAATTACGGCCTTTTACTGCAAGGGCCATGGACCATTCATCGGCAAGACCTTTTATCGAGTTTTTACGGAATTCGGCGTTGGTAATTTCCCGTTGTTTTGAGGCTTCCACAAGGTCTTCCGGGATTCCATTTTTTTTATAATCCCTGATTATATCTTTCAGCAAGGTTATCAACCCCTTGCCATCTGCGTCCTTGGGAAATCCTGCGAATGTGAATCCCATCCCTGCCTCAGGAAATATGGTTGTGTCAAATCCGGTAAAAAGTGCTTTGCCCTCGGTGACCAGTTCGTAAAGATTGCCCCGCTGACTGTCCAGCACATCTGCCAGGATAAGTCCTGCGGCAAAATCGGGATCTTTGTACCCGGGAAGTCTGTATGCCACGATTGCCAGCCCATATGGCAGGTTGCTGTCAAGTTTTATGGTAGAAGCTATGGGTTGCTGCAGTTTGATCCCGGGACGCGGAGGAATCGGACGTGGAGGTATTTTTCCAAAGATTTTTTTTACCTCAGCAAGTGTAGTTAGGGGATCCACATCACCGGCAATGACGAGTATGGCGTTATTCGGGCCATACCATCTGTTATGAAACTCCTTGAGCATGTTCCATGTGGTTTTGTCAAATGAGGCATGGGTCCCGAGCGCATCATGGGCATAAGGTGTTCCTGCAAACATCTTTTCGAGCAGTTGGCTGTAAAAGAGGTACATGGGGCTCGACAGGTCGCGGGATACTTCTTGTTTGATGGCCCCTCGCTCCTTGTCCCACAGTTTTTCGCCGGCAGTAACACCCTGCATACGGCTTGCTTCTATTCTGAGGACTACCTCCAGAAGATCCGTCGGGACGGTAAAGAAATAGCGTGTTACTGTCTGTTGAGTAAGGGCATTTGATCTGCCGCCCATGGCTGCTGTGATGCTTGCCAGTTGTTCCGCAGAAAGCCCGGGACTTCCTCTGAACATCATGTGTTCCAAGGCATGGGCCATGCCCGGGAAGCCGGGTGGGGCCTCATTGGAACCGGCAAGATAATTGAGCTCTGTTGTTACAACAGGAGCCAGGGTGTTTCGGACTATCACTACATGCAGTCCGTTTTTCAGGTTTTCACGAATGATCTCATGGGCCCCTGTGCTGGAGGCAGGCCCTGTGACTGCCATAAGGGCCCATATCATAATAAATATAATACGGGTCAAGATTGTAGCCATTATCCTTTACTCCTCCAGACCGTGACCTGTAAGTCTTTTCAATGCCTCGATATATTTTTCTCTTGTTTTTTTTATCAAATCAGCAGGTAATTTGGGTGGAGGGGGCTGTTTTGACCATTGTATCTCCAGCAGGTAATCCCTCAGGAATTGTTTGTCAAAACTCTTTTGAGGACCACCGGGACGGTACTCGTCCATGGGCCAGAATCTTGATGAATCCGGTGTCAGGACCTCGTCTATCAGGATCAGTCGATTGTCAACAATACCGAATTCAAACTTGGTGTCGGCCACGATAATACCTTTCTCGGCCGCCAGGTTTCTCCCGAAATCATACAGCTTGAGACTGATCCTCCGCACCTCCTCTGCTATATCCTTACCAAGGATCTTTACGGCGCTTTCAAAGTCTATGTTTTCATCGTGCATGCCGTCCTGTGCCTTTGTGGAAGGGGTGAATATGGGCTCCGGCAGTTTTTCGGATTCCTTGAGACCATCGGGGAGAGGAATCCCGCATACACTGCCGCCTGATTGATATTCCTGCCATCCTGAACCAGATAAATATCCCCTTACAATGCATTCCACTTCCAGAGGTCTTGCCTTTTTAACCAGCATGCTCCGGCCGGCGAGCTGGGAGGCGTACTCCCGGCATACATCCGGGTATTCAGCAGGATCACTGCTTATGAGATGGTTTTCTACCATGGATTCCAGTTGCTTAAACCAAAAAAGGGATATCCCGGTCAGAATTTTGCCCTTATCCGGAATGGGGTCCTCCATGACCACGTCAAAGGCCGATATGCGGTCACTGGCCACGATCAGCAGTTGATCTCCGATTTCATATACATCCCGCACCTTTCCCCTTCTTAAAAGTTTTATACCGTCAAAATTGCTTCTTTTCAGTATATCTTGCTGCATCATACGCTCCTTTTTTTCTGTTTTTGCACTAAGTTGGCTTTTGCCGGTCACTTCATGTCAGTGGTCAGTCCTTCCACGAAATATCTGCGAACATCCTTAATAGACACCCGGTAATCCGGTCTGATAAAACTGGATTTGGCCTTTTCTATCCGCTCAAGCGATTGCAGGACCCTTTTAAATTCAATTTTCTCGCTAATGATCCTGTCTCTGAGCAGGTTGATGGCCTCCAGTATATTATTTTGATTATGGCAGATCAATAATATGTCAGCCCCTGCCTCAAATGCGGCTACAGCCCCTTCTGCTACCCCCCAGTTGTCCCTGATGGACCCCATTTCAAGGTCATCGGTCATAATCAGTCCGTTAAAGCCCATCTCCTCTCTAATAAGCCGGGTGAGGATATTGTATGATATGGTGGCGGGCAGGTCTGGCTCCAGGTCAGTATATACGGCATGGGATGACATTATTGTCGATACGTTTTCTGACATTGCTGCCCTGAAGGGCATAAGGTCCACATTATATATATCGTTGGTATTTGCTCTTATGGTGGGAAGATGATTATGTGGATCCAGAGTCGCCTTTCCCAGGCCGGGAAAATGTTTGGCTGTCGCTAATATGGCATTTTCCTGGAGTATCTTAATGACAGTGCTCCCAAGTTCGGCCACCTTTCGGGGGTCATCACCAAATGTCCGGCCTTTTAGGTGTGTTTCGCACTCGTTGCCACATACATCCAGCACGGGTGCAAGATCCATGTTCAATCCCACAAGCCTCATTTCACGGGCCGTGACCAGTGCAAATTCCCTGGCACGCGCCAGGGGTTCTTTGTCATTAGCTATGGCCTTGTTTCCAGGAAACTGGGTGAAAGGTTTTTTCAACCGGGTAACCACTCCGCCTTCCTGATCCACCGCTATGAAAAGAGGTATTCCATGATAATATAGAGCCTTGTCCTGCAGGTCTTTGCACAAAAGTGCCAGTTGAACGGGATCTTTAATATTCCTGTTAAACAGGATTACGCCTCCCAGACAGAATTCACGGATAAGGGACTCTGTCCCCTTATCCAGTGTGGGTCCGGGTATTCCAGCCATAAAGAGTCTGCCAACCTGAATGTTCAGTTCTGTAAGATCAAGAGTAGTGTTCATTGTTTGTAAATGTATGCATCTATCCCGGACCTTGGATCGAGCGGTCAATCCTTGTCCGGGATTTCATGATTTTTTGACAAATATGAATGGTCACGTATGATGATGTATAATTAGCGAATAGGAATTGCAATTAAAAAAGATGACCATTAGGCTATTACTGCATATATCCCTGTTAAGTGACAAGATCTTGTGGTTGCAGAAAACGAATATTAGTATTTGTTTATATTATTTATATTAGCCAGAGGTGATAAATCTTGCGTTATGAAGGGCCTATATACCGACCTCCAAGCGAGGCTGACAGTTTGCTTATACAGGCGACAGTGGGCTGTCCATACAATAAATGTACTTTCTGTATGGTCTATAAAAAGGGTCCGCCATTCAAGATAAGGCCTGTAGAAGAGATCTGTGAGGATATGGCCTTTGCCAAAAGGATGTCCGGACAGAATGTGAGGAGAATATTTTTTCCTGCAGGAAATACCATTGTAATGCCCACCCCGGATTTATCTAAGATATGTGGGTTTGCAAGGGAGCAGTTTCCCGATTTGGAGAGAATAACTGTATATGGTTCCTCAAGATATATAGCCAAAAAAGGACCGCGTGAACTGGAGATATTGAAGAATGCAGGCCTAAGCCGTATTCACGTGGGACTTGAAAGCGGGGATGACAAGGTGCTTATCAGGGTGAAAAAGGGTACCACATCTGAAGAACAGATTAGGGCAGGTATTTGGGTAAAAGAGGCAGGGATTGAGCTTAGTGAATATGTAATCCTCGGTCTGGGGGGAGTGGAGCTGAGTGAAAGTCATGCCCTGGAAACGGCCAGGGCCATCAATGCGATAGGACCGGATTTTGTCAGGCTTCGTACCTTTCTCCCCAAAATAAACACCTTAATGTTGTACCAGATAAAAAAAGGGAAATTTATGCTCCTGTCTCCTCATGAGGTGCTTAGGGAAACAAGATTGTTGATACAGCATATTACCTGTAAGACTATACTCACGAGTGACCACTACACAAATTATATAAATTTGAAAGGATATTTGCCTGAAGATAGGGAGAAGTTATTGGCGGAGATAGACATTGCGCTTAAATGGGATGAGAGCCGATTCCGGCCCATTTTTATCGGCACTCAATAATCTAAGGTTAATGTACGCTCCATATTACTCATGATGCCATCAAGTGGTAACATTCCTGGCTGTATTTTCTGACCTGTGGTGAATCCGGACACCTTTCAAAGCAGGAAAGGGCATCTTTGAATTTTCCCATATTCATATAGGTTATACCAAGACACATGCTCAATTCCCCGCTCTCTGGAAAGTGCTTGAGCCCCTCTGAAAGGATCTTGGCAGAGTCATCAAATTCACGGTTTTTCTGTTTGACAATGCCAAGGCCCAGGTATGCCCGATGATCCGGATGATATTTCAAGGCCTTTTTATATAGACCTTCTGCAATCTTATCCTTCTTCTCAATAGTCTCTATAGCAGAATAATCCCCATGGCTAAAGGTCATGCCCAACCTGGAACAGAAATCGGCATGTCTTTTATACATTTCCTTCTTGTCTGTAAGGGTGATCGACTCAACAAATCCAGGGAGACTGCTATAAAATTCCGTCCTTAGCTTTTTGCCGAAATCCAGGATCAATTGGTCAGACAATTGTGGGTCCATTTCCCAGTACATTATCCCTTCTATCTTGTTCATCCATATATCATCATTAATATTAAACAGCTTTTGGAATCTTTCGTAAAGTTCGGTCCCGGGAAAGGTGTCAAGAATGTAAAAAATAGCACTCAAGGGCATTATCTCTTTCATCAGATCAATACTTTCTTGAATCGTTTTCCATGTTTCACCAGGTGATCCGTATATAAAATATGCACGAGGAAGTATGCCAAACTTTCTCGTAGCGGAAAATGCCCTTTTTATGTGATCTGCCTTAAGGGGCTTGTTCAAGGTTCGCCGTATCTTTTCCGATCCACTCTCTACGCCGTAACTTATTTGGATACATCCTGCCATTCTCATCCAATAAAGGATTTCATCATCCACATAGGTTACCCTCGAGATGGCATACCAGCCTATGTTTAACCCCCTGTTCACAATGTCCTTGCATATCTCAATTACCCTTTCCTTGTTGATAGTGAAGGTATCATCTGAAAAATAGAAAAATGTCACCCCTTTTAGGTAGAGATGTTCCAATTCATCTACAAAATTTTTGGGGGACCTGAATCTTATCCTCCGCCCCCAGAACCGTGGGGAACCACAAAAACTACAGTTCCACGGACAGCCGCGGCTGGAGGAAACATGATTGTATTCAAAATATTCTGCAGGGATAGGTAATTGATCGAGGTCCTTGATGGGTTCGGGATCCCCGTTTTTAACTACTTGTCCATCAAGTCTGAATGCAATGCCCTTTATTTTTTTATAACTAATCTCATTAGATTCCTTTTCTATCTGTCTTACCAGGTTTAACAGTGTATATTCGCCCTCCCCAATTACCACAAAATCTATCTGGCTGAAATTTTTCAGCAGGTGCTTCCACAGGAAGGTAGCACCCACGCCACCGAATATAATCTTGCTTTCGGGATTTATTTTTTTTGCAATCTCGGCAATCTCAATAGCACCCCATCTGTTTGCATGAAGGATTGAAAACCCGATAATATCAGGCCGTTTTTCTCTTATGGTGCTGTATATTATTTCAGAATTTTTATTAACACCGTGCCAGTTGAGGATCTCTACATCATATCCGGTTTCTTTAAGCAAAGCCGCCACATAATAAAGACCAATAGGCGGTGCGTGAATGTCTTCATCATAGATCCTCTGTTCTATAACATATGGATAAATCAATAATATTTTCATATAATGCCTCGGCGAATACCAAGCGCTACACTAACGTGTCCACCTTTCTTGCCGACTTTCCTCATCTGCGGTTTTGGCGTACCCGCGCCTCGTTCGGCCTGCACACCCATTGTCTGCACGGGTTCGAAAACATCCCTGGCCTGTACGACCTGCCAGGCCGCTATGCCGCCTTCAGCGGCCAGGACTTGAATAAATGTTGGCTATCATTCATATCCTGTATTCTCATATTGCATATCATCGATGATAGCAAACAGTTGTAGTCTATACAAGCAGGGTCCTTATTATGTTTTTGTTGTTTTTTGTGCCATAATATCATAATTTACCTAACAAAACTGGGGGATAATATTATGTTATACGTATTGGATTCGAAAGATTGAGGATGAAACTCGGAGGCAGATTTGAACAGCCCGGAAAAGCTTTCCATCGTTTGGACCAGTTATATGAAATACAGAGCCAATTTGAGAGGGTTTGATTTGGCCAAAATTGAGGACATATTGCGGTATTCCACAGAGAGGTATTTTGATACAATAACGCAAAGGACGATCGTAGTAGGAAGACATGATGATAGGCTGGTTTTGATTCCTTATGAAAAAAGGGGTACCGAGGTAATACCAATCACTGTTCATACAACCACTCGGCAACAAATAAACTTCCGCCTCAAGGCGGGGAGGTTTAGACATGGATAAGCCAAGAATGAATTATTTCAAAGAAGAGGACATCTTGCATCTGGTGATTTCTGATGAAAAAGAGGCAGGTAGCCTTGAGCTAAGCCCAAATATTACAGCAGAACTAAATGAAAAGGGCGAATTGATTGGTATAGAGATTCTGGAGGCAAGTTCGTTTATTCGGGATTCTATACTGGAAGC
>CAZQAA010000020.1:0-8599 GCA_964591255.1 uncultured Desulfobacterales bacterium | reverse complement strand
TGCTGGATCGATGGGGAGGTGTGGATTCTTATTATTCTCACGGCTACCTCATTCCGTTTATCTCAGGCTATTTGGTATGGCTGAAAAGAGAGGAATTGAAAAACACTCCTGTTGAGTACACTTCTGCAGGACTTGTCCTTAAATATTTGCCCTTCTACTCCACATATTGGGGACTATCCTCTATATCTTTTCAATCTCAGGCTTTTCAATTCTCTTTTTCATAATAGGTGCGGTTTTATTTCTTTTCGGATGGAAAATTACACGAGTAGTGTGGTTCCCTCTGGCTTTTCTTGTTTTTATGTTTCCTCTTCCCTTAGCTCTTTTGAGTGCAATAACATTTCCTCTTAAGATATTGGTCGCAAAGGCAGGCGTTGCAGTTGTTAATTTTCTTGGGATACCAGTCATCAGAAACGGATTTGATATATCCATTCCTGGCGGAAACCTGGTGGTGGGAAATCCCTGTAGTGGACTCCGTTCCCTCATAAGCTTTCTTGCGCTAGGATCGGTATTAGCTTATTTTTCAAGTAGTTCTCTCTTTCTTAAAGTTATCCTTTTTTTCTCCTCCATTCCTATTGCCATCTTGTCTAATGCAGTGAGGGTTCCTGTTTTGATACTCATATCACATTATTATGGTATTTCGGCTGCAGCTCCTGAATCAATCTGGCATAGTGGTACGGGAATGATGGTATTCATTGTTGGACTTGTTCTTTTAATGGGCCTGGACAGAATCTTTCAGTGGAAAAATTGATATCAAGATATATTATTCTTTCAGTTATTCTGGCTTTGGGTGCAGTCATTGTAAACTTTCTTAATTACAATCCTTTCTACAAGACCGAAAATGCGGTTGGAACAATCAGTAAAATTCCCTTGCAAATTGGAAAATGGCATGGCAGAGACGTCCCACTCGACACCCGCATTTACGACATCCTTGAAACCAAGGCCATAATAAATCGCAATTATATTTCTGACGGACATTCCGTGTTTTTATCTTTGGTCTATTATCCTGAAACAAAAGTGGATTTTCACGCTCCAGAAGGCTGTCTTGCCGGAAGAGGGGTGCAGATCAGTAAATCCATGAGGTCCGTTTTTATACATTATCAAGGAACGAGCCATGAAATTAAGGTGAATCAGTTGATCCGCCGGGATAAGGGTTCAGAGGAGCTCTTTTTCTATTTTTACAAGACCGGTGATTTCATGGGAGAAAATTATATAAGGTTGAGATTTGAGCTGGCATTAAATAAGTTTTCACGAACTAGGAAAAGCGGTTCGTTAATACGTATATCTACCCCGTTAAAAATCGGAGATTATGACAATGCCCAAAAAGTATTGACTGAATTTTTAGAAGAACTTTATCCATATCTGATTAAATATTTGTAGATTGAATGTGGCGGAGGAAAAAGTGATATCAAGAATATTATTCTTTTTTACGGGCTTACTTTTATCTTCTCTTATATTCATCTCATGTGACGGAGGAAACACGGACATGAAATGTGCAAAGATAAAATTTCACAAAATAAGCGAGCTGGCCCCGGACGCCCTGGAGCAGTTACGGAAACAAAAGATATTTTTTGGACATCAATCCGTAGGAAACAATATTATTGAAGGCTTGAAAGAACTAGCCGCAGAAGATCCCAAGTTTGAATTGAACATAATAAGACTTAAAGAGTTTGGCCCTCTTAAGAAACCGGGATTTTATCATTCAGCAATTGGCAAAAATGATTTTCCAAAGACCAAGATCGATGACTTTGTAAAAGCCATGACCAGTGGCATTGGAGCTACAGCCAACATGGCATTATTGAAGTTCTGTTTCGTGGATATTACTTCAACTACCGATATAAATGAACTTTTTGATTATTATGCTGAAAAGATGGAAGAATTACACAAGAGATTTCCGGATCTAAAACTTGTTCATGTTACAGTGCCTCTTCTCCGCAGGAATAAATCAGGCATCAAGGCTTATATCAAAAGACTTCTGGGGAAAAAGGATGGTTTTTTTGATGACAGCCACAATATAGCCCGCAATAAGTTTAATGAGATGCTCAGGGAAAAATATACAGGTAAGGAACCATTGTTCGACCTGGCAAAATTCGAATCTACCTATCCAGATGGAAACCGCAGCTGTTTCTCTTCCGGAGGAGAAGTATTTTATTCCCTGGTTCCTGAATATACGGATGATGGTGGCCATTTGAATGAGAAAGGCCGTAGAATCATTGCAGAACAATTATTGTATTTTCTTTCCAGAATATCATCCTGATTTAAGAATATTTATCTTGGGAGGGAGGAAATGTCTAAATTGGAGGAAGAAGTTAAGCAGATAATAACCAGTACTGTGGGCGAGGGTATTGTCCCGGCTCCATTGCCAGATGACTATCCTTTGGTAGGAAATCTCCTGGATTCACTTGCGGTGACCAATCTGATCGTTGCGATCGAGGAACATTTTGGATTTGTATTCAGTGACGACGAACTCTCTGCTGAGGCATTTGAAACTCCGGCAAGTCTGGTCAAACTCGTAGCCGAAAAAGTAGAGCAGTAATTTTGATTGGTTCTTGGCTGTCCATGGCTGAACACATATCATCATGACTACTCAAGTTAATACCTTGAGAGAAAAGATGTTCTTCTTCCCCGGATCGCAAAACCAATATCTTCTCGGCTTTTTGCATTATTCAGACAAGGTCCCGGCCTCCACCGGTATTATATACTGTCATCCTTTTGCTGAAGAAAAGAACATGTCGCATTCTGTTATTGCAGGTGCGTCAAGACAGTTTGCCTCTGCAGGTTTTCCTGTTATGCGTTTCGACTTCAGTGGTTGCGGTGATAGCGAAGGCGATTTGCAATCGGTAGTCATTGAAGATTGGCTCGATGATCTTGATGCGGCCGTAAAAATTTTCCGCAAGGAAACCGGTGTTCCCCGGTTTCTTTTCTGGGGGCTTAGAATGGGGGCCGGTTTGGCTCTCTTGAATACCGAACTTGGCAAGCATGATCTGTGTGGCCTGATCCTTTGGCAGCCAGTAGTGGATTTTACCGTCCATATTGCCCAATTCATGAGGAACTTGATAAGTTCAGAGATTTCAAGGGGCATAAAATCTGATACCGTTACCGATCCTTATAAAGGGCTTTTTCGAGACGGTCTGGTTTATGTCATGGGATATCCAGTATCTCTGAGGCTTTATGACAGTTTCCGAAAAATAGGCAGCAAGCCCGCAAAAATTATTCCTCCAGCTCCCATGCTGGTTCTTTCCGTTTCCGTAATGGAGCAGCCTGCCTTTACCATAAGGAAATATGTGCGGCGTATTGAGGAGGCGGGTATTTCAGTGGATATGCGTCATCTGATATCTGAGCCATTCTGGGATCGTTACTGGCAGTGGGAATGCAAAAAGGCAGCTGATATTACCCTGCAATGGCTGCATAACTTCAGGTGAATCCGATATTGAGGCAGTAGAAAATGGAGGAGGCTGTTCAGTTCTTGTGTGGTCACCACAGATTGTATGGCATTGTCCACATGCCGCCTGGCATCAAATGTTCCCATTTTATCGTGATAATAGTTACAGGTGGTCCCCAGATACGGGCCGGTGCCCACCGTTTGTATGTTCAACTAAGCAGGTTTTTGTCTGGACACGGGATTCCAACCATGCGTTTTGATTACGAGGGCATGGGAGACAGCGAAGGGAGGTTTGTTGGTTTTAGCGGCGCAGGACCTTCAATAGCTGCAGCAGTTTCATTTCTGCAAAAAAGATATTCCCCTGATATGAAGATAGTATTTTGGTCTTTATGCGACGGAGCCACTGCAACCGCGTTGTATTGTGCTGCCCACTCTCATGATATCAGCGGTATGATACTTTGTAATCCCTTGATTCTAACTGACGAAGGACTGGCTCGTTCAACTTTCAGACATTATTATTGGAATCGTTTGTTTGATAAGGATTTTTTGGGAAAGCTCCTCCGGTTTCAGCTGGATTTTCGCGATAGCTTCTCATCTCTATGGGCATATCTCAAATCGGCAAATTTTATATCTAAGCAGAAACACGAGGACAGGGAAGGCGGGGCCCTGTCCAATTTGCCACGCAAGGTATTTAGGAGCCTTCATAAATTTCCTGGACCGGTCAGGATAATACTGAGCACCAATGATATCGTAGCGTCCAACTTTCTAGACGAGTTGAAAAAACATAAAGAGCTCAAACAGGACTATAAAACTGGCAAGGTTTCGAACTTTATGGTTCAGGGGGCAGATCACACCTTCGTTGATCCTGATGCAAGGGATAAAATGTTCTCTCTTACCCTGCAATTACTAGATCAAATGGTTTCATCGTGATTCCAGCCATGGATATATAATGACGGAAAGTTTTTTAGATGATTCATGCTGTAGGTGATCTCCTCAAAAGGGCAGCTACCAACAGGCCTGATAAAAGGGCGTTAATTTACAAGAATGAAGCCCTTACATACAAGGAAATTTATATGCAGGCTCAAAGGCTGGCAGCTACCTTGTCACGTCTCGGAGTAGATAAAGGCCACAGGGTTTGTGTATATTTAGAGAAACGCCCTGAAAAAGTAATCTCAATCTTTGCCATATCGCTGGCAGGTGCTGTCTTTGTTCCAATTCGCAGGCTATCCACATCGGCTCAGGCACTTTACATAGTTGATCACTGTCAGGCCACCCTCCTTATTACAACTTCATCTCGCCTGGCAGCTTTTAAGGGTAAGCTTCGAAGACTCAAAGCAGTTATTACCGTGGATACTCCGGAAAGCCTTGATCCAGGATGTCCTGTAATCAGCTGGAACGAGGCAACCTTGCCAGATGTCCAACTGCCAGCCTCCCCATCATGCATTGCCTCTGATATCGCTTCGATCTTGTACACTTCAGGCTCCACTGGCCAACCAAAAGGGGTGGTTCTCAGTCACCGTAATATCATCTCAGGGGCCCGCATAGTTTCTGAATATCTGAAGATCACCGAAGACGACAGGCTGCTCAGTATCCTTACGTTTGGATTTGACTATGGGCTGAACCAGCTTACCATGTCGTTTCTTAAGTATGCAGAGCTTGTACTCTTTGATTACCTTTTCCCCAAGGACATTATCAAGATGGTTGAAAAATATAGGATTACCGGGCTTGCTGCAGTGGCAACCACATGGATCCAGCTTTTGCAGATACCTTGGGGAGACAGTATGCAGTCCTTGAGATATATCACCAATTCAGGCGGGGCAATCCCGGTGGATGGTGTAAGAGAGCTGCGCCGCCGGATTCCAGATGCCAATATCTATCTAATGTATGGGCTTACAGAGGCTTTTCGTTCAACATATCTTGATCCCTCTATGGTTGATCAGCGTCCTGATTCCATAGGGAAGGCTGTTCCGGGAGAGGAAATCATGATTCTGGACCCTGAAGACCAACCGGTAGGGCCTGGAGAAACCGGCGAGCTTGTTCATCGGGGTGTACTGGTAGCACAGGGATACTGGCAAGACCATGAAGCCACAAGGGAGCGCTTCAGAAAGAATCCATTACAATTGTCAGGCGTTACCATTGATGAAACTGTTGTATATTCAGGCGATTACGTCAAAATCGATGAAGAAGGTTTTCTCTATTTTCAAGGCCGAAAAGATGAGATGATAAAGAGTGCCGGCAACCGCATTAGCCCAACAGAAGTCGAGGAAGTTTTATATGGCTCGGGGATGGTGTCTCAGGTGGTAGCCTTGGGAATTCCACATGATATTTATGGTCAGGCGGTATGTGTGGTGCTGTCACTGGTAAATAATAAAAGCACAGAACAGGATATCCTGACCTTTTGCCGTAAGAACATGCCTCCGTATATGGTGCCTCAAAAAATAATAATCTGGGATCGATTACCGGAGAATACCAGCGGCAAACTGGATCGTGCAGCCATAAGAAGGCAAGTATTGGACAAAGAAAAACACAGACGAATGCAGATCTTGAAAAGCATATAGCTCAAAGTCCTATCAAAGGTATATTGTCAAAATGAGAGCATCCGCAAGTATTATGCGGAGATTTAATCTTGTGTTCATCCGAGTCCCCCAAAAATGAATCATGCCCTTGAATCAGCCCTGAACCATTTTACTCGTAAAGGAAGTGAGCTATCCGTTGGCAAGAAGACTCTGTCTGAACTTGCCAAGCGTTACGGCACTCCTGTTTACATCTATTTTGAAGAGATCATCAGGAAAAGGCACCGGTTACTCCGTGAGACCCTGCCCCCCTTTCTCCATATATACTTTGCGGTAAAGGCCAATCCTAACCTGGAGATGCTGAGCATCATGAACGGGCTTTATGATGGTTTTGATGTCGCCTCCGCCGGCGAAATAGAGCGCGTCATCAGCTTAGGCATCTCTCCCACCTTGATCAGCTTTGCCGGGCCCGGGAAAACACCTGAAGAGCTGGAGTATGCCATAGCCAACGAAATAGGCTGTATCAGTGTTGAGAGTGAACCTGAGTATGAGACTATCAAGGCAATCTGTACACGTCTCAAAAAGCCGGCCAATCTTGCCGTGCGGGTAAATCCTGATTTTGATCTCTCCCAGTCAGGTATGAAGATGGGCGGGGGCCCCAAACAATTCGGAGTGGACAGCGACAGGGCCCCTGCACTTGTAAGCGCAATGGCCTCTGCAAACATGATAAACTTCAAAGGATTGCATATCTTTGCCGGCAGCCAGAACCTAAAAGCAGAGGAGCTTCTCCAGACCTTTGACAATATCCTCGAATATGCCGTGTCTCTATCAAAAAAAACAGGGGTGGCTATGCAGCAGGTGAACATGGGTGGTGGATTCGGCATCCCATATTTTGCCCATGATCTTGACCTAGACCTTCCAACCCTTGGAACCGGGCTTGACAAACTCCTCACTCAATATGCCCCCCTGCTTGGCAGCCCCAGATTTATTTTGGAACTGGGCCGGTTTCTCGTGGGGGAGTGCGGAGTCTATCTTTCAAAGGTTCTTTATCGAAAGATCTCCAGGAAAGAGGTCTTTCTCATTATTGATGGGGGAATGCATCACCATCTGGCTGCATCGGGCAATCTGGGCCAGAGTCTTGTCAGGCGTCCAATGCCCATAACTGTGGTAAACCGGCAAGATGCACCCATAGAAAAAGTTCATGTGGCAGGTCCGCTCTGTACCCCGCTTGATACATTCGGGTTTGTTGATATCCCAGAGGCTCAGCCTGGTGATATCATAGCCGTAATGCAGTCAGGTGCATACGGATTTTCCGCCAGCCCTCAGCTGTTTCTCAGCCATCCACCTCCAAAGGAAGTAATCATCAGGGCATGATCACCTCAGAGCTGCTTACATCTCCTGGGGATATTAAGGCCGTGACATCTTCGTGCATTGAGCTGGCACGCAGAGAAGACGCACCTTTGCCGTTCCAGTACCTACATATGCCCCTTGCCTGGTGGAAAACATTCAGGCCGGAAACAAGTGAGCTTTTTTCTTTTAAGCGCGGGAAAAATTTTCTTGGTGTTCAGAGCCGCCTGGAAAAATTTTTCCTTCTAATTGCCAGGGACCATTCAAAACTATGCGGATTTGTCCCACTGGTTCAATATGTCCTGAAAATTCCTGCTGGGCAGGATGAACTCCGCATCATTACCCTGGCAGGAGATTACGTACTTCATCCATTTCAGGATCTTGTAGTGGCTCATTCCATGCGAGAACAGGCAATTTGTGCCATGCTGGAAAAAGCTTCAGAGCTGCTCACGGAAGGTGCTTCCATATTCTGGGCTGGTTATATCCCGGAAGAGTCGTCTAACTTGAGTGCCATGAGGCAGGCTATCGCTGCTCTCAAGAAGAAAAATATAGATGGCTTTGAAGCCATCAGCTCCCAGAGAGGAGGGGTGTGGCCCTGGACTCTGAAGGGAATCTCATCAACCCTTGAAAAGATTTCAACCAGGTGCAAAAAAACAGGAAGAGAGATAGAAGGGCTGTCTGAACTCATTGCCAAAATGGAAAGATGCACTCCACAAGCCCTTCTGTTTCCTCGCACTAGGGCTGATATTTTAGAAGATATTCAAAATATTCTTCCTAAGCTGAAGGATAACATGGATCTGTCTGACCTTGCTGAAAAATTCGACTCCATGCTCCATAATTCCCCCATGCTCTATCCATACATTGAGCTGCCCCAGAAGAGGGAAGAGTATCTCATGTCTCTGAGCTATTCTACCCGGAGATACTTCAGGCGCTATATGAAAAAGTATTCGGAAGCAGGCGCAGGTTTTGAGACTGTTATGCCTCATGAAATAACAGACAAAGACATTGAGGATTATATCCGACTTCACCTGTTGCGCTGGGGCAATGGCTCAGCTGCAATCTGTGGCCAGGCTGCCGACTATCACCGATTAATTTCGCGCAGCATGGCAGATTTGGGCTTTTTTACGCTGTTTTTTGCAAAGTATCAGGGAAAGCGCATAGCCGTCCATTCCTGCTTTGATATAGGCCCTCGGAGGGAGGGGTACATTACCGGTCTTGATCCAGCATACCATGAACTTCGCGCTGGCCGCCTGCTCTATCTTCAGACCATCTATGATGCCATTGACAGAGGCATGAAACGCTACGAGCTTGGTGCCGTGGGCTTCGATTACAAAATGAGTTTTGTCCAAAAGACCTCAGT
>CAZQAA010000019.1:0-7647 GCA_964591255.1 uncultured Desulfobacterales bacterium | reverse complement strand
GAAGGAGCCGGAAAAACATCAGGACCTGATTGTGAGGGTATCTGGATTCAGCGCAAGATTTGTAGATATTCCCACGTACGGTCAGAATACCATTATAGCAAGGACTGAACAGGAATTCGGACCCGAAGACCTGGAATTCTTAAATGTGAATCTCTGAACCACATGGCTGGATTAGAATCAATCACAGCCACCTCTGGAGATGAAAATACCTGCTGTAACTGTATATCGACTAACTCCAGTGGGTGTTTTAACGGCAATATTATCACATGAGGAGGGTTAATAACATGGCTGTTGTAGAAAGCCAACTACACAGGGAAGAGGGGACTAAAAAGCCGTGCAGGACGTGTAAATGGGAGATTGCAGATCCCACTAACCCCGACCAGGGACAATGCACGGTTAACAGGACTGCTGCAGGGGCTGTCTGGAAAAGGTGGATCAGGGATGTGCATAACATGACCTGCTCCAGACATGAAGAGGGCAAGTTGAGTTTCAGGGAACATGTTTGAGAAGCACAGGTTGTTGATATAGGGCTCCTGCCACGGATCATTAGTGGCAGGAGCCCCGATTATTTAGTGCTGCCGGGAGGACTGCTTTGAAAAAATCTGGTAATGATAATATTGACGATCTCTGGATTCCACATGAAGATCCATACTACTATCTCGATAAGGAGACCTTGAGTATTCTTGAAAAGATCCACAAGATTTCAACCAGGCATCCGGTTAATGTATTGGTTGCAGGCAGGCAAGGTTGTGGAAAATCATCTCTTGTCAGACAATATGCAGCTGTTTACAGACAGCCGCTTGCCACGTTTCAGGTGGGTATACTTTCAGAACCGGGCCAGCTTTTTGGTGAATATGCCTTGGAAGATGGCAAGACCAAGTATAAACAGTTTCTCTTTCCCCAGGCCCTCCAGACAGAGCACTGTATTATACACCTCGAAGAGATAAACAGGCCTGAGCATCCAAAGGCCCTGAATATGCTTTTTTCCATTCTTTCGGATGACCGCCAGGTATGGATGGATGAACTGGGACTGTTAAAGGTGGCTAAAGGGGTGGTCTTTTTTGCAACACTCAATGAAGGTGAAGAATTTATCGGTACAGAGCTTCTCGATCCTGCGCTCCGTGATCGTTTTTATGTTATCCTGATGGATTACCTGCCAAACGAGGTAGAAAAGGAGGTCTTGATCAAAAAGACTGGGGTGTCAGAAGAAGATGCGGTCGACATAATTGATGCCGTAAATAAACTGAGGAGCAATTCCGAATTGGCAATTGATGTGTCAACCAGGACAACTCTCATGATCGGGGAGATGGTCGCCGCTGGAGCAACATTGAGAGAGGCAATTGCAACAAGCCTTCAAACAAACAGGGAGACCCTTGAATCTATTCTTCTCTCCCTCCACATGGACAAAGAGTATATTGAAAAGGGAGAAGCGGACTATATGCTTTTCGTCAGAAAGGTCCTGGAAAAATACCAGGGCAAGTCTTCTTAGTTTCAGTTTAATTCTTGGGCAATATATAACAATTCCAATAAAGCTGTGAATGGGGGCTGGAATGAACTGGTTCATAACTATAGGTAGCTCTTCTATCGGCAAGAAAATGCTGATGGCACTTACGGGCCTTTTCTTTTGCGTATTTCTCTTTACCCACCTTATCGGCAACCTGATGATTTATGGAGGAAAGACTGCTTTTAATACCTATTCTGTAAAGCTTCATACCCTTGGATTTCTGATCAATATCATAGAAGTGGGACTTCTGCTTTGTGCAATAGTGCATGTCTCTTTAGGTATTATATTGTATTACCAGAATTGGCGTGCAAGACCGGTGAGATATGTAAAAAATAAAAATGCCGGGGGCAGGACCCTCAGTTCCGCCACCATGCCCTATACAGGACTATATCTGTTACTATTTGTAATAATACACCTGATCAATTTTCATTTCAGCAACAGGACAGAGGATGGCGGCATCTATCAGGTGGTAAGCAGTATGTTCTCCAATCCCGCCTATGCCGTCTATTATCTGTTTTCCATGATAGTAGCAGCCTTTCACATAAAGCACGGTATATGGAGTGCGTTTCAGACGTTAGGGATCAATCATCCTAAGTATATGCCCTTGATCAAGAATGTTAGTTTTATGTTCAGTATCATAACGGCCATCGGTTTTGGTTCTATTCCGCTGTTTCTAGTCATACTGGCACAATAGGTACTCAATCGGGTATAAATAAAAGGGAGCAAATTATGAAGCTTGATGCCAAGATTCCTGCCGGACCACTTGAAGAGAAATGGGACCGGCATCGATTCGAACTGAAACTGGTAAATCCTGCAAACAAGCGGAAATTTGAGATCATTGTGGTGGGTACGGGACTGGCGGGCGCCTCGGCCTCGGCAACCCTTGCAGGATTGGGTTATGAAGTAAAGACCTTCTGTTTGCAGGATAGTCCCCGTAGGGCGCACAGTATTGCCGCACAGGGTGGTATCAATGCGTCTAAGAATTATCCGGGGGACGGGGACAGCACCAGACGTCTTTTCTATGATACCATCAAAGGAGGTGATTTTCGATCCCGTGAGGCAAATGTTTACCGTCTTGCCCAAATCAGTAACAATATTATTGACCAGTGTGTGGCCCAGGGAGTCCCTTTTGCACGGGAATACGGTGGACTATTGGCAAACAGGTCCTTTGGTGGTGCACAGGTATCGAGGACCTTTTATGCAAAAGGCCAGACCGGGCAGCAACTGCTCCTCGGGGCATATTCCGCCATGATGCGCCAGGTTGCCGCTGGCAAGATAAAGATGTTTCCTCGTCGGGAGATGCTGGATCTGGTAACGGTAGATGGCTGTGCCCGTGGGATCATTGCACGGAACTTGATTACCGGTGAAATTGAGCGCCATGGCGCCCATGCCGTTATCTTGGCTACAGGTGGTTATGGGAATGTCTATTTCCTTTCCACAAATGGAATGAATTCCAACGTGAGTGCCGCATGGAGAGCCCATAAACGTGGAGCCTTTTTTGGAAATCCTTGTTTTGTGCAGATCCATCCGACCTGTATTCCTGTTCACGGCAGCTATCAGTCCAAACTGACGCTCATGAGCGAAAGTCTCAGAAACGATGGCCGTGTATGGGTCCCGAAAAATCCAGGAGACAAGCGCCGTCCCAACAATATCCCCGAATCGGAAAGAGACTACTATTTGGAGAGAAAGTATCCAAGCTTTGGAAATTTGGTACCGAGGGATGTTGCCTCCAGAAATGCCAAGGAACAGTGTGATCAGGGAAAAGGTGTGGGGCCCACCGGATATGCGGTCTATCTTGATCTGACCGATGCCATTAAGAGAGACGGTAAAGATGCCATAGAGAAAAAGTATGGAAATCTGTTTCAGATGTATGAGCGTATTACAGGCGAAAACCCTTATGAAACTCCCATGGTGATATATCCCGCGGTCCACTATACCATGGGTGGCCTATGGGTGGATTACAACCTGATGTCTACCATCCCGGGATTGTTTGTCCTGGGCGAGGCCAATTTTTCTGATCATGGCGCCAACAGGCTGGGGGCCAGCGCCCTGATGCAGGGTCTGGCAGACGGCTATTTTGTCATACCTTATACCATAGGAGGTTATATCGCTGGGACGAGTTTTCCTGAGATCAGGGAAGATCAAGTCGAATTCCGTGATGTACAAAAGGAGGCAGAGGATAGGATTGCGAAGTTAGCGGGGCTGAATGGAAAAAGGACCGTGGATGATTTTCATCGTGAGCTGGGCCATATCCTTTGGGAGTACTGTGGGATGGCCAGGAATGAGAAGGGGATGATGAAGGCGAAGGACCTTATTCCTGAGCTACGTGAAAAATTTTGGCAGGAAGCAATCGTGCCGGGCAACAGCAACTATTTTAATCAGAGCCTGGAGAGGGCAGGCCGTGTGGCGGATTTTTTCGAATTTGCAGAATTACTGGTGGAGGATGCACTGGAGAGAAAAGAATCATGCGGGTGTCACTTTAATGTAAAATATCAGACAGAGGATCATGAGGCATTGCGTGATGACGAAAATTGTTGCTATGTCTCAGCGTGGGAATTCAAGGGTGAAGGCAAGCCCGAAATTCTTCATAAGGAACCTCTTGAGTTCAAAGATGTACATCTTATTCAGAGGAGTTATAAATGAGTCAACAGATCAGCCTGACACTTAAGATTTGGCGCCAAGACGGCCCTGATAAAAAGGGACGGCTTGAGACCTATAAGCTCAATGACATTTCAACAGACATGTCCTTCCTGGAGATGCTGGATGTGCTTAATGAAGATCTTACCCTAAAGGGAAAGGAGCCGGTCTCTTTTGATCATGACTGCAGGGAAGGTATATGTGGATCGTGCGGGACGGTAGTCAATGGCATTGCCCACGGACCCGTGGCCGCTACCACCCTGTGTCAGCTACACATGCGTCATTTTAAGGATGGAGAAACTCTGATCATAGAACCATTTCGGGCCAGGGCGTTTAGAGTGATACGAGATCTGGTGGTAGATCGAAGCGCCTTTGATGAGATTATACAGGCAGGGGGCTATATCTCGGTAAATACTGGTCAGGCGCCCGAAGCAAATACTATTCCCGTGCCTCCGGACAAGGCCGATCTTGCCATGGATGCTGCTACGTGTATCGGCTGCGGGGCATGTGTGGCCTCGTGTCCCAATGCCTCGGCCATGCTTTTTGTGGGTGCAAAGATTTCTCACCTTGCACTTTTGCCTCAGGGAAGACCAGAGGCTGCAAGACGCGCCATCTCAATGTTGAAAAAGATGGATGAGTTGGGTTTTGGCAATTGCAGCAATGAGACGGAATGTGAAGCCGTTTGTCCCAAAGAGATTTCCATCACCAATATAGCCCGTTTTAACAGGGAATTTTTAAAGGCAGGTTTTGTCTCCCATGAAAAATAACCGTAAAAGAGGAATCACCAGCCTGTATAGCCGCGGCTTCGATAGACCTATCCAGCAGCGGCCGATGGAATGATATTCACGTCAGCACCTTGAATTAAAAGGGTATTCAATCCGTTAAGATATCTGACATTTTCTCCGTTTACATATATATTTATACTTTCTTCTATTTCGCCTTCGACGGGACATAATGCTCGCTTGAGATCTGGATATTTCTTTCCAAGGGCATCAATCATGTCCATAAGTGTGTTTCCCTCATACAAGTTGCACTTTATGGTTTTGCGGTTATCGGCATAGCGCGCGAGGGCGGCAGAAAGACTTATCAATATTTCCATGATATAACCTGATTTGTTATGTCTTGATTATCCCAGTTACATTGATCGATCGCTGTTGTTATATGTTTTATTCCATGCTTTCCAAAACGGACACCATTTTCCATGCCATGCCAAAAATTTTCCTATGGAACTATCGGGATTATTTCTGGCAAAGCGGCAAAGGGGACAGATATTGCATAGGGTGGCAAGGATGTTTTTGATGACAGTCATGGGGAAAATCCTCACTAATATTTTAGGCAGTCTTTTTGAGACTGCGGTAATATGAGTCCAGATTGTAGACAGCGGCAAGGGGATTATGACCAAGCAGGCGATCCTTTACTGCCAGAATGGTAGATGGTGCCTTGGAAAACTCCAGGAATAGGGTGTCATGTCCTACACATAGCCCCAGAAGGATGTTAAGATCAGTTTTGGCCTCATTTAAGAGCATGGCCTGAAGGACAGGATTGCATGCCGATTCAAACGATCCGGGTGCGATCTTCTGTTCGTCCATTAATCCGATGCTTTCTTTTGGTATCCTACCCACTTTACATACGACTGATGCAAGTTCAAACCCCTGTACTTTAAACAGCTTTCCTACAACCTTTGCCTCGTTCCTGAGCCCCACACAGAAAACAAGCCCCAGTCGTTTATAATTCATTTTATGTGCAAATTCATATATCTCCTGGATTCTTGGCTTGCACGGCCTTACAAAATCATATCCTTTTTCCTTTGCAGCATAGCCCTCACCCTCCTGGATGGAGCACTGCCTGGCAAACTCCATCCAATTCTTCTCTTCAAGTGTGTTTAGCGCTTTTTGTGCAAGGTCTTGTCTGGTTTTGGTGGGACAATTGTCTGGTGACTTTCCATCTTCTTTGCGGCATAGCCTGTCCTTCCATTGAAAGGGGCATGAGATGCATTCGGGTAGTTGCGATGCCTTTTCCATCAGATAGAATTACCTCCTTTGCCTTCCTTAGTGGTTTCAGCCGGTAGTGAATTCCCTCCCTTCCACATAAGGGATGGGAGAAAAGCGGGTTAGTTTTCAGGTAAAGGCTTTACTGCAACGAGGCATAGGGAGTTTTGCTAATCAAATTTGCTGTGGGTCAATAATGACTTAAACATGCCGGGTAACTTGTCAGTATTATCAACAAATTGTACCAAATTTCCATACTCTTTGCGAAGGGAATTTTTTCCGGAAGGATCGCAGCCAATACCTAATGTCAAGAGATTGATCCGGTTTTTCTTGCAGAACCTTATTGCATCATTTACTCCACATCCCCAATTGGACGCCCCGTCGGTTATATGAATGATAAAAGGTTTTTTCTGTCTCCTTTTCAAATTAATAGCCGTAGCTATGATCGCCTCCCCTGATGCAGTTTTCCCGCGGGGCAGGATAGTGAAAAATTGCCCATCCATATAGAGCTCCGTCAGAAGACATTTGTTTTTTACTTCATTATATGCAAAAAGACGGGCATTCTTGTTGTATGTAAGAATTGCAGAAAACAGGGTCTGACATATGGTTTCTGTCTTGTCCCACCTGTTTGGATCTGACATGGATCCTGTGGCATCAACCAGGAGTGCAATATCGTTTGTCAATTCAAACAGGTCTTTTTTTAGATGAAACACCGTCCCGGTGGTAGGTGCCCTGTATAATCTCCGCCTATCGATTTTTCCCGATCTTAATCCCCTGTTGTAGAGGGTCTTCCTCTGGGATACAGACTTTAATATCAGTAACAGATTATGGTAGAGTTTTTTGTCGATCTTATCGTCGGCCTTCATGACAATGTCATTACCTTCGATGTGTACCACATCCTCGACATTTATAACGCTTGCTTTTACCTGATCGGTAAAATCCGGAGTTTTACTTCTGAGTATCCTGTCTATTGGGTCGGCATAGCTGATAATAGTGGCTTTAACCGCCTCTTTTTCCTTGTCATCTTTTTCAATATCTTCTTTGAACTTGTCGGAGAGGAGAAACGGATCACCCCTGTCACCTGGCCAGAACTTGATATATTCCAGAAGATCGGGCCATATGGAAAGGTAAAGATCAAGACGAAAATTGCCACGTTCGGTGACCCCAATGATTTTCGGAGATTCATAGATTAGCTTTTCTACAATGGAGTTTAGAAGCCGAATAGGTCCTCTGTAAAATTTTTCAAGACTTGTTCTTTCCGTGAGCCCTCCCGCCGATCTGTCCACATATACCTCTTTGTATCGTGTTTTACTTCGGTCCGCGGCCATATCCCACCATATGTGAAGTAGTTCAATAACCGTTGGAGGGGTAATGAACCCCTTTCGTTTTTCCCTGATTTCCCATTTTCTGGCCTTTTCTGTGTAATATCCAAAGATCCTGTTGTTAGAGAGACAATCTATGTACACCTTTTCACACATGTCGAAATACAGATCAAATTTATAGGCATAGTGAGGAGGT
>CAZQAA010000018.1:0-5943 GCA_964591255.1 uncultured Desulfobacterales bacterium | reverse complement strand
GGTAAGGACACGGAATTTGATGGCAAACTTTCTTTTACGGGTGTGGTTCGTCTTGATGGCCGGTTCAAGGGTGAAATTTTAAGTGAAGGGACGTTAATCATAGGAGAAACAGCTCTGATAGAATCCAATATCGATGCGGGTAATGTTATTATAAGCGGGGAAGTCCGGGGTAACATAGCTGGCAAGAAAAAGATTGAGATACATGCGCCGGGAAAGGTCCTTGGCAATATCGAGGCACCGACTGTCACTATAGATGAAGGTGCTATTTTTGAAGGAAACTGCCTAATGAAGAAGGGCAAAAAAGACAACAAAAAAGATGAAACAATTGACGAAAAAATAGCCGTTATGCCCAAGTGATGGCTGTCAAATAAGTTTTACTCATGAAAAGGTTTTGACAAGGAGATTTTTTTTTTGTAAAAGTCGATACACTTTTATTATGGTAATGAGTAGTTGCGTTAAAATAATGTACGAAAGCAGATTCTGATTATGACTATTGTTCCTGATTTTACCCTGTGGGTCCAACTTGTTAATTTTCTTGTCCTGTTATGGCTTATGAATATCTTGCTTTATAAGCCGATACGCAGGATAATGGCCTTGAGAAATGATGAGATAGACTCCCTTGCGAAGGCAATAGAGGAATTCAGGGTTCGCTCCGAAGAAGATAAAAGAGCGATTGAAGAAAACATGATAAGAGTCCGGAAAGACGGTTTCATGGCAAAGGAGGCCCTGAAAGCAGATGGTTTGGAAGAAGAAAAAGGAATACTCCAGGAAGCAGGGTCTGTAGTAGAGGAAAGGATTAGCCAGGCCAAATCCGAAATTGAGATGAAGATGGCTGAAGCCCGTAAGGCATTGGAGGCACAGATTTCAGGATTTTCAAAAGATCTGGCAGAAAAGGTGCTGGGGAGGAGCATTCAGTGAACGGTATTGGCTGCAGGGAAAAGAGATGGCTCTTTTGGTTTGCAGGTTTTTTTGCTATTGTCTTTTTTAGTGGGATATGCTTTGCCTCGGGAGGGGGTGAACACGGGGGAGCCGTGGGCAATGATAAGCTTATAGACTTGCTTTATCGTTGCATAAATTTTACGCTCCTTGTGATTATATTGTTTGTGGTGGTTAAAAAGACATCTGTAAAAGATTTTTTTTCTTCCAGGAGAGAGGAAATCAGGAGGAAATTTGAGGACCTGAAGAGGCAAAGGGCGGAGTTCGAGATGCAGTATAGGGAACTGGAAGAAAGATTGAAGGAGTTTGAAGTCAAGAGGCAGGAGATAATTGAACAGTTCAGGTCTGAAGGCGAGCTAGAGAGAGAAAAGATAATTGCAGAGGCAAAGGAACGGGCAAAACAGATACTCGCACAGGCGGATGTGACAATAGAGAGGGAAATCCGTACGATGAGAGGCAGGTTGCAGGAGGAAGTGGTGGAACTGGCAGCCAAAAGGGCCCAGGAGATTATTGTGAAGTCAATAAAAGATGCTGACCAGGAGCAGCTGGTTGATGAATTTATAGAAAGGGTGGAGAAGTTACATTGATCGCTTCAAAAGTTTCTAAAAGGTATGCCAAAGCACTTCTCAGCATAGGACAAGAAGATGGGCGTTATGAGGACTATGGTAAAGATTTAGAAAAATTCGCAGCGTTTTGTTCGGCCAGCGATGATTTTTTTAAAGTCGTTTCCAATCCGATTTTCTCAGCAGGGGAGAGGAAAAGAATTCTAGAATATGTCTTAAAAAAGATGTCCTTTTCCGATGTGTCAAGCAATTTTTTGAGATTGCTTCTTCAAAAGGAACGGCTTGGGGCCATTGAGGAGATCACGGCACATTATTCGAGGCTTACTGATGAGATCTCCGGTATTACCCGGGCCGAGATAATTACGGCCAGACCATTAGAAGGCGATGCCTTGAAAAAGCTGGCGGATGCGCTATCACGGCTTACTTCAAGGAAAGTAGAACTGGAAATCTCAGTCGATGAGTCCCTTATTGGAGGTCTTGTTGCAAAGATAGGGGATCTTGTGTTGGATGGAAGTATAATCGCCCAACTTAGGGGGCTAAAAGAATCACTAAAAAGGGGTGAGTTTAACTGATGGAGATTAGAGCAGAGGAAATAAGTCAGGTTATTCGGGACCAGATCAAGGATTATGACAAAAAGGTCGAGGTCAGTGAGACGGGGTCTGTGCTTTCGGTAGGTGATGGTATTGCCCGTGTCTATGGCATTGAGAATGCCATGGCAATGGAGATGGTGGAATTTCCTGGCAATATCTATGGGTTGTGCCTCAATTTAGAAGAGGACAATGTGGGTGTTGCCATAATGGGTGATGATACCAAGATAAAGGAGGGTGATACGGTCAAAAGGACCGGCAGAATCGCCCAGATTCCCGTGGGGGAGGCAGTATTAGGGAGGGTTATTGATGCTGTCGGTCAGCCATTGGACGGGAAGGGGCCTGTTGATGCAAAAGAATTTAGACGTATTGAAATGGTGGCGCCGGGCGTTATTGCTAGGCAGCCGGTGAGTGAACCTATGTACACGGGACTCAAGTCAATAGATGCCATGACTCCTATAGGAAGAGGGCAGCGCGAACTTATTATCGGTGATCGACAGATAGGAAAGACTGCTATTGGCGTTGATGCAATTATTAACCAGAAAGATACGGATATCTACTGTATATATGTGGCCATAGGCCAGAAGAAATCCACTGTGGCACAGGTTGTTGATGTCCTCGAACGTCATGGCGCTATGGAATATACTACTGTTGTCGCGGCCTGTGCCAGTGATCCGGCCACTCAGCAATATATTGCTCCATATTCCGGTTGCGCGATCGGTGAATACTACCGTGATAGTGGGAAGCATGCACTTATTGTTTATGATGATCTTTCAAAGCAGGCAACAGCATACAGACAGGTTTCTCTTTTGCTGAGGCGACCGCCCGGTCGGGAAGCGTTTCCCGGAGATATATTTTATAATCATTCGCGACTTCTGGAGCGTGCTGCCAAGCTTAATGATGAACTGGGAGGGGGATCTCTCACCGCTTTGCCTATTATAGAGACCCAGGCGGGCGATGTGTCTGCTTATATTCCAACAAATGTGATTTCCATTACCGATGGTCAGGTATATCTGGAACCGAATCTGTTCTTTTCCGGTATCAGGCCTGCTATCAATGTGGGACTTTCGGTTTCAAGGGTAGGTGGAGCTGCTCAAACCAAGGCCATGAAAAAGGTGGCAGGGACACTTCGTCTTGATATGGCCCAATACAGGGAACTTGAGGCCTTTGCCCAGTTTGGCAGCGATCTTGATAAAGCTACACAGCAACAGTTGAACAGGGGGCGCAGGCTGGTGGAGGTGCTTAAGCAGTCTCAGTATCAGCCGATGCCGGCAGAGAAAGAGGTTGCCATTCTTTTTGCGGCTGCCAACGGATATTTGGACAAATGGCCCGAGGATTCTGTAGATGATTACGAAAAACAGATGCTCGAATTTATGGATAGTAAATACCCTGAGGTATTAAAAGAAATTAAAGAAACCAATGACATTAGTGAGGATACAGAAAATAATTTAAAGAAGGCTTTGGATGAATTCAACGGTATTTTTCAGCCGGTGGTTTGATGGCCAGCCTAGTTTTTTGCATTTTCTCCATGCGGGTTTTTGAAGACAGAGAGGTTGTATAATAAGGAACTTATAAAAGATGGCAAATCTCAAGGATATTTTACGGAAAATAGGTGCTGTCAAGAAAACAAGGCAGATTACCAGGGCCATGAACATGGTGGCGGCTGCCAAGCTTAGGAATGTACAGGCGAAGATGGAGAGCTTTGAACCCTATGCTACTAAGTTTGCCGATGTCCTGGGTAATCTTGCAAGCAGGATAGAGGCTGATGTCCATCCGTTACTTATTAAAAAAGAGGAAGTGACGAGGGTTGAACTGCTCCATTTTTCCGCTGATAGAGGACTTTGTGGGAGTTTTAATACGAACCTGATAGGCAAAGCTGAAAAGTGGCTTAAAGAGAAACAGGAGGGAGGCATTGATTGCAGCTTGACCATCGTTGGCAAGAAAGGAAGAGACTACTTTAGAAAATCCAAAAGGGGATACAATATTATTGATAGTCATATCAATATATACGGCAAGGTAGATATAGGGTTCATAAATCAAATGACCAGTTCTTTTATCGACAGGTATATGGCAGATGAGGTTGATGAGGTCTATGTGATGTACAGCCGTTTTGTCAATATGGCCAAACAGGAAGCGACGCTGATGAAGCTTATTCCTGTGGAGCCCCCTGGAACCGACGCGGCAGATGGGAGTCCTACTGCCGAATATCTATGTGAGCCTGATCCTGAGGATTTTCTGATTGAACTTTTACCCAAGCATATTAGCGTTCAGATCATGAATGCATTTTTGCAGAATGAGACGAGTGAGCATGCCGCACGTATGACGGCAATGGACAATGCCTCTAAAAACTGTAATGAAATGATAGACAATCTTACCTTGGCCTATAACAAGGCCCGTCAGGCGGCCATTACAGCCGAACTGATGGATATTGTCGGCGGTGCAGAGGCATTGAGGTCTGCATAGTTCGGGTTTTTATATCTTTTGTAACTATTCAGGAAGCATAAATTGGTGATCAGAGTATAACTCAATCACGACTTTGGATGTTGGATAGTTGCTATTTTAAGGAGGTCTGAATTTAACCATGAATGAAGGGAAATTAATTCAAGTCATAGGTCCGGTCGTGGATGTGGAATTCCAGGACGGAGAGCTTCCAGAGATTCTTACGGCGCTGCTCATTACTAATCCAACTATTGACGACACAGAGGATAATCTTGTTGTAGAGGTCGCTCAACATTTGGGTGACAATGTTGTCCGATGTATTGCAATGGATGTGACCGATGGACTAGTACGTGGTATGAAGGTGAAAAACACGGGCAAACCGATCCAGATGCCCGTTGGGGAGCCTGGCCTTGGTCGCGTTCTGAATGTGGTAGGCAGACCCGTGGACGGTTTGGGTCCTGTAGATACAAAGGAATTCTATCCTATTCATCGGCATGCTCCTTCTTTTGAAGAGCAGGATACCTCTGTAAATGTTCTTGAGACCGGTGTTAAGGTTATTGATCTCTTGGTCCCGTTTCCCAGGGGCGGTAAAATGGGTATGTTTGGGGGAGCCGGTGTTGGAAAGACCGTTATCATGATGGAGATGATTCATAACATTGCCATGCAGCATGGTGGGATCAGCGTTTTTGCAGGTGTTGGTGAGCGTACAAGGGAAGGCAATGACCTTTATTTGGAAATGAAGGAGTCCGGCGTCATTGAAAAGGCAGCCTTGATCTACGGGCAGATGACTGAACCACCGGGGGCCAGGGCAAGGGTGGCATTGTCTGCACTTACTGCAGCAGAATATTTCCGGGATGAAAAAGGCCAGGATGTTCTCCTTTTTATAGATAATATTTTTAGATTTACCCAGGCAGGATCCGAGGTCTCGGCCCTTCTTGGCCGAATTCCGTCTGCGGTGGGATATCAGCCTACTCTTGGTACCGATCTTGGTGAACTGCAAGAACGGATTACTTCAACCACAAAAGGTTCCATTACGTCGGTACAATGCGTGTATGTGCCTGCTGATGACCTGACTGATCCTGCTCCTGCAACTACATTTGCCCACTTAGATGGTACGGTGGTGCTTTCAAGACCGATTGCCGAGCTGGGTATTTATCCTGCTGTTGATCCGCTGGATTCAACCTCACGTATATTAGATCCTAATGTGTTAGGGGAGGAACATTACAGTGTTGCAAGGCAGGTGCAGCAAATACTTCAAAAATATAAAGATCTTCAAGATATCATTGCCATCCTCGGGATAGATGAGCTTTCAGACGAGGATAAACTTGTTGTCGCACGTGCCAGGAGAATGCAGCGTTTTTTATCCCAGCCCTTTAATGTTGCAGAGGCCTTTACCGGGACTCCTGGCAAATATGTCT
>CAZQAA010000017.1:0-6240 GCA_964591255.1 uncultured Desulfobacterales bacterium | reverse complement strand
GGCTCATGATGGTGCAGATATAATTGATGTAGGGGGAGAATCCACAAGGCCATACTCTCTGAGGATATCTGGTAGTGAAGAGATGGATCGTGTAATCCCTGTCATAGAGGCCCTCAAAAAAGAGATTGCTATCCCCATAAGTATAGATACGTATAAAAGTGATGTGGCGCGGGAGGCCCTCCGGGCCGGGGCCTCCATCATTAACGATATCAGCGCATTGAGGTTTGATTCTCACATGGCCTATGTTGCTGCCGGGGCAGGGGTGCCTGTTATCCTCATGCACATGAAAGGGCGGCCTGAAAACATGCAGGAAGCCCCGGTCTATGGGGATGTTGTTAGGGAAATCGAGTCGTTCCTAAGAGATGCCGCAGACAGGGCCGTAGAGGCGGGAATCAGCCGGGATCTTATCATATTGGATCCAGGGATCGGGTTTGGGAAAACATTTGCTGATAATCTCAAAATTTTAAAATCTTTTTCAAGATTTTCTCAACTTGGAATGCCTATCTTGTTAGGCACATCCAATAAGGCATTCATAGGAGACGTACTTGGCAAAGGGCCTGATGAGAGGGAGATCGGTACCGCGGCTACCATAGCCTGGGGGGTAATGTGCGGGGCACATATCGTGCGGGTGCATAATGTGAAGATAGCAAGGGATACAGTAATGATGGTTGATGCCATAAAAAGGGAGAGACTTTGACAGCATACACCTCAACAGGCCCGAAGGCGCTGCTTCTCCAGATGACAAGTCGTTAAACCCCCGTTTATTCCTCTATGTTGAGCTGACATGTAAGGTCAAAATTGAGTTTAAATGGAGAAAAGATGTTATTTTGCATTGATATTGGCAACACCAATACCGTCCTGGGCTTGTGTAATGAGGGAAGAATTCTTCACCACTGGAGGATCAGGACTGAACACCAGGCTACTGCCGATGAAATCGGGATAGCGGTAAACAACCTCTTCCACACGGCAGAGGTAAGATTAAAGGATGTAAAAGATATAATCATATCGTGTGTGGTCCCACCCCTTACCAATACCTTTTATGAGTTTTCTCGTCGATATTTTAATATCGAGCCCATGATTGTCGGACCTGGCTTGGATACAGGTATGCCTGTCATGTATGACAATCCAGATGAGGTGGGAGCGGACCGGATCGTAAATGCCGTGGGGGCCTATGAAGAGTATCATGGTCCCCTGATCATTGTTGATTTTGGAACAGCCACTACATTCGATTACATATCCGGCGAGGGGGAATACATAGGCGGGGCAATCGCGCCAGGTGTATTGATATCCTGCGAGGCCCTTTTTCAAAAGGCATCCAAGCTCCCCAAGGTGGAGATATTTATGCGTCCGAAGGGCGTTATTGCCAGAGATACCGTCAGCAGTATGAACGTGGGCATTATTTATGGTTATGCAGGGCTCGTTGACGGCATTGTAAACAGGATGAAAAAAGAGAGGACAGAAAAAGCCACGGTTGTTGCCACCGGGGGGCTTGCCACTGTCATATGCGATTTTTCTGAATCAATTGATGTTATTGAGGAATTTTTAACTCTCAAGGGCTTGATGAGTATTGCAAGAAAAAACAGGCGGACAGATTGAATGTCTATATCAGACCAGCACTGGTTTTCAAATATCAGCCGTCCAAGCAGATATCTTGGAGGTGAAATTAATGCCGTAAGGAAAAATCCTGCCGAAACAGAGGTGGGAATAGCCCTTGCGTTTCCCGATGTTTATGACGTGGGCATGTCCCATCTTGGAATGAAAATACTATATAACATATTGAATAATCATTCCTGGTTGCTTGCCGAAAGGGTCTTTTGTCCGTGGGTGGACCTTGAATATGAACTAAGATCACACAATATTCCCCTTACTACGCTGGAATCAGGTCGTCCTCTTTCAGACTTCGATATAGTAGGATTCAGTCTTCAATATGAACTGGGATACACCAATGTGCTGAACATGCTTGATCTTGCGGGCATTCCTCTCATTGCTGCTGAAAGGGGAAATGGTGATCCACTCATAATCGCCGGTGGACCTGCCTGTTTCAATCCTGAACCTGTTTCCGATTTTTTTGATCTCATGGTGATTGGTGACGGAGAAGAGACGGTCGTCCAGATATGCCGTGTGATCCGTGAAACAAAACGCGAAGGGGAAAAAGACAGAAAGACGCTTCTCTCCAGACTTCACCACATAAAGGGCGTCTATATCCCTTCCTTTTTTTCCGTTCATTATAATGTGGATGGTTCCATAGATGCTGTTGAACCCCTTGTTGCAGATTACAGGACTGTAAGAAAGGCTGTGGTAAAGGATATAGGAGACTATCCCCCACCAGAGCATCCAGTTGTCCCGTTCACAGGACTGGTACATGACCGCCTGGCCATTGAAATATATCGCGGGTGCACACGTGGCTGCAGGTTTTGCCAGGCCGGTATGATATACAGGCCGGTGCGTGAACGGAGTCCGGAGTCTGTTCTGAAAAGCGCAGACAGGGCGTTGACCTTTACAGGCTATGAAGACTTGTCTCTCCTTTCCCTTAGTTCAGGCGATTACAGCTGTATTGAATGGCTCCTTATGGCCTTGATGGACAGGCAGGCAGACAAGAAAATAGCGTTAAGCCTTCCGTCTTTGAGGGTGGATTCATTAACCAGTTCATTGATCGAACAGATCAAGAGGGTCAGGAAGACGGGGTTTACCATAGCACCTGAGGCAGGAAATGAAAGGCTGCGCCGGATCATAAACAAGGGCCTGACACAGGATGAGATTAAGGAAACAGCACGAATGGTCTATGGTGCAGGATGGAATCTTATTAAACTCTATTTCATGATAGGACTCCCGTTTGAAGAAGAGAGAGATCTCATGGACATTGTTGCCCTGGCTAAAGAGGTTGCGAGTATGGCCGGGAGAAAAACCCGAAAGACAAAGCTGAACGTGAGCATTTCCACGTTTGTGCCCAAATCACATACACCCTTTATGTGGGCAGCCCAGATCCCGCTGGAGAAAAGCAGAAAAGGCATTGAAACACTGCAGAAGGCGCTAAAAGGGGCAGGTATCAAGGTTAAATGGAATCAACCCGAGTTGAGCTGGCTTGAAGGTATATTTTCAAGGGGCGACAGGAGGCTGGGCCGTGCTATTATGGCGGCGTGGCAGTTGGGGGCAAGATTCGATGCCTGGGGAGAACACTTCCAAAAAGATATCTGGGACAAGGCCTTTCTCATGGAGGGGGTGGATCCCAATTTCTATCTCTACAGGGAAAGGCCCCTGAATGAGAGATTACCATGGGATCATATTGACTCAGGAGTTACCAAAGAATTTCTTATAAGGGAATTGAAAAGGGCTGAGGAAGGAAAACTGAGTCATGATTGTCGGCAAAGGTGCCTTGAATGTGGTGTGTGTGACCACATGGATATCCGACCTATTCTGTATAATGATAAAGGATTGAGGGTTGACACCAAGGTTCCCGCCCGAAAAAAGGAGAATTCCCTCTCTTCCCAAAAATACCGTTTGACCTTTACCAAGCTTAACAATGCCAGATACCTTAGCCACTTGGAGCTTGTGAGAGTTTTTCTCAGGGCCTTTAGACGCGCCGGCCTGGTCCTTGCCTACTCCAAGGGATTTCATCCCATGCCCAAAGTCTCGTTTGCCTCTGCCTTGCCTGTGGGAACCGAAAGCCTCCAGGAAACCGTGGATATCGAAATAAAGGAACCTCTAGATACATCTATAGTAAAAGAAAGAGTTAATGGCCAGCTCCCGGCCGGGATATCTATTACTGATGTGCGTCAAATCCATCGCAATAAAAAGACCAGAAAAGTGGCGGAAAGCCACTATCTTATCAGTTTGCATGACACTGAGCTGAAAGAAGAGAACTTGAAAGAATTCATGGAATCTGACAGAGCATCTGTGATCAAGAAGAACAAGAAAGGGGAGCATGAGATTGACATGAAACAATTGGTTAAATCAGCAAGTCTTGTTTCGCACGATAGAATAAGACTTGTCCTTAGACATCTGGATGGACCTATGTTGAAGCCTTCTGAGGTAGTTGCTAATATATTTCAGCTGGAAAAATGTTCACAGGACAAGATGAAGATCCTGAAGATAAAGCAGGATCTGTCGTAACAGCCCGATAAAATGGATAACAAAAAATTGAATTGCCATGTCTAATGAACTTGTAATCAATGCGAGACCTTATGAAACCAGAGTGGCCCTCCTGGAAAACGGGACCGTAGTAGAACTCTATATCGAGAGGGGAGATGGGCAGGGTCTGATGGGCAATGTTTACCGAGGAAGGGTTGTCAGGGTTCTGCCGGGAATGCAGGCCGCATTTGTAGATATCGGACTCGAGAGAAGCGGTTTTCTCTGTATGGCAGATCTCCATCATGATCTGCTCGGCATCAAACAGATGATACTTGATAATCACCTGACAGACGAGGATCTTCTTGATGATACAGAATCATCAACATATAAGCGCATTAATAACATTCCGAACCAAATAGAAGATCTTATTAATGAAGGGCAGGATATAATGGTTCAGGTATCCAAAGAGCCTGTAGACAAAAAGGGTGCAAGGCTTACTTCCCATGTTTCCCTTCCTGGTCGGCATTTGGTGCTTATGCCGTTTATGGACCATATTGGTATCTCCCGCAAGATAGAAGATCCAGAAGAAAGGGACAGGCTTAAGGCAATTATTGATGAGATAAGGCCTCATGGTATCGGATTTATTGTCAGGACAGTCAGTGAAGGCGCCTCAAGAGAAAAATTAAAGGCCGAGATGGACTTTCTCCTGAGGCTCTGGTCCAATATCCAGTCAAAAATGAAAAAGGGGACCGGAGCAGCTATCCTGCACAGGGATTTGTCCGTTTCTCTCAGGGCCGTTCGGGATCTCTTTACAAATGAGGTGGACCGTTTGATAATCGATTCAGCTGAAGAGTACGAAAAAGTGATGGAGTTCATCAACACTTTTGCCACAAGGCTGAAATATTCTGTGGAACTGTACGAGGGATCTGTACCCATTTTTGATTTTTTTGGAATCGAGGTGGAAATATCCCGCGCGTTAAACAACAAGATCTGGCTGAAATCGGGTGGCTATATAGTGATTGAACAGGATGAAGCCCTGACTGCTATAGATGTTAACACCGGAAGTTATGTGGGGAAAAGAAATCCGGACGAAACAATCCTCAAGACAAACCTGGAGGCGATAAAAGAAATAACTTATCAGTTGCGTCTAAGAAACATAGGGGGACTTATAGTCATTGATTTTATAGACATGGAAAGAATAACTGACCGACAAAGGGTTTTTGAGGCCCTTAAGGAGGCTATGGGCAAAGACAAGGCAAAAAGCAATATTCTCCACATGTCTGATCTGGGACTCATAGAGATGACACGGAAGAGGACCAGGGCCAATCTTAACAGACTCTTGACCGAGGCCTGCCCTTATTGTGAGGGGAGGGGGATGATCAAGTCAAAGCAGACAATATGCTATGATATATTTCGGGATCTGGAAAGGGAATGCAATGTTTCTCAGAAACATGAGCGTGTTCAGGTGGTGGTAAGCCCTGATATTGAAAACATGCTTAGGGAAGAAGAACAGGAATCGATCATGGATCTTGAAAAAAGACTGAGCAGGCGAATTGTCATAACATCCAGGAAAGATTTTCATCTCGAACAATACGAAATTATCCATTAGAAAATTTTGATGTCCAACAACAGGGTCTTATGTCCATCAGAATGATAGCACAGGAACTTTACCGCCTCCATCAGGATGTGGAAAGACTTAAAAAGGAGATGGAAAATTCGCCCTTTGAAATGCGGGAACAGATAAAGGAACGCCTTAGGAAACTGACAGCTGAACGAGACAGAATGAAAGGATTGATTGAAGGTGCCAAAGAGCTTCCCTCTTATAGAAAGCCCTTATGATTTTGAAAAAGATCAGCATAGACGCTTCACTGTGCTTCAAGAGGAAGGAGTTCGGGTTTTTTTCTGTTTACATGAATATAGGCAATCCACAGGGCTCCAATCATTATCATTCCCCCTCCCACAAGCCCTTTTACCGTAGGCATGCTTCCAAGAAATATGAATGCCAGAGGCAGGACCAGTAATGGTTGTATTGTGAGTACCATGCTTGATTGTGAAAGGCTCCAGTATCGGTAAGCCCGAAATGTACAAAGAAAGCTGGCACATGGCCCCAGGAAGGCGCCAAGGAGTGTAACGCACCAATAAGATGAAGCTGCGTCAAAATCCGCTTTGCCA
>CAZQAA010000016.1:0-13318 GCA_964591255.1 uncultured Desulfobacterales bacterium | reverse complement strand
AGTTGTTGCCAGTATGCTATTTCGTCAGGCAGGATGTCTTTAAAACCCTTTATGCTGGTAAATTCCAAGATTTTCATCTCCTCGCAAAAAGATATATGCAATTTCCTACCAAAGCCTACATGGTGCGTCAACACAAATAACTTTGATCCCTTTATGAAATCCGCTATATTGGGGATCATAATATCATATCCGGGAGTTATTGTTATGACCGCCACTGTAGCCATAGTCGGCAGGCCCAATGTGGGCAAGTCTACTCTTTTTAATCGTCTTTCAAGGTCAAAGAGAGCCTTGGTTGATGACCGGCCCGGCATAACCAGAGATCGTCTATATGCGTTTGTCAATTATGATAGGACTCCTTTGATCCTTATTGATACAGGTGGGTTTGACGATCTTGCGCAGGATCCGTTATCCATGAAAGTAAAAGATCATGTGGGAGTGGCAATAGATGAGGCAGACAGGATAATATTCATGGTTGATGGAAGACAGGGTGTGCTCCCTGCAGATGAAGAGATAATGGACATTCTTCGTCGGTGCAGAAAAAAGGTCTTTTTGGCTGTCAACAAGGTGGACGGCCCGGAGCACGAATACCTGGCACTGGATTTTTACAGGCTTGGAATAGACACCTCTTATTCAATTTCTGCCGCTCATGGATACGGTGTCAAGTCTTTGATGCAGGAAGTGATAAAAGACCTCCCTGGCTCCGACATGGAGGTATGTAATAGGGGACAGGTCAAGGTTGCCATTCTGGGCAGGCCCAATGCGGGGAAGTCTTCTTTAATCAACAGGATACTCGGGATGGACAGACTGCTGGTAAGTGATCTCCCGGGGACCACACGCGATACAGTGGATACCATTTTTTCATATGGTGGGAAGGAATACCTGTTAATCGATACGGCCGGCATCAGGAGGAGGGGAAAGGTCAAGGAAAAGATAGAAAAGGTTTCGATGATCAAGGCCATTAAGAGTCTCAATCGCTGTGATGTGGCCGTTATACTCATAGATGCTTTAGAGGGGATTGCTGAGCAGGATGCGAGGATCAGCGGTTATGCGCTTGATCGTGGAAGGGGAGTGGTCCTGGGGATTAATAAGTGGGATCTTGTTAAAAAGGATATCAGGAAAAGGGGACTTTTGGATGATGCCATAGACAGACAATTGAAGCTTCTTTCCTTTGCTCCCAGGGTCAATATCTCCGCCCTTACAGGAGAGAGGGTCATGCGGCTTTTTGAAAAGATAGATCTGGTGTATAGTCATTTCTCTACCAGGATTGCCACGCCCAATCTCAACAGATTCCTTCAAAAGGTTGTTGAAAAACACCTTCCCCCAAGATCAGGTCGAGGAAGATTGAAATTCTTCTATGCCACCCAGGCAGGTATCAAGCCTCCCACCTTTGTACTGTTTGTGAACAGGCCTGATTTGGTCCATTTTTCATATGAGCGTTTTCTTATCAATCAGATTCGGGAAAATTTTGGGCTTGCTTTTACTCCCATAAAATTAATATTTAAGAAGAAGTAATTGCCATATAGAAAAAAATGGCCGAGAAAGATGGTTAACTGTCAAGACAACTATTTATCCGTGTTAGCGGACAGCAGATTCAATGAGGAGGAGCATGTCTATAAAAGTGAATAAGAGTACCAGCTTATATAGGGGCAGAATCTTTAATTTTTTAAGAGAGAATATTACCTTGGACAATGGTGTAACCATTGATCTGGATATAATCCGACACCCGGGGGCATCGGCTATTGTCCCTGCTTTTAAAAACGACATGCTGATACTGATCAAGCAATATCGACATGCCGTAGGTGAGTATATCTGGGAGATTCCTGCAGGAACCCTTAATCCCGATGAGGATCCCCTTGAATGCGCCAAAAGAGAACTGGCAGAGGAAACCGGATATTCCGCCAATATGTGGGAAAAGCTGGGGGAAATTACTCCTGTGCCGGGATATTCGGATGAACGCATCCATATCTTTTTTGCCGCTGATCTGGTTCAGACAGAACAGAACCTGGATGAAGACGAGGTTCTCAATGTCCATGAGATAAAAGTTTCCGAGGCCCTTGAGATGATTTATAAGGGGGTCATCCAGGACAGCAAGACAATTGCAGGGCTTTTTATGGCAACGCTATGGATGAAAGAGAAAATCCGGGTCCCTCACACATAAAGTGAGAGCAGGTTCAGGTGATAAGGCCTTTCAACTGGAAACCATGAACGATGAGAGTTCAACAGAGGCAAAAAATGATATCTGTCAGGACGGTTTTGGAAGATCATCAGGTGAGCGCCTCTGCCCCGTGCCGTATAGATTCCGGGGGGACATGGGATATCAAGGCCATGGCTTTGCCTTTTGAGGGTATAGGGCCTACCACTGTCAACGTGGCATTGAGTCTGAGGACTAAAGTGATATTGACCCCCTTTGATGATGGCAGTGTCAGGATTGTCTCAAAAGGTTTCCGTCATTTGGAGGTATTTTCGGCGGATCAATTGTCAGATCAACTCTCTTTTGAGTCTCCACTCAGCCTTTTTCTGGCTGCCGTATCATATTTTGGTTTCCATGGCCTTGAGATTTCTATCAGCTCCCAGTCTCCAGTCAAATCTGCACTTGGGGGATCGAGCACGGCCCTGGTTGCCTTGATCAAGGCCCTCAGCAAACTCTCTGTATCCCTGGGTGGCAAAAGGATGTCTGCAAGGAAGATCCTCCATCTGTCATATCACCTTGAAGACGCTATAAGCGGTGGAAACTGCGGCCTTCAGGATCAGGCTGCAGCCGTTTTCGGCGGGATAAATCAGTGGAAATGGTGTTATGGAAATGCCGGTACTCCCTTTGTTAAGACTTCCCTGTTAGACCGAAACGGGCAGAGGGAGTTTTCGCGGCGTTTGTTAGTTGCCTACAGCGGAAAAAGTCATATCTCTGCGCGTGTCAACCGGAACTGGATCAGCGGTTTTCTTAGTGGCCGGACAAGGGCGGGATGGATCAAGGTTAACAAGGTGGTGCATCGGTTTGCCGAGGCTGTTAAGGAACAGGACTGGCGGCAAGCTGTCCTGTTTTTGAAGGAAGAAACGGGATTGCGCCATGAACTTACGCCCGAGGCCCTGATCCCTGTGACAGAAAGGATGGTGGAGCAGGCAGAATCCGCAGGATGCGGGGCCAGATTTGCAGGTGCGGGTGCAGGGGGTTCCTTGTGGGCATTAGGGGAGCCTCACCGTATAGAGCAGTTGAGAAGAGTCTGGAGTGATACACTTTCCCCGATCAGGGGGGCAAGGATACTTGATTGTGATGTGGATGCCGTTGGGGTCAGATAATGTCTGCAGAGTTCTTTTGCTCAATTCATCCTAAGATTATAGATGGGGCCTAAGCCGCCTTCTTCAAAGATAGTCCTGAATTCTTCCAGAAGCGCATTCGTGGCCTGCTCGACCCTCCGCACATCTTCTTCATGCACGAGACTCATATCAAGGTCTTTCACGGCCTGTTTCAGATCTTCAAATTGTGAGAGAAGGCCTTGGGTCTTTTTGTCGTTATTGATGATTTTGTGTACATCGATTATGGTTCCAATACAGGTTTCTACCCTGAGACGATATATGTATGTTAATTGCATTTTCTATTTTTCTTGTCCTGATTTGTTCATCCGCAACAGGAGGCGACCCAGGGTATATCAGGCCTTGCCCACCTCGGAGAGTGTTTCCAGAAAGACCTTGTAAAATTTTTCATTATCAGAAACAGCGTGTTTCAATATGGTTGCTATCTTGTCCGTGTCTTTGCTCTTTATCACCAGGTTGACGCTTAATGCGAAGGCCATCATATGATCCTTGGTATTAAACCTATCTCCTATAACGACGACAAAGATATGTCTGCGTACAGACATGGGCACCCTGTTCAGATAATTGAGCACAGGGCTTTTTTCTATCTCGAAACCATCAAACCGATCAGAGATAATGACCATGATAAATTGGTGGAGCCGCATTTTGCCTATTGCCTCTCCAGAGTTTTTGGCAGAGACATACCTGTATCCCAGTGTCTCAACAGCATGTCTCAACACCTGTTCCTGCTCTGATCCGTCTGCCATGACAAGGGCCAATGCAGCCTCTTCCTCATAAAAATCCAGGTCCGCGTCTTCATCTCCGTAAGCATAGTCCTCTCGAGTAGTTGCCTGACTCGTTACCCCGCTGGGTTGATCGTCCTTTTTCAATATAAGCCTGTTCTTGCACCGGGGACAGCTCACGATCACTTGTTGCCCTTCTGGTATTTTTTCATCTGGCACCCGGAACTTGGCCTCACATTTTTCACATCTTATTTCCATATGCCCTATCCTTTAAAACAGACGGTCTATATTCCATCCCTTCTTCCATAATCAGTATCTATAGAGAGATTGTCAATAGTGGTGGTCTGCTCTCCCCTTGCTGCCTTTATGGAATCAAGTGCCCTTCCAAGGACGGATTTTCTTGATGCATAACTCCTGGCGGTCTGTTCGGTTATGAGCCCCTGCTCAAAGAGTCTGACAATGGACTGGTCAAATGTCATCATGCCGAATGCCTGCCCCGCTTCAATTATGTCATAAAACGTGTTGTCCTCTGTCTCTCCATGCATGACGGCATCCTGGACCCGGAGATTGGTTTTCATCATCTCGAACGCGGCAACACGTCCTCCTCCCACTTTTGGCAACAGGCGCTGACACACGATCCATCTCAGGCTGTCTGTCAGGCGAATCCTGATCTGTCTTTCCTCCTCCTGGTCAAACATTCCCACGATTCTGTTGATGGTCTGGCCAGCATCAATGGTATGGAGCGTACTTAACACCAAATGTCCTGTCTCTGCCGCACTCAGGGCGATTCCCACCGTCTCCCGGTCCCGCATTTCTCCAACCAGTATCACTTTCGGGGCCTGTCTTAGTGCGGCCCTGAGACCGGAAGCAAAACTGTCAAAATCCATGCCCAGTTCCCGCTGGTTAAAAGTGGCCTTTTTCTGGGGATGGACATATTCCACCGGATCTTCCAGCGTCACCACGTGTACGGGATATTTTTCATTGATCTCGTTTAATATGGCCGCAAGGGATGTGCTTTTCCCCGATCCTGTTGCACCTGTAACCAGTATGATCCCGTTTTTCTCTTCCGACATTTCATGAAAGACCGGGGGCAGGTCAAGTTCCTCAATGGTGGGTACCCTTGGGGCCAGCTGTCGCATTACTGTTGAGTAGCAACCCTTTTGGGAAAAGATATTGACCCTGAATCGTGCCTTGCCTGCCAGTTGATATGAGATATCACATGAACCTGTTTCTACCAGATGCCTGGTCAACCTCCGGTCGCCGTTAAGCAGATTCAGGGCCAGAATCTCGGCTTGAAAAGGTGTTATGGAATTTATGGGAGGTTTTAGCGTGACAGGCTTGAGTTCGCCTGAAGACTCCACCTGGAAGGGCCTGTCAACGGTGATATTCAGGTCTGATACATTTTCATAAGATTCAAGCATGGTGGTAAATATATAATCTATTTGTTGTTTTCGCACGTTGGCACCTCCCGTATTCAGATAATATAAATCCTGAACAAGGCGTGTAAGCCCCTACACAACGTCAGTAAAATCAGCAGGGACATTCTTTATGAACGGCAGGAATCTGCTTTTTTCATTGCATTTTGAGTAGGCCTCGTCAGGGCTGATTATTTTTTTGTTCAGAAGGTCCATAATGGCGTCATCTAGACTCTGCATGCCATATTTTTTCCCCGTTTGGAGCACTGATGGTATCTGGAATGTCTTTTTTTCGCGTATAAGGTTTCTCACCGCTGGGGTTGCAATCATGATCTCGAGCACCGCAATTCTCCCTTTACGGTCTACCCGTTTGAAAAGGTTTTGAGCCACTATGGCCCTTAAGCTTTCAGAAAGGGTACTTCTTGTCTGTTCCTGTTGATCAACGGGAAAGACCTCTATGATCCTGTCCACTGTCTTGGCCGCGCTGGATGTATGGAGTGTGGCAAAGACGAGGTGACCTGTAGCCGCGGCCTCAATGGCCAGTGAGATGGTCTCAAGATCGCGCATCTCCCCAACAAGTATTATGTCGGGGTCTTCCCTCAGTGCGCCTCTGAGAGCAGCGCCGAACGATTTGGTATGAACCCCCACTTCCCTGTGGTTTACGATCGCCTTGTCACTTTTATGGACAAATTCTATGGGATCCTCAATGGTTATAATATGATCTTTCCGTGTCCGGTTGGCCTCATGTATGATTGCCGCCAGTGTCGTGGATTTGCCGCTACCCGTGGGACCGGTTACCAGTACAAGCCCCCTTGGCAAAGAGGCCAGACGCTTGACTACCGGTGGCAGACCCAGGTCTTCGCATGTCAGGATCTCGGATGGTATCTCTCTGAATACCGCGCCTACACCGTTTTCCTGCTGGAAGAAATTGGCGCGGTATCTTGCAAGGCCCGGAATTTCATAGGCAAAATCCACATCCCCTGTTTCTTCAAAGACCTTTGTCTTGTGTTCTGGTGCGATCTCGTAGAGCATTGCTTTCAGTGTGTCGTTATCAAGCTCCTTGTATTTGACCCTCTCCAGTTCGCCGTTGATCCTTAGGACGGGCTGATGTCCTGCAACCAGATGCAGGTCAGATGCACCCTGTTCGTGCATAAGCTTGAAAAAGGCATCGATTTGAGCCACTTAACCCTCCTTTATGAATCATCGTTTATAAGAAACACGGTCACGTCGAAAAAACTGTTTTATACCCTTTTATCAGCTTGTTGCCTCATGTTCAAAGGGAATAGCCGGAAAACAATCAATTAGGATACTAACTCATACGGAGCCGCGCTTCAACCCAAAAATAGAATATGTATACCCGGCACCAACCTGATCTTGGTATGGAGGAATGGAATGCCTCCCCCATCTTGGGAGAGGGACTTGCTTTTTGGTCCTATTGAAGGGTATATTATTGTCCTGTATGGAAAATGCGAAGGAACCATTGCCCGAGGACACACCTTTCCAGTTGGAGGAAAAACATGGATGATCTAATAGCCAAAGGTGCTGATATGATAAAAGCCGCTGAAAAGATACTCATATTTACAGGGGCTGGATTAAGTACCGAGTCAGGTATTCCGGATTTTCGGAGCCCAGGAGGGGTATGGGACAGATATGACCCTTCGGATTTCTATTTGCAGAAGATCATATCGGATGAACGGGCGAGAGAGAAATACTGGCAGATGAGCAGGGAATTTTACGAGACAATGAAGGATGCTTTACCTAATCGTGCTCACCTGTCCATCAAGGCCTTGGAAGATGCGGATAAGCTGTTGGCTATTGTCACACAGAACATAGACCATCTCCACCATAAGGCGGGAAACTCGCCGGAAAAGATTATCGAGATCCATGGGACCGCATTTTCAGTGTCCTGTCTGAGTTGCGGTAAAAAATATGACAGGGATGAGATCGAGAGGCGTCTCGATTCCGGGATAAAGGTCCCTTATTGCGATGACTGTTCAGGCATACTCAAACCGGACACCATTTCCTTCGGCCAGGCCATGCCCCAGGACAAGATGACCAGGGCATTTGCCCATGCCGATGACTGCGATCTTTGCATCGTGCTGGGTTCTTCCCTCGTGGTTTATCCTGCTGCGTCGGTACCGGCCCATGCTGTCCAAAGCGGTTCAAAATTGATTATCATCAACCGCGATGCAACCTCCCTTGATGCCGAGGCCGATCTGGTGATACATGGATCTGTCACCACCGTATTAGGTGATATGATAGAAGGTCTTGATATAAAGTAACCGGTTTTTGGACCTTAGAGTGTTATTGCCGGCAAATCCAACCGGGTTTACGCCCTGTAAGGATGTGGCAGTTCGTCCGGGAATATCTTTCCTGGATTGAGAATGCCATTGGGATCGAACAGGTCTTTGATCTTTTTCATCCAGTCAAGGCTGTTACAGTGTTCGGCCACCATGAATTTCTTTTTTCCTATTCCCACGCCGTGTTCACCCGTGGCGGTCCCACCCATCTTGATAGCCTTAGAAACGATTTGCTCGTTTATCCCCTCAATAATGCTCCATTCTTTTTTGTCACCATGTCTCCCCATAAAGGCCATATGCAGATTTCCGTCACCGGCGTGACCAAAGATATAGATGGGGATGTCTGCCTTATTGGACTCGGAAGAGGCAAACCTTATGATTTCCGGATATGCCGAGATAGGGACTGCCACGTCAATAGCCATATGCATGCGACCAGGATGATTTTTCCTTATCATTTCAGCCAGGCCGTAACGGACGTTTAATAGCTCGTATCTTTTTTCACGCCCCATGTACGGGATAAAATCATGACAGCCCATGCCCATGGAGATATCCCTGGACATTTCCAAGAGCTCTTGCATCTGGCTCTTGGCTGTACCATGAAATTCAAGGAAGAGGGTAGGAGAAGCCCTTAACCCCATATCCTTCTCTTTATTTATTACATCAATACATTCAGGAGCTAATAATTCAAGTGAGGCAGGATTAAGGCCGTATCGCATGATCTCAAAGACCGCCTTGGCTGCAGCATTAATGTCCGGGAAACTCGCAATCGCCATAAAAGTCTCCTCTGCAAGTCCTCTGAGACGAACGGTCGCCTCTGCTACTATTCCGAGAGTGCCTTCTGATCCGACAAAAAGATTTACCAGGTCATACCCCGAGGCCGTCTTGGCAGAACGGCTTCCTGTCTCTATTATATCGCCGTTTGCCAGTACCAGAGTAAGCCGAAGGATATTAGCCCTGGTGGACCCGTAGTATACGGTCCGCAAGCCGCTCGCGTTGTTGGCGATCATTCCTCCAATAGTTGCCTTTGTTCCCGGATCAGGCGGGAAAAATAATCCTTTGTGTCTGAGCTTCTTGTTAAGATCCTGATAAACCACTCCGGGTTCCACGTCTGCCTGAAAGTCCGTTTCCCTTATTTCAAGGATATGGTTCATAAGTGAAAAATCCAATACCAGCCCGTAGAAAACAGGGATGGGATTGCCCTCCAGGCTTGTACCTGCACCCCATGCCGTAACCGGAATCGAGTTTTGGTTGGCATATCTCAGTATCTCTGAGATTTCTGCCTTGCTGATCGGCCACATGACGGCTTCAGGTCGGCTCGGTGGATGATGCGACTGATCCTGTGCATGTAGGTCAAGATTGGATTCTCCCGTGGAAAAGCGATCCTTATCTACCATAGATTGGAGATTCCTGATATGCCTCGCATTAAGGATATTGAATGTTGTGCCCATTAACTGCCCTGCTGAAACATAAAGCGTCTCATGCTGATATTCATGAGGAGTCCCATGGCGGCCATGGTGGAGACCAATGATGATCCCCCATAACTGAAGAGTAAAAGAGGAATGCCTACCACCGGAAAGAGACCGGTGACCATTCCCACATTTATTACTACCTGCCAGAAGACTATGGAAACTATACCTACGGCCATAAATGATCCAAACCTGTCTTTTGACTCCCGAGCTATATTAAGCCCCCATAATATAAGGAGCAGATAGAGTGTGAGGAGCACAACTCCCCCTATAAATCCCCATTCTTCGGCCAGAACGGAGAAGGCAAAATCGGTATGTTGCTCCGGCAGAAAATGCAGTCGGGTCTGGGTCCCTTTCAGAAATCCCTTTCCCCAGATGAGTCCGGATCCGATGGCGATCTTGGATTGGTTTATGTGATATCCGGATCCAAGGGGATCCATGTCGGGTCTGAAGAAGGTTAATACCCTCATCTGCTGATATTCCTTCAGGTTAAACCATATGAGGGGGGTAAGGGCAATGGCAGATGTTGCCAGGATCAACAACGACTTCCAATATACCTTGGCAAAGAGGATCAAGGAAAGGGACATCACTCCGATAAGAACCGCTGTTCCCAGATCCGGCTCTTTTAATATGAGACAGCAGGGAATCCCTGTCAGCAGAAATGGCTGCCACAGTTCTTTTAATTCGTATTCCTTGTGACCGGACTGGTATTGATCCCTGAAAAATTTGGCAAGGACCATCAATACCGCAATTTTTGCCACCTCAGAAGGCTGGAAGGAAACAGGACCAAGAGACAGCCATCTCTGGGATCCGGATGTGATTTTGCCCACGACAAGGACAATGATCAAAAGCACAACGGATACGAAATATATGGGATATGCCAGACGTTCCAATATGAAATAATTGAAAGTGGCCATTATAAAAAAGAAAAAAAAGCCAATCATAAACCAATAGAGTTGTTTGGCAAAAATCTGTGATCCTCCAATGTCTTTGATGGTATAGGTGGCGCTGTACAGGTTTAGGATGCTGATTGCTGTGATAGCCAATATAAGGAAGAACAAGATCCAGTCGAAATTCTGTATTAATCTGCGATCAAACATTGTTATGAACCATCCACCTTCAGATATGTCCTGATAAGTTCTCTGGCTATTGGTGCGGCAGCACTTCCTCCGTGCCCCCCGTGCTCGATCAATATTGCAAGTGCAATCCTGGGATTATTTGCGGGTGCAACTGCCACAAACCATGCATGATTCATAAAATGGAGAGAAGTTTTACCGTGCTTGGCGGCCTCGCGTTCTTTTTCTGTAGCGATGACCTGGGCAGTCCCTGTCTTCCCTGCCACGGTTACATCTTTCAGCATAGCCATTCTCCCAGTCCCATGGGGCTCGTTGACCACTCCTGTCAGGGCCTTTTTGATGAATTCCAGATATTCATCTTTGATCCCCACATTACCATTTAATCGAGGCTCGAATCCATAGACCTCCTTGCCATCCGGCATTAATACCTGTTTCGTGATCTGTGGTTTATACAGGTGGCCACCATTGAAAACGGCCGATATGAGAGATGCCATCTGTATCGGTGTTACCAGCAAGAAACTTTGTCCTATCGACAAAGAGAGGGTCTCTCCTGGCTGCCATGGGATATGAAACCTGTTTAGTTTCCATTCGGGTGTAGGAATAAGGCCTTCTTCCTCTTTTCCTATATCTATGCCAGTTTTTTTCCCAAGGCCAAATTTTTTTGCATAGAGGGCGATTCTGCTGATACCCAGTCTTTTGCCTATCTCATAAAAATATATATCACAAGATTCTTTCAGTGCCTTGTACAGATCCACTTTCCCATGTCCATATCGTTTCCAGCAACGATATTTGCGATCCCCGAAGGCATAAATACCTTTGCAGAAAAGCTCTTTCCTTGGATTAATAACCCCTTCCTCCAGGCCTGCCAGGGCAACGATTATTTTAAATACGGACGCCGGTGGATACTGACCGCATAGTGCCCTGTTCTGCAGAGGACAGCTTTTGGATGATATTATGGTTTCCCATGACTTTTTGTCTATTCCCTTGATAAATATGTTCGGGTCAAAGGATGGGCTGCTCGCCAGGGCCAGGACCTCGCCATCGTTTGGATCGAGCGCTACGATTGCTCCCTTTTTTCCTTTTAGGCATTTTTCGGCCCGGGCCTGCAAGTCCTTGTCTATGGTAAGAAGAACGGTTGAGCCCATAACAGGTGGGCTGCGTGATATAACACGTATCTTTCTGCCTGCCGCATCTACCTCTACCTGTTCTCCTCCCCGCATTCCATTCAGAAGTGATTGCCATTTGAGCTCCACGCCGGATATTCCCACCAGATCACCGGCCTTGCTGCCTTGACAGTCTCCCCCTTTCAGCTGGTTTTCACTGATTTCTCCTAAATATCCCAGGAGATGGGAAGCGAGTTTGCCGTATACATAACAGCGTTGGGACGAAACCTTTATCATTATCCCGGGCAGGTTGAATCTATGGGTCTCTATGACCGCGAGTTCGTCCCGTGAAATACTGTTTTTGAGACAAACCGGCCTGAATGGATAATGGCGGGCCTGGGCAAACTTCTTTTCTGCTACAACTGGATCGATCCCAACCATCTTGACCAGGTTGTCCAGCAGCCACTTTTCATCATGAACCTCCTCCGGGATCACATAAAGATCATATGATGGATGGTTGTCTACGAGCACCTTGCCGTTCCGGTCCAGAATCAGGCCCCTGAACGGGGGTATGTCAACTACCCGTATCCTGTTTTTTTCTGATTTGGTTCGATATGTTGGTCCCGTTACTACTTGCAAAAACCACAGCCTCAGTATAAGGACACCGAAAACCGCCAGGACAAACAGGGTTGCTTTCTTAAGCTGCTTGTTGAATATCTCTATGGAAACAGGATCAAAATCCGCCCTTCTCATTTCAGGAAACAGACCTCAAGCGGTTGAATATGTAAAAAAGGATCGGTGTAATAAGACCTGTACAGATGATTGAAAGGACCGCCATGAACAGGCAGGAGTCTGACAGGATAATTCTCTGTGAAAACAGCATGAGTAAAAGGAAGAACATTATTTTTTTCAGCAAAACGGCTGATGAGACAAGGAAGACCTGGCCGACAGGGGTTTGAAGATCAAAAAACCTGGAACCACCGTATATCCAGGCCACGATGGCCAAATAGAGAAAGGCGTGCAACCCTTGCGGACCTCCTGAAAAGAGGTCTATCAAGAGACCTTGACCAAAGGCGAAGATACTCACCTCCGTCATACTGTAGAACAAGAAGGTATATCCTATGATGATGGTCCATAGATCTATATCAGGGACCTCTATGCCTGGGCAGGTGAAAAAAAATCCCCTCATCAGGACAAAACCCAGTCCTAATAACCAGACAAGAAGATAAAAGCCCATATTTCTATCCTGTAGAGTATCTACGATTTGTCCTCCTTAAGGATCACAAGCACCTCCTCTAATCTTGAAAAATCTACTACCGGCTTGATCCTTATCTCTTTAAATAGTTTGCCTGGGATCCATTTTACCGTCAGGACCCGGCCAACGGGCAGGCCCTTTGGAAAAACGCCCCCAAGACCGGATGTGATCACCATATCCTTAGGGGTTACATCGCTTGACCTGTCAACATAGGCCAGTTCGCATAGTCTTGATGAGAGGCCCCTTACTATCCCTCTGTCCCTGCAGCGTTGGACAAGACAGTCTACTGCACTGTTTTGGTCAATAATCAGCAAAACCTTGGCATAATCGGGGGATACAGAGACGACCCTGCCCACGATGCCCTGTGCATTTACGACCGGCATGTCTGACTTGATGCCTGCATTTTCACCTTTGTCTATAATGACCGATTTGAACCATCCAGTGGGATCTCGCCCAATGACCTGGGCAGCCACCACTGGACGTTGTATCTTTTGTCTGAATTGAAGGAGTTTCTGGAGCCTGTTGAGAGTATACAACTCTTCCCGGTACCGGCTGTTTTCCATTGTAATGGCCTCAAGCCTCTCCTTCAGCAGCCTGTTTTCTTCCCTGACATCTATCAGGTAAAAATAGTTCAACCAAAAATTTTTAGTGCTCCTCACCGTTTCGGTGACA
>CAZQAA010000015.1:0-24017 GCA_964591255.1 uncultured Desulfobacterales bacterium | reverse complement strand
TCCATGTCATTGTCTCCTTTTATCCAGGGTAACCGATTTATATATTAATCCCACAGGTTGGGGAAATTGTCAACAATATGGGGTGTGTTGAGTCGAGAGTCTAAGACCTTTGAATTTTCCGGAATGGACACAAACCGCCCGTCCTGAACGCGGTTTTTGACAAAATTTGTCACCAACCCCGGTGATATGGCCCATCATAATCCTCTTCATCTTTTGGCAGGTTCTGCAAAGGTCTCAATATATAGATTGACACAAGGTAAGGCCTGCATTATAATGTAATGCAAAAATGTTAATGTAAGGAGAAATCATCATGCTGGAATCCACCATCACACGCAAGGGGCAGACCACTATTCCAAAAGAGGTGAGGGATTTTTTGGGGCTCAAGCCCAATGACAGTATCTTTTATCTCATTGAAGACGATAAGGTTATCTTGAAACCCCTGCATGGCGACATACTGGAGCTGAGGGGCAGCATAAACCCGCGAAAAACTCCCGAGGATTTCAAACATGTCCGTAAGGTTGTCAGAAAGAGACTGGCAAAACACCTGGCAGAGGATTTGTAAATGAGATTTGTTGACACGAATATTTTCCTTCGTTTTTTGACCAATGATGATCCCGGCAAGGCCAGTGCCTGCGAAGAACTCTTTAAAAAAGCCAGAAGGGGAAAAGAGAGTCTGTTTACAACGGAACTGGTAATCGCGGAGATCGTATGGGTCCTTGAGTCCTATTACGAGTTAGGGAAGGACGAGGTTCGGTACACAATTGAAAAAATACTTAATACAAGGAATCTCCATTGCCCCAACAAGGAGGTCATATTACATGCCCTGGCAGCCTATGCGGAAAAAAATCTCGACTATATCGACGCATATAATGCATTCTTTATAAAAATGGCCGGGATTACTGAGCTCTATTCATATGACAGACATTACGACCGCTTCACAGGGCTGACACGCATTGAGCCGGGGAAATAGTATGATTCGCCCCTGAGAAGACCAGGGGCCAACTCCTTATGATAATGATTTTTCCCTGCCTTTTGAGATCTTTGAATTTTCCGGAACGGAGTACATACAGCTCCGCCCCTTTGATTACAGGGCGGAGCCTGTATCATTCTTTGTTATTTAGAGTAGTTATAGTTAAAACAGGGATGATTTCCGTATGGCTTGGCCTAATACTTTTATCATACCCTGAGCAGCCTGTTTCTAATACTTTTTCTCATACAAATTTCGTAGATGCATTAATTTAGCATAATGCATGCCAAAAGTGCCATTTAAAAATAATTTTACAAATAACTTTCTGTTTTCAGCATGTTAAGACCTTGTGAATGGCAGGAATGCCCATGCAGGCAGGAAAATATCCGGGCATGTGTATGTAAATGACTACATAGTTTATGGTATTTACTTCATATGCCGTTATCTGTTGATCTGGACAAGTTGGACTGGCCGGCGGCACCTGAAGATTCCGGAATCATTTCCCAAAGGCACCCAAAGGGTGGTGAAATGCTATGAATGTGCTGGAGAGAAAGGGGGAGAAGGGGAGGGCGGAAAGGTGTCGAGGGCCCCGATTGCTACCAGCGCCTCTGTTACCTCGCATAAAGGCAGTCCCACAACATTGGAATAGGAACCGAATATGGCCTTTACCATGAAAGAGCCTATGCCCTGGATGGCATAACTCCCGGCCTTGTCAGACCCTTCTCCTGTCCCGATGTAGAATTCTATTTCCCGGCTGCCCAGTCTTTTTATCTCCACCTGCGTGGTGACTGCCTCCGTATGTGCCGTGCCGCCCGAGGGATCGAGTATGCTGAAGCCGGTGATGACAGTGTGCCGCCGGCCGCTCAGGACAGAGAGCATGCGCCTTGCCGCTTCTTCATTCTCCGGTTTTCCGAGTATCCTGTTGTCAATAACCACGATGGTGTCGGCCCCGAGGACCCATGACCCTGAATTCCTTGAAAACACGTCCAGGGCCTTTTTCCTTGAAAGCTCAAGGGTCATGTGGGCCGGGTCGGACCATCCTGCTTCCCCATCGGTCTCGTCTATCATGCTTGTGACCTGTTTAAAGGGCAACCGGATGCCGGCAAGGAGCCTTTTCCTCCTGGGCGATGCCGAGGCAAGGATCAAGGGGTTTTTATTGCTGATCACCGGAAAGGCCGTTTTATTTGAGGGTAAAGAGTTCCTTTGCATTGGATGAGGTGGTTCTCCCTATCTCTTCCATATCTGTTTTTCTTAAACGGGCGATCTCTTCGGCGGTAAATTTTACAAACATGGGCTCATTCCTTTTCCCCCTCATGGGTTGGGGTGCCAGGAAAGGCGCGTCGGTCTCGATGAGCATCCGCTCCAGGGGGATCTCCATCGCCACCCTCCTTATACGGGAGGCCTTCCTGAATGTGACGGTCCCCGGGATCGATATGTAATATCCCAGCCCTATTAATTCAAGCGCGAGATCGGTATCGCCCGAGAAACAGTGTATTACCCCTTTTTTTTCGCCCTTTCCCATCTTTTTCAGGAGATGAAGCACCTCCTGATGTGCTTCCCGGTCGTGTATGATCACGGGCAGGTCCAGGTCATGGGCGATCCCGAGCTGGCGGGAGAATATGTCCATCTGTTCCTCGTGGGGGGAGTGGTTCCTGTAGAAATCGAGCCCGATCTCTCCCCACGCCACCACTTCGGGTTCCGATGCCGCCTCCACCAGCCTTTCCAGGTCGTGGGATGTGCAACCGTGGGCATCGTGGGGATGGTACCCCACGGCACAATAAGTAATTTTGCTTCCTTTTGCGATTTCCAGGGCCTTGAGGGAGCTCGCAAGGTTTACTCCCACCGTGATAATGTGCGTCAGCCCGCCCCTGGCCGCCCGGTCAAGGACCTCTGCACGGTCCTCGTCAAAATCATCCGTGTCCAGATGGGCATGAGTGTCGATCAGCATGATTCCTCCTCTTCTTTCTGTATCGAGTCGGACCGCAGGAACTCGAGCATGGCCCTGCACAAGGGGGAGGCGGTCCTTCTCCTGTCATTAATCAGGTAAAAATGGCGTTTCATGGTTATCTCTTTCAGTCTCAGGGCCTTGAGAAGACCGGCCTTCAGTTCGGTATCAATGGCCCTTAATGACAATATGGATATGCCCAGGCCCGTCTTTATCGCCTCTTTTACCGCTGTAGAGGATCCCAGGCGGGCCGCTATCCTCAAGGCCCTGCCCAGCCGGCCCGGGGACAGGTCCAGGTAGCCGGCCATTACCTTTAATGTCCCTGATCCTGATTCCCTCAGTATAAAGGGCTCGTCAGCGAGTTCATGGACCGACACCCCTTTTTTCCCCGCCCACCGGTGCCCTGCAGGGACGGCCAGCACAAGTTCATCCTCCCACAGGTCATTGCAGGCAAGATTCCTGTCCGAGGTTATGGCGCCCACGATCCCGAGCTCCAGGGCCCCTTCCAGGACATCCCTTTCGATCTTTTTCGAATCAGCTATGGTCAGGTCTATCGAGATAAGGGGATACTCTTCCCTGAAACGCCGTATGATGCCTGGAAGTATGTATTCCCCCGGGATGGTGCTGCCGCCTATATGGATTTCTCCCTTTCTTATGCCAAGAAATTCCTGGATCTCCGTGCATGCCTCTTTTTTCATTTGAAGCAGGAGGAGCCCATGTTTGTAAAGGAGTTCTCCTGCCCTTGTGGGGACGACCTTTCTGCCCAGGCGGTCCAGGAGCCTGGTCCCCACCATGTTTTCAAGCCCCGCTATCCTCTCGCTGACCGAGGCCTGGGCAAGGAATACCGCGTCTGCGGCCTTTGAAAAACTCTCAAGCTCAACTACCCTGCAAAAGATCTCCAGCTGCCGGAGGTCAAAATTGACGGATGTCATGTCAGGGGGAATATGTTTTTTCATGGTGTTTTTGCCTCATCCATTGCCCGAGCAGGGCCTCCAGGCCCTCTTTCGTGTTGAGCCCGGGCCGGTCAGTAACCGCCTCCATTAATTCCCTTAACACCCTTCCCACCTCTGGTCCGGGACTTAGCCCAAGATATTTCATGACGGCATGGCCATCTATTGCAAGGTCCCGGGTACTGAATACCCCGGGGGGAGATTCGAGCTGGGTCTTCACCCTTGCTTCAAGCTCCTGAAGGGTTTCCAGTGCCCCCGGCCCCCGCCCGTGCGCCATGAGGTCCGCCCGGCGGAAGAGTATCAGGTCCATGACATGATCTGCACCAACACGCCGGATAAGACGCCGTACCGCCCCGTCGCTCCATTCATGGCTGTATCCTATCATGTGATGCCTTATGAGGTTTGCCACCCTGTCGGTAATTCGCCTGCCGAATCTGAGCCTCGACATGATCTCCCTGGCCAGTTGTTCGCTGGCCTCTTCATGACCATGAAATCTCCACTCCCCGTCAATCTTTTTTCTTACCCGCGGTTTTGCAATGTCATGTAAAAGGGCGGTCAACCTCAAGTGGGGAGCGGGGTCGACATTGTCAACGGTCTCCATGATATGCTTGAAGATTGTATGGCGATGGTAAGAATTCTGGGACCTCCTGTAGCCTTCCATAAGCTCCGGTATGACATGCCTGATCAGGCCTGTCCTGACCATCAGGTTGAACCCCCTGGACGGTTTTCTGCTTTCCAGGACCTTCATCAATTCTTCCCTGATCCTCTCGGCCGCCATGGAGGGAAGCAGGTGTGCCATACGGGTGACGCTCTTGAGGGTCGTATCCTCGATCCTGAAGTCAAGCTCGGTGGCAAGCCTTACGGACCTCATGAGCCTGAGGGGATCCTCGTGAAACCGTACGGCCGGATCCTCCACCGCCCTGATCAGCCTCCTTGCAAGATCGGTTTTCCCGCCGAACGGGTCTATTATGGCTCCATTTTTCGGGTCATATGCCATGGCGTCAATGGTGAAATCCCGGTATGACAGATCGTCCGTCAGGGATCTTCCATTTTCCCTGAATGGAGTCACCTCGAAGTGACGGCCCGAATTTACCAGGGTAACGGTCTCGTGTTTCAGGGCAAACTGCCTCACATCCCGGAATATCTCCCTGATCTTTCCGGATGTTGCCGAGGTGGCCACGTCCCAGTCCGTGATGCTCCGTTTCAGACAGGCATCCCTCACTGCCCCTCCCACGATATAGGCCTCGTGTCCGGCTGCTTTTAGCCTGTGAAGTATGAATCCGACAAATTTGGGGATATGGAGATCGAGCATTACAAGCTGCCGTCAGGTGGTATCATCCGTCATGACTTGGCGTAACTGTGCAGTCCTGCCAGGTAGTTCACCCCGAAATAGGTGAACAGCACACAGGAAAATCCGATTATGCTGAGGATCGCGATCCTCTTTCCCTTCCAGCCCCTTACCATGCGTGCGTGGATTACGGCGGCATATACAAGCCAGGTGATAAGGGACCAGGTCTCCTTGGGATCCCAGCTCCAGTAGCTGCCCCAGGCAGAGTGGGCCCATACTGAGCCGGTTATTATACCGAGGGTCAACATGAGAAACCCTATCACAATCATCTGATAGTTTATTTCATCCAGGACCGGTCTTGGCGGGAGCAGCCTGAAAAAGATGTTGCCTTTGCCATGCTCTCCCGAGAGTCTTAGAAGATACATCACACTCAGGCCCAGGGAGATCCCGAATGCGGCATATCCGAAAAAACAGGTTATTACGTGGCTTATGAGCCAGTTACTCTTCAGGGCCGGAATCAGGGGCTGTATGCGGCTGCTGACGGAAGGCGAGAACGAGGCGTATGCCATTGCGAGAAACGCCAGGGGGGTAACAAAGACCCCGAATATCCTGGTCCGGGTTCGCCATTCCACGATCAGGTATATAAGGATGATGGTCCATGAAAAGAATATCAGGGATTCATAGAGGTTCGAAAGGGGGGCATGGCCGATGCCCAGTTCGTATGACTCAATCCATCTAAGGATTATGCCGAGGGTATGGGCCGCTATGCCACATGTGGAGACAAAGGTGGCAAGGCGCCCGAACAGGGGCCTCTCCATTACCATCATGAGCAGGTAGAGGGTAAATGCGGCAAAATAGAGAAATGTGATGTAGCTGAGGATGATAGAGTTAAGCATCTGTCCTTTCCTTTTTTGGCCACAGCTCCTCAAGGCTGCGGGTCAAATGATCGAGTTCTCTTTGAAGGCCCACCGGATTTTTGGTGGCAGTGCCGGCCACGCTGATCCTGACCCCGTGATCTTCTCTTGACAGGCGGACCCATATATGCCTGCGGGAGGTGAAAAATGCAACAAACAGACCCGTGATCATCATGACACATCCAAGCCATACCACCGGGACCCCCGGGTCCTTGTTCACCTGGAGTCCGGTATAATATCTCTTTTCTATACCTTTGAGAAAAAAGGTGTATGGCCTGAAGGCCGCGGGATTGAACATGGCGGATTTCAGCATCGGCGCAGGCAGGCGCCTTTTTGCCGCATCCGGATCCTTGAATATCCACAAGCGGACTTTGTCACCCTGGTCGGGCCGGATCAGGATGCTGGCAGCAGGCCCTGTTCCCATCATGTCTGTCCTGACTTCCATAAGTGTTATGTCTCCCTCATCTCCTGGCAGCCGTATCGGTTTTCCCTGTTCAAGCGTGATGTCTGATCTCTCATGTTTCCCGGCTTTCCGGGATATCTGCAGATGGGCTCTCCTGCCGGGAACAGTCCCGTAACTGGACTGATAGAATGTAATATCCATGAACCGGACGGGATGATTGACCAGGAGTACCCTCTTTGCCGCCTCTTTTCCGTTAACCAGGAAGGTGAGAGTGGAGCGGTATTCCCTGGGAGCACCGTTTTTATAAAAATCCACACGAAAGTCGTCACAACGGACCTCGAATCCCAGGTTCAGCGTACGCATCCCCTGTCTCAGTTTCACGGTGTCTGTTTTTTCACCCTCCACGATATTCACATATGCCTCAAAGCCGAACATGGACCCTATGAGTGCGCCGACCAGGATGATCAGGATGCTTGTATGGACGAGATAGACGCCGAAGAGGGAATAACCCCCTTTTTCTCCAAGGAATGAATGCCTGTCCGGCTCACCCTTTTCCAATGTTTTCCTGTACCGGCGGCTAAAGAAACGCCTGACATGGTCCGATATCTCCTTGAGATCTCCGTGTATGAAAAAGGTATGTCCAGGGTCGATATTTTCAAAGGGCCGGTCCCTGTCCGGCCTGGGGATCATGTTGAACCGTTTCCATATCCCTGGAAGACGGTCGAGGGAACATACGACCAGGTTCAGAGCGAGGCATCCAAGTATGAGCCTGAACAGGATGGAATGGTATATGTCAAACAGGTTCAGGGAGCTGAAGAGCCGGAACATTCCAGGGCTCATGCCCATTGCGAATTCCACTGCCCCTTCTCTCTGGGGAATCACGGTCCCCACTATGGAGGTAGCGGCCAGTATGATCAGGAGGATGATGGCCAGCTTGACCGAACTGAACAGAGACCATATTATATGGGAATGTTTCTTTATCATAACATTTGCCCTCATATAACATGATTCGGGATACAACGCAATTGCGGATAGGTCATCAAAAGGTTTGACCATCCATTCCACATGGGGTAATAATCCCTGGTTATGGAATCTGCCTCGGATATTATAATATAACAGGGCGGATTCCGGCGGGTTTTGTCCGGATTCCAATCCGGGTTCGGGATCTGATTTCATTAGGAGTCTTACATGCTTGACATAAAGTTTATAAGGAGCAATTTCAGTGCGGTGGAGGAGATGCTCAAAAACAGGGGATATGTCCTGGACCTTTCCCGGTTCGATGCCCTGGATGCAAAGCGCAGGGAGAAGGTGACGGCACTTGAAGAATTGCGCCACAGGCGAAACAGGGTGAGTGAAGAGATCGCATTGAAAAAGAAGAACGGGGAGGATGCATCCGTCCTTATAGCCGAGATGAAAGAGGTGGCAGCCGAGATCAAGGATAAGGAGAAGGATCTCCCTGAGGTGGAAGAGGAATTGAGGCGACTGCTTATGGTCATGCCCAACATGCCCCATGAATCCGTGCCCAGGGGAAGGGACGAAAAGGATAATCCCGTTATCCGGACCTGGGGCGAGATCAGGGATATGGGTTTTGAACCGCAGCCACACTGGGATATTGGCGAGAAACTCGGCATACTCGATTTTGCCTGTGCGGCCAAGCTGTCCGGGGCCAGGTTTGCCCTGTATAAAGGGCTGGGCGCCAGGCTGGAAAGGGCACTGATAAATTTCATGCTTGATATCCATACCGGGGAGAACGGATATACCGAGGTGCTGCCACCCTTTATGGTGAATTCCTCGTCCATGACAGGCACCGGCCAGTTGCCCAAGTTCGAAGAGGACCTTTTCAAGATAGAGGGCTGGGATCTTTACCTGGTGCCCACGGCAGAGGTCCCGGTAACGAACATTCATCGAGGGGAGATCCTTCCCGAAGAGACCCTTCCCCTGTACTACGTGGCATATACCCCCTGTTTCCGTTCCGAGGCGGGCTCTTATGGCAAGGATACCCGGGGTCTTATCCGGCAACATCAGTTCAACAAGGTGGAACTGGTCAAATTTTCGAGGCCGGATGAATCTTATGACGAGCTTGAGAAACTGACCAGGAATGCAGAGGAGATATTGCAGCGTCTCGAGCTGCCGTATCGGGTGGTGGTGCTGTGCACAGGCGATCTTGGCTTTTCAGCGGCAAAGACCTATGATCTTGAGGTATGGCTGCCGGGCCAGAACCTGTACAGGGAGATATCTTCCTGCAGCAACTTCGGTGATTTTCAGGCCAGAAGGGCAGGGATCCGCTTTAAAAAGAAAGGTGAAAACGGCACCCGGCTTGTGCATACCCTGAACGGTTCCGGTCTGGCCGTGGGACGGACGGTGGTGGCCATTCTCGAAAATTATCAGCAGGCGGACGGCAGTGTGGCTGTCCCTGATGCGCTCAGGCCGTACATGGGCGGGATCGGTGTTATCAAAAATGTGACCTGAAGCCTGCAGTTGCGTGTTTGACATGTTATAACCCTTGATTCAGGAACCGCAAAACGGAGGGAATAAGATGTGCGGAATCGTTTGTTATGTGGGTGAAAGAGAGGCAAGGCCCATTCTCATGGACGGGCTGAAGCAACTGGAATACCGCGGATATGATTCTGCCGGTATAGCTGTCCAGAAGGGCGGGCATGTAGTATGTCACAGGGCGGTTGGAAAGATAGCCGTGCTGGAGGGGAAGATAGATGGCCTGGATATAGCCGGTACGCTGGGGATCGCCCACACGAGATGGGCTACACACGGCGAACCAACCGAGAAAAACGCGCATCCGCAGATGGACCGGGATGAAAAGGTGTTTGTTACACATAACGGTATCATAGAGAATTACTATTCCCTGAAAAAGAGACTGGAAAAAGATGGAACCGTTTTCAGGTCTGAAACGGACACGGAGATCCTGGCCCACCTGATTGCCCTGAATTTTGACGGGAACCTCAATGAGGCCGTAAGGAAGACCATGTCCCAGGTCGAGGGGACCTTCGGGATTGCGGTGATTCACAGGGAGGCACCCGGTGAACTGGTGATTGCCAGGAGGGGCAGTCCCCTTATTATCGGTGTTGGTGACGACGGACATTTTGCAGCGTCCGATGTGTCTGCAATGGTGAGATATACCAACAAGGTGGTCCACCTCAAGGACAATGAGCTGGCCACCCTGACCAGAGAGGGGTTTTCCATCTCCACCGCCCAGGCCAAGCGGATAGAACGGGGAATGGAAACGGTGGAATGGAAGGCCGAGGATGCGGAACTGAACGGATTTCCGCATTTTATGCTTAAAGAGATCTTTGAGCAGTCAGAGACCATAAAAAATGCCATCAGGGGCAGGCTTGAGCCGGGAGAAGGTGTGCCCAAGCTGGGCGGGATCGTGCCTGTATGGAATGATGTCAAGGAATGCAGGCATGTGGTGATAGTTGCCTGCGGAACCTCCTATTATGCCGGGTGTGTAGGAAGATATACATTCGAAAAACTTACCGAGATTGACGTGGAAGTGGAACTTGCTTCCGAATTTCGCTATCGCAAGCTTAACTTCCCTCCCAATACCTTTATTATCGCCCTCAGCCAGTCCGGCGAGACGGCGGACACGCTTGCAGCCATAAGGGAGGCCAAGAGAAAAGGGGCAGGGCTTCTGGGTATCGTGAATGTGGTGGGGAGTTCAATAGCGAGAGAGACGGACGCAGGTGTTTACAATCATGCAGGGCCTGAGATAGGCGTGGCCTCAACAAAGATCTTCACGTCCCAGTTGACCATATTGACCCTCCTGGCCCTGCTGTTGGGGCGGCACCAGAAACTCTCCCTCACAGAAGGGGTGGAGGCCATACGGGCCCTGCAGGCGATCCCTGATCAGGTCAAGGAGGTCCTTTCCCAGGCAAATCATATCCAGGCAATTGCGGAAAAATACCACAGATTTAACAATTGGTTGTTTGTGGGAAGGAAGTTTAATTATCCCATCGCCATGGAAGGGGCCCTGAAGCTTAAAGAGATATCATATATCCATGCGGAGGGTTACCCTGCAGGGGAGATGAAACATGGGCCGATTGCGCTGATAAACCCTGACATGCCCACTGTCGCAATTGTGCCCGCAGACGACATGTATGACAAGATGGTCAGCAATATCCAGGAGATAAAGAGCAGAAAAGGGGATGTTATTGCGATTGTTACCAAGGGGGATGAGAAGATAAAAGAGATGGCGGATGAGGTTATTGAAGTGCCGGCCACCCTTGATTTTCTCAATCCTATCCTGACGGTGGTGCCGTGCCAGTTGCTGGCCTATTATTGTGCCAATTTTCTGGGACGGGATATTGACAAGCCCAGGAATCTGGCAAAGAGCGTTACGGTAGAGTAATTATGATCGATTTTGAGGATTATTTTTCGCCTGTCGATTCTGTGACGGATGAGATCATCCGGCTCCAGACAGAACTGACATCAAGGATCGCCCTGGGGCCTGATAACGGGGGCACCGGCGAACACGAGAAGGTCGCCTATGTCAGAACCCTGCTGGAGGCCCTGGGTCCGGATTTCGTGGAGGAATACAGGGCCCCTGATGACAGGGCGCTTGATGGATATCGGCCCAATCTGGTGGTCAGATGGGATGGGAGCGATAGCGAGTCCGTCATCTGGGTCCTGTGCCATTCGGACATTGTCCCTCCCGGAGACCTTTCCCTGTGGGAGAGCGATCCCTACAGGGTCGTGGTGGACGGGGACCGTATTATCGGGAGGGGAGTTGAGGACAACCAGCACGCCTTTGTGAGTTTTTATCTTGCCATGAAGAGTGTATTAGGGTCGGGAAAGGGCCTGAAAAGATCGGTGGGTCTTGTGTTTGTGGCAGACGAGGAGACAGGGAGCAGATATGGCCTTGATTATCTCCTGAAAAATCACAAGGGAATTTTCAGGTCGAATGACCTGATTGTTGTGCCGGACGGTGGAAATGAAGAAGGGACCATGATAGAGGTGGCGGAAAAATCCATGTTGTGGATCAAATTTACCGTCATCGGAGAGCAATGCCATGCGAGCATGCCCCACAGGGGTAAAAACAGCCTTTCCTGTGCCGCCAGTATGATCCTTGCCTTGGAAGAGGTCAGGAACAGGTTTGATCTGTCCGACCGGCTTTTCACTCCCCCCATATCCACATTTGAACCCACCAAGATTGAGGCCAATGTGCCTAACGTGAACACCATACCTGGCAGGGATGTCTTTTACATGGATTGCCGTATATTGCCGGAATACAGGGTGGATGATGTCATTGCCGCTGTAAGGGATATTGCGGAGGAGGTCAGTGAAAAAAGGGGGATCAGGATAGATACGGATCCCGTCTTCAGTCTGGATGCGCCTGAACCCACGCCTGTTGATGCACCCGTAGTGAATGCCCTGAAGGAAGCGATTAAAAGAGTTACGGGAAAAGACGCAGAGCCTATGGGGATAGGAGGAGGAACAGTGGCGGCCTTTTTCCGAAAGGAAGGTCTCCCGGCTGCGGTGTGGTCCACCGTGTCAGAATCTGCCCACCAGCCCAATGAATATTGTCTGATCCCTAATATAATAACAGATGCAAAGGTCTTTGCCTCTCTCTTTATGTCCGGCCGGGACAGGCGGCAATAATCACTATTCTTCGATCACAATGGAACTGCCCTTTTCAAGGGCCTTGCGCCTTGAGTTCATATAAAACTTTATTTGATCCTGAATCTGTTTTGCCTCATCGGCAGTTACCGTAAAGACTTCATAATTGGTGACGCCTGAGGCAGACTTTACGAGCACCTGTTTCAGTTCGAGCGTACTGCCTGGATCACATTGCATGGATTGAATTCGATATATTTCCTCCACATTAACGGAGGCGATCCCCATATTCCCGTTACAGTCGGTGGTTTGAAACGTGATCTGGAAATCGCTTATGCCGGCACCGTAGACCAGGCAGGCGGAGAATAAAGAACATATGAACATAGAGTATCTGATGAGTTTTTCCATTTTTTTTCTCCTTTTATTCAATTAATTCCAGATTCCAGTAGAGATAATCTCTCCAGGACCGGGGTATTTCCTTGAAGCCTATGGTAACCCTCACGGCTGGAAGCCACTGGGGACGGGAAGGCTTTCTGGTCAGTTTCATCCGGGCCTCCTCTGGAGTGCGCCCTCCTTTTTTTCTGTTGCAGTCAATGCAACAGGTGACTATGTTTTCCCACCTTGTGGTTCCACCCCTTGATTTTGGTATGACATGGTCGTAGGTGAGTTCTTCAGATGCAGACCGTTTTCCACAGTATTGACATCTGTATTTATCTCTTGCATAAATATTCTGTCTTGAAAACTTGACATGGGTTTTGGGTCTCTTTACCATCCTGAGGAGCCGGACTACTGCAGGCAGTTTGATGGTAAAGCTGATGGAATGGACCTCTGTCCCGTATTCCTCAACTACCTCCACCTTGTTCAGAAAGAGGAGTGTTATGGCCTTTTTCCAGTTAATAACCTTTAGAGGCTCATAGGTGATGTTAAGGAGAAGGACTTGCTCCATGGCTTTGAGTATTATGTTATACTGTAGGATATTTTGTACCATCATATTTGGAAACAAATGGATTTGTCAAGCTGGTCGTATGGCTGGTTATACGAATCATAGATTCTTTACCCTTTGCATTTGCTTAAGGAGGTGGATGTCTTGCCGATTTATGAATTCTATTGTGACAGCTGCAATATGATTTTCAATTTTTTTTCATCATCAGTAAATACCGAGAAAAGGCCTTTATGCCCCTGTTGCGGAAAGATCAAACTGGAAAGACGCCTCTCTGTCTTTTCCGTATCGAAGAATCTCAACGTGGAGGATGATAACCCCTTGCCCGATATTGACGAGAACAGGCTGGAGCAGGCCATGGGGCTCATCGCCAGGGAGGCCGAGCATATAAATGAGGATGATCCAAGACAGGCCGCGAATCTGATGCGTAAATTGACGGATATGACGGGCCTTGATTTGGGTCCTGGCATGGAAGAGGCCCTTAACAGGATGGAGGCAGGTGAAGATCCTGAAAAAATAGAGGCCGAAATGGGGGATCTCTTCGATATGGAAGATATGTTTGAACTCAAAGGAAAGGCTGCAAGGGGCCCCAAAAAACATCCCCCCAGGGTGGATGAAAAACTTTATACGCTCTGAATTGCCACTATTTCAACATCTCCCCATGCGGCTATCTCCTCTTCCACTATAACCACGCCGCCTATGATGTCTTCCATCTGGTTTGCCCATGCAGCTGTTTTTTCCAGGTCGGCCCTTGTCTTGATTCTGTTCCCGATGGAAGTGGCGGCCGCGTCTGCTGCTGACGCGGATGGGGATATGATGCAGACCACGTCTGCCATACCCATGCTCAGGGAGTGTCCTATCTTTGCGGATGAGGAACAGACTCCCGCCGGCATCTGTCTTTCGGGGATCATGATGCCGATCTTTCCGCTAAGGGACGAGGCGCCTGCAAATATGGAAACGGTGACCGGCCGGCGGGCCTGAATAAAGATGTCTCCACCATTCTCCACTATTATCTGGTCTGTGAGTCCGAGGAGGGCTTTTCCCACATGCTGGGCAATGGCACCTGCTACAGAGGCCATTGGCCCCACATTCAGCCGCCTTGTCACCTCAATCATCTCCTTAATCATGGGCGGGGCTAATGGATCCGGGTTTAACGGAGAGAGGGAGGTCATGAAACCAGGGCATGACTTGATGTATGCCTCAAGCTGGTGTCTTAAATCAAGGACAATATCTCTGGCCTCTTTTTTCAGCTCCTTTTCGGCGCTTATCCATAAATCGGTCTGCCTGACCGCCACGCGAAAAGTGACCAGGCCGTCAGGCCTGAGTCCTTCTCTGTAGGTGCGTTCCGTATAGAGGATTCTTCCCCGGTTACCCTCGTGCTCAGGTCCCGTCTTCATCCGTTTCTTCCACCCCTTTATGTCTTGCAAACCTGGCTACGAAAATCCCTATTTCATAAAGCAATATCAGCGGAAGAGCCATCATGCATTGGGTGATAACATCAGGCGGTGTCAAAATGGCGGCGATGGCAAAGGTAAGCAGTATGGCATACTTCCGTTTTGTTTTTAAGAAATCGGAGGTGACAAGGCCTACCTTGGCGAGAAAGAAGATAATGACAGGGAGTTCGAAAACAATTCCAAAGGCGATCAGCAGTTTTGTGGAAAAGGAGAAATACTGTTTTACCGAGGGGAGGGCCTTTACGTATTCGTTGGAAAAGGCCATGAAGAACTTGAATCCAAAAGGGAATACAACAAAATAACCGAAAAGTGCGCCACCTATAAAGAGAATGGACGAGGAGACCACAAAGGGGATCAGGTATTTTTTTTCATTCTGGTAGAGGCCGGGGGCAATAAACATCCAGAGTTCATAGAAGATGACAGGGGCCGCAATGAGTACGCCTGCAATCAGTGCCACCTTCAGGTATGTGATAAACATCTCAGGCAGATTGGTGAAGATGAGCTGGTCTCCCTCGGGCATTGCAGCCTTGAGGGGTTCCACCAGGAGAGCAAATATCCTGTCTGAAAAAAAGTATGTGATCACAAAACCTATGCCCACGGCTATGGCGCATACTATCAGCCTTTTTCTTAATTCTTCCAGGTGGGTCAGGAAAGGCTGTTTTTCATCGTTATCCATGACTGTCCGTTTTTTCTTCCTTGTTCCCTGTCTTGTTTTCTTCCTCCACCTCTTCCGGTGGTTCTCCATGGGGGGATTTTTCGGATGCCTCGATTTCAATGGGTTTGTCCAGACCAGTGATGGAATCCACAAGGTCTTCCTTTATTTTTCCTATGTCTTCTTCCACCCCGTTCAGGTCTTCTTCCACATCCAGGGTGTCTTTGATTTCCTGGGTAGCCTTTCTGAGTTCCGCCATCCCCTTGCCAATGGCCCTGGCAAGATCAGGAAGCCTGCTGGGGCCGAACACGATCAGGGCGATAACCATTATAAGAATCAATTCCGGCATGCCTATGCCAAACATAATATCCTCCAGGCTAATCCTGAATGTTAGATCCTAAGCCAGATCAATCATCATGGCTGTCTCATCACAGTTCGGGAATTTGGGGCATTTAAGACAGTCGGCCCAGATCTTGTGGGGGAGCACATCCTTTTGTATTATGTTGAACCCGAACTTTGAAAAAAAATCGGGGACATATGTCAATACAAACACCTTCTTTACCCCGAAGTCACGTGCCTCATCAAGACATTCGGCCACCAACCGGGACCCGAGGCCGTGGCCCTGCCTTTCCCCTGATATGGCCAGAGACCGGATCTCGGCCAGGTCCTCCCAGCAAATGCCCAGGGCAGACACGCCGCAAATGGAATCATTCTCCTCCAGCACAAAGTAGTCTCTCAGGTGGTCATAGAGGTCGCTCAATGATCTCGGCAGCAAGACTCCCTGGTCTGCATAGAGATTGAGAAGACCATGTATGGCCTTGACATCTCTTATCGTTGCCTTCCTGATATTCATCCGGTCCCTTTTGGTGAGGCACACTGGATCAAGACTCATAAACCTGATAGCATTCTCGTTGCAAGTCTTTCCAGGTTGTTATTTATTTACCACGGTGACAAAGCCGTTTATTTTTTCCTTTTGTGCCAGTTTTGACTTTAACCTTTTTGCATGATTCCTGTCCTTGAATCTGCCGCACCTGACCCTGTAATATTCTTTTCCATTGATTATCGTTTTCAGGTAGTAGGCGTTGTATCCATCAGCGGTCAGGCTGTTTGCCATTTTTATGGCCTCGATTTCGCTGCTTAGGGAGGCGACCTGCACGGTATAATCGCCGGTGGAGGCAACATCCCTTACAGGCTCATCTTTTTCTGTAACGGGTTTGTCCTGTTCTTTGCGGGCCTCCTGTCTTGTCCCGGCCCTCGATTTTTCCGGCAATGTTTTTCCGGAAAGGGATATTTTCGGGGTTTTTGCTTCCTCTTTTTTTGCCACCCTGTGATCGTCCCGTTTTTTCTTGATATCTTTCTTGACTTTTTTTGCTGCTGCCTCTTTTTTTGAGGTAAGTTCCTTGTAAAATGTAAATTCAGGTTTTTTTTCTTCCAGCCCCATCATATCCCTCATTATGGTATCTGATGCTGGAGAGGTTTGCCCCCTTTTTGCCTGATGTGGGCCGGCCGGTTGTTTTTCCTGAACCGACAGGTTTTCCATCCTGTGAGAGAGCATACCCTTCCCCACCAGGATCCCCAGCACGAATATCCAGGCGAGAAGAAAGAACAGCCCCAGGCACCAGAAAAACATGGTGCCAAGGGAAAACTCTAACTGGTATTTTTTTGCCTTTTTTTTGGAAGCGGTTTTTTTCCTGGCCATAATTTTCCTGTCCTTAATTACATCTTTTCAGGTGTGCTGATGCCAAGCAGGGTCAGCCCGTTTGCGATTACGGTCCTGACCGCTTCTGCCAGAAACAGCCTTGCCTGGCTCAGTTGCCTGTCATTTGTCACGATCCTGCACCCGGCCTTTTTTGTCCCCAGGTTGAAATACCTGTGGAATATGGAGGCAAGGGAGGTTAAATAGTATGTCAGACGATGTGGCTCAAGGGATGTTGATATCTCCTCCAGCAGGGGCGGAAACTCGGCCATGACCCTTATTAGTTCCATTTCTTCATCCAATTTGAGATGTCTCAGAAGGGGGACCGGATCGTCTGACAGGGATATTCCCTCTGAAGCTGCCTTCCGGAAAATGCTGCATATCCTGGCGTGGGCATACTGGACATAGTAGACGGGATTGTCGCTGTCCTGTTTCTTTACCAGGTCTATATCAAAATCGAGGGGTGAATCGTGATTCTTGGTGAGGAATACAAATCTCATGGCGTCCACGCCTACTTCTTTCTCCAGCTCTTTCAGTGAAACGAAATCCCCGGTCCTCTTGGACATCTTTATTTCCTGCCCCTCTTTCCACAGTTTGACAAGCTGCACCAGGAGCACGGACAGCCAGTTTTGGGGAAACCCGTGGGCAATGAGGGCGGCCTTGAGACGTGGAATGTAGCCGTGATGATCGGCACCCCATATGTTGATTGCCCTTGTAAAACCCCTGCGTTTCTTTTCGAGATGATAAGATATATCAGATGCGAAGTAGGTAAACTGCCCGTCACTTTTTCGGATTACCCGGTCCTTGTCATCTCCGAATCCGGATGTCCTGATCCACTGGGCCCCATCTTTTTCATAGATTTCCCCTTTTGCCTTGAGCCTTTTCAGGGTCTCCCTGAGCAGGCCGGAATCATACAGGTCCTTTTCACTATACCAGACATCGAAGCTGACCCTGAAATCGGCCAGGTCCTTCTTTATATCCTCAAACATTATCTCCTTGCCTTTAAGGGCGCATAGTTCAATGGCCTCTTCCTGCGGCATATTATCCAGATTTATGGATTCCGATATGGTCCTGGCAAGGTCATAGATATATGAACCATGGTAACCTTTTTCGGGAAATGGAAAATCAGGATCTGATAACTGTTTGAATCGACTGAAGATAGATTCACCAAGGAGCCTGATCTGCTGCCCGGCGTCATTGATGTAGAATTCCCGGCCTACATCATACCCGCAGAAGGCAAGGATCCTGCACAGGGTATCACCCACTGCTGCCCCTCTTGCATGTCCTATATGGAGGGGGCCTGTAGGATTGGCGCTTACAAATTCCACAATAACCCGTTCACCTGTTCCGAGTGTGCTTTTGCCGTAATTCTTTCCCAGCTCCAGTATGCGGGACATTATCCTGTACCACTCTTCCTCCCTGATCCAGAAATTTATGAAGCCGGGGCCCGCCACCTCTATCTTTTCGATGAAATCACCATTCTCTTTCAGGTTGTCTGCCATTACAGAGGCTATTTCAAGCGGGTTTCGTTTCTGGCTGGAAGCAAGTGTCAAGGGGAGATTAGTGGCAAAATGGCCATGATCAGGGTTGCCTGGTATCTCGATTACATAATCAGGAAGAGGGGTCTTCACAAGGGTCCCCTGTTCAAAACATTTGTCTATAGTGGCCTTCAGTATCCTGTTTAGTTCGTTTTTCATATGGAATATTCTTTCCTGTTCTGCCGTCCAATGGAGCAGAATACCTCGTACGATATGGTCCCTGCCCATCCGGCTATCTCGTCTCCTGTGATGGTTTCCTCTCCTTGTGATCCCAAAAAGACTGCCTCATCACCTGCCTTGACCCCGTCAATTCCTGTTACATCGCAGATGGTGATGTCCATGCATATCCTTCCTATAATCTGTGCCTTTTTCCCCCCTATAAGGACATATCCCCGGTTTGACATGCTTCGCGGCAGGCCATGGCCGTAACCGGCAGAGAGGACCGCTGTCCGGCGCACACCCTTTGTATAGTGAGTCTTGCCATAGCTTACGGGCGTGTGGTCGGGCAGATCCCTGACCTGCAAAATACGGCCGCGAAAATGCATGACCGGCCTCAGGATATAAGGAGGCATGAATCCGGGAGATGGAAGACCGCCGTAAAGCATGATCCCCGGACGGACCATGGGAAGGTGTGTCCCCTTCTGATCCATGATGCCCGCGCTGTTGGCAATGCTGTTGGACAATGGGTCCAGACCGAAGGATTTTGCCGTATTTATGGCATCCTGAAAGGCCCTTATCTGCTCATCTGTAAAATCGTCTGAAGGATCATCAGCCGCTGACAGATGGGAGATCATCCCCTTTATCTCCACATTTTCAAGAGATCTTGCAGCCTCGACAAAAGGACCCACCTCGCGACAGGAGATCCCGAGACGGCCCATGCCTGTGTCGACCTTCAGATACATGGGACTCTTTTTCCCCTGTCTCCTGCCTTCCCTGTCCAGGGCATGTACTGTTTTCAGATCAAACAATACGGGTATGAGCCCATGTTCCACAACTTCCCTGACCTCTTTTTCGGTCTGCATGCCGCACAATACGATTATGGGCAGTCCGATTTCCCTGTTTCTCAGCTCAATGGCCTCATCTGTATAAGCGACACCAAGACAGTCTATGTTGTTTTCTTCCAACGCCTTGGATATGGTTACCATGCCGTGTCCATAGGCGTCTGATTTTACTATGCCCATTATCCTTGTCCCTTGACCGATCATTCTCCTGGTAACGGAGAGATTGTGAACAAGGGCAGAAAGATCTATTTTTAAAGTATTAGGTCCGCTCTTCATTGGATTTAAAGGGGCAGTCAAGCAAGATTGAATTGGCGTGTCAAAGTTAGCTGATCTTGCACAAGAGATCAAGTATAGATCCTGTATACAGCCAAAAAATTATATTTTAATGCCCGCTTGCGGGGTGCAGAAGGAGCAAACCCCGGCCCTCTGAAGTTACAGTGCAGGTATATTGTGTGTTAAAATTTGAGCTTATGCTCAAAAAAAAGCCTTGACTTTTCTGTAAAGAACAATATATTATGAGCACAAGCTCATAATTGGAGGTGAAAATGCCGAGGCCAAAAAAACTCAGGTTTGTCCAGGGTCATCCGGTTGTGGACGCCTTTGTCCCCATGGGAGTGCTCCCATGGGGAAGGGGAGAGGTCGTTCTTCCCATAGAGGGCCTTGAGGCCATAAGGCTGAACGATTTTCAGGGCCTGGATCAGGAAAGGGCGGCGCGAATGATGAATGTCTCACGTCAGACCTTTGGACGGATCCTGGCCGAGGCAAGGGGCATTGTTGCTGATGCCCTGGTTATGGGAAAAACCCTTAGAATAGAGGGGGGGCATTTTGATATGCCACCAAGGGGAAGAGGGCGTTACCGCCGCAGACGGGGCGGTGGATTTTAGATGAAAGGAGGTGTTCTGTATGCCTGGATTTGATGCAACAGGACCTGCAGGAAGAGGTCCCATGACAGGATGGGGACGAGGTTATTGTAATCCTTCCCGGGCATCCTATGGGCCTGCGCCAGCATGGGGACCCGGTTACGGACGGGGCCTTGGGCGCGGCCGTGGTTTCAGGGCCGGTTTTGGCCGGAATTGGGGCTATGGCCGAGGCCTTGGGCCGCGAAGGGCATATCCCCCCACTGCTGGAGGATGGTATGGATCCGTGAGCCCTCAAGATGAGGTCAGTATGCTCAAAGATGAAGCAAGCGCCATGGAGAGGGAACTTGATGCCATAAATAAACGCATCGAGGAACTTGAGTCTGAATCTTCAGAATAGACACCGGGATGCCGGGATGCCTTCCAGCATCCCGGCAGTCTAAAGCCGGGAGAGGTATTCGAGTTCCCGCGCCTGGGTGTTTTTGGTGCCAATGGCCAGGACCTCAAGCCTGTTCTCTTTAGACCATCTGTAATAGAGCCTTCCCCTGTAGGCAAATATTATTTCCAGTATCTTGTTTTTGGTCTTTCCGTCAAAGACCTTTCGCTTTATAGGCACAAGCCTTGGATCCTGATCAAGTTGGTGGATTATCTCTTCACATTTTATCTTCATATCATCATTGAGCTCTGTAAAGCCTGTTACAGCCCTTTCATGGATTACAATGTTTTTGTAAAGGACCTTGAATCTCTTTTGGGTCAGGTCGAATGAGGCCTTTAATTTTCGTTTATGTATGTCCTTGTGGACTGATCTATCCTCTTCCAGCTCCATTATCTTTTTTTTGAGTTCCTGGATTTCCTGTTGCTGGATTTCCTGCTGGGCCAAATTTTCCTGCAATTTCTCTTCCAGGTTTATGACCTCATGGAGCATATCTTCCTCATTTTTTGCGGCCTGTTCCCTGGTCTCCTTAAGCCTGGAGCGAATCTCTCTGGTCTTTGATATGAGCTGTTCGCGACCATGTTCCAGGCCTTTGAGCCTCTCCTGGAGCCTGCTTATCTTATTATCTTTCTCAATACTTTCCTTTTCGGCCCTTGATTGTGCCTTTTTGTAATAGATAAACAATGCACCCAGAGACAGAAGGATGTAAAAACCAAGGAGGCCGTTTGTAATGGGGGTATTATGGCCGAGTTTCAGTTCAAGACGCAATACCATACCCTCTTTCATGAGACGGTAGTTTTCACTCGCAATTTTTATGGGATCTCGTTGCGGGGTCCCGGGATGTCCTTCGGATATCCTGGGATAAAGAAGGGTCCTTTTCTTTGTGCTAACGGTGATATGTATCTTCAACCCCAGTGGCACCAGGGGATCCTTTTTTAGAAACCGGGATATATTCTCCTCAATGGCATCTTGCAGGGATATCTCTCCCCCCAACAGGCGGTGTGCATCACCTATATAAATCTCCTCGACTTTCCGGGTATACTTCTCTTTCAGATACCCCTCCAGCCATTGTACGGAGATGATATAAAGTATGGGGGGCAATAGTATGCAAAGGATGAGGACCTTAAGCGAGAGATATTTCATAGGATTGGGTTATAATTTTTTAAGGACCTCTGCGGCCTCTTTTGCGCCGTCAAAGGAATTGTCGAGACTGAGGGCCTTTTCCAGTTCTTCCCGGGCCTTTTCTTTTTCACCTTTTTTGTAATAGGTGAGCCCCAGGTGATAGTGTATCACTGCGTTATCGGGCATTTTTTCGATACTGTCCAGGAGTTCACTCCGCGCGCTGTCATACAGACCCTTTTTGTAATAGGCCCACCCGAGTGTATCCATGACACCTGGATCATCCGGGAGCCTTTCCTTGGCCTTCTGGGCAAGCTCCAGGGCCCTGTCCAGTTCTTTGTCCTGATCAGCAAGGAGGAAGGCAAGATTGTTTGCAGCGGGTGCAAACTCTGGGTCCAGTTCCAGGGCCTTTTTGTATTCCTCTTCCGCAAGATTGTGCTTTTTCTGAATGTCGTATATTATTCCGAGGAGCATATGCGGAAAGGGCTGTTTCGGGTCTTTTTTCAACAATTCATTATATTGGGAAATGGCCATATCCTGCTTGTTTTTCCGCATGTATAGTCTTGCAAGGGAGTAATAAGGCGGCAAAAAGTTGGGATTTTGCTGTATGGCCTGTTTGAAGGCCTTTTCAGCCTCTGTCTCTTTACCCCAGGTTGAAAGGACCGATCCCTTCATGTTCAGGATAAATGCCCTCGGCACCGCCTTGTCGCCTACCTTCTGGAGCTGGATATCGCATCTTCTGACAGCGGCATCAAATTCCTTTTTGGCCATGTGTACCATCACTATGTTGGCGAGCACATCCATGAGATTGGGATTCAGGGAGATGGCCTTTTCAAAATTCGGGAGAGCAAGATCGTATTTTTTCTGCATTCTCTGCAGCAGCCCCAGCCTGAACCACCCCTGCGGATTTTCAGGATCGAGTTCAATCAGTTTATTAAATGCCTCCTGGGCTGCATCCTCTTTTCTGCGGGCCATGCAGGCATTTCCCAGGATTAGTGTTGCCTGATAGTTATCCGGTTCAGCAGCCAGGACCTCCCTGGCATAATTTTCTGCTGTCTGAAAATCATGTTCCTTCAGATGGATTTCAGCCAGGAGGATCTTTGCCCTTGTATATTTAGGGTTCAGTTTCATTACCTTGGAAAATTCTGCCTTTGCAATGTTTACTTCCCCCTTTGCCATGTGGGCTATCCCTTTAAGGTAATGGGCCTGGAAGGATTCCGGTTCTTCATGAATTAATTGATCCACGATCGAAATGGCCTCTGCACTCTTCCCCTCTTTAACAAGGATTTCCGCCTTCAGGAGCCGTGCAGGGAAATACTTGGGCCTGATCTTCAGTATCTTTTCCAAATATTCCCTGGCCTTTTCATTTTCCCTGTTATTTACATAAAATCTGGCCAGGACGTTCATGATCCTTACATCTTCCGGATTGCGTTCAAGGGCCTTGTTGTACATGGCAAGGGCCTTCTCCTTTTTGACCGTGAACTCGTAGAATCTTCCTGCCACCATATATGATCTTGTCTTGTCAGGGTCGATCTGAATGGCCTTGAGATATGCATCTTCGGCCTCTTTCATCCTTTTTTGTCTCGCATAAAGTCTCCGAGTGCCGTATAGAGGTCAGGGTTTTTTTCGTTTGCCTTGATGAGCTTTTTTAATCTTTCTTCAGCAAGACCTGTTTTACCGATCGATTCATAGAATCTCATAAGCTGAAGACCCGGTTTGATTTCCTCCGGAGCCGTTGCAACGGCCTTTTTAAAAGTGGCCTCTGCCTCATCGAACTTCCCTGTGCGTGCCAGAATCTGTGCCAGTCCCAGATAGGCGCGCGTGTTTTTCCTGTCAATCCCGATCACCCTGTTCAGGATTTTGGCGGCCCCGTCGAAATCCTTTTCGCGCTCCTTCATGCCTGCCAGGAGCATAAGGGCTTCTGTGTTCTGTGTCTCCTTTTTGAGGACAAGGTCCAGCCTCTTTTTGGCCTCGTCCTGATTCTTGCCCAGAAAATAGAAGGTAGCAAGCTTCAGGTTTGCATCCGTATTTTCAGGGTCAAGCTTTGCCACCATGGAATAGGCCTGGAAGGCCCCTTGAAGATTCCCCAGCTTCAGATCGGTCGCCCCGAGCCTGGTGTATGCCTCCAAGCAGTCCGGGTCGATCTGGATAGCGTTTTTGAACATGAGTTCGGCATTTTTGTATTCGCCCTTTTCAAAATAGCCCTTTCCCTTTTCCAGAAATGAGGCCTTTTTCTCTTCATCAGAGGCGCAGGCGTAGATCGTAATAAGCATCAGGAATGCAAAAACAAGA
>CAZQAA010000014.1:0-15103 GCA_964591255.1 uncultured Desulfobacterales bacterium | reverse complement strand
GAGGTATGTGATATTGTAGGACACCATCACCATCCTAGGGAAGAGGAGACCCTGAATTTCAGGGCGTTATATGACGCAGACCTGATTACAAACTTGGAGGAGAAACAAAAGGAACGACCTTCTGATACCGAAAAATTGTCTAATATTATTGATAAATCTTTCCTAACCCATGCAGGCAAAAGGGTGGCCCGGGAAGTCCTTTTTGCCGGGAACAAGGCTAATTAAGGAGTATAGCTATGAAAATAATGCGCAAGATAGTTGAGATTGATGATGAGCTTTGTGATGGATGCGGCCAATGTGTGCCGGCATGCGCTGAAGGCGCCATAGAGATTGTGGATGGCAAGGCGCGTCTGGTGGCAGAAAAATATTGTGACGGCCTAGGGGCCTGTCTGGGGGAATGTCCCAATGGTGCCATTAGGGTTATAGAGAGAGAGGCAGAGGATTTTGATGAAAAGGCAGTAGAGTCCTACTTGAAGGAGAAACAACAGTCCGCGCAGTCGAAGCCTGTCATGGAGACCCTGGCCTGTGGTTGCCCGTCCACCCAAGTACAGACGTTTATTCCGGACGTCTCCGGCCATGATGTACACGAGCATGTTGACCAGACAAGGTCCGGTTCGACCCTCGCCCACTGGCCGGTCCAGATTAATCTTGTCCCGGCAAACGCGTCGTTTTTAAAAGGAGCCGACCTGTTGATTGCGGCGGACTGTACACCGGTGGCATATCCTAATTTTCACCAGGACTTTCTTAAAGATCGGGTTGTGATGATAGGATGCCCGAAATTTGATGATGTGGAAGGGTATATTCAGAAATTTACCGATATCTTTAAGACCGCAAATATCAAGAGTGTCACCTGTCTTATTATGGAGGTTCCTTGCTGTTCGGGATTGCCTGTTATGGTGAAGAGGGCGATGGAAGCTGCGGGAAAGGATATCCCTGTGAAAGAAGTGGTGATCAGCAACAGGGGTGATGTAAAAGGGTCGCCGATTAAATAAATTAAACAATATGACTCGGAACATACTGTTTTAGTCAGAACAAATTATGCAAAAATGGTAACCATGACAAGTACATGACGGGGTAACAAATGAAACTTAAGGCACTTATACATGTAAATGAAGCGGCTCGCTGGGAAATAGCGCTTGGCAACATAGCCAACCTCTTAAAGGCTGCTGGTGAAGATGATGTGGAGATAGTGCTGGTGGCCAACGGCGATGGAGTTAATGGCTATGTGGCGCATGGACGGAATGGCCCCAAAAAGGGAGCCTGCTCCATTGATATGGATATGACAGATCGCATATCAACGATGACCGCACTCTCAAAAAAGGGGATTTCTTTTCTCGCATGCAGGAATGCCTTGGCTGCCCAAAATATTTCCCTTGATGATCTCCCGCAATTTGTTACGGTAGTTCCTGCCGGCATGGTCCAATTGATCAAACTCCAGGACCAAGGGTTCGCCTATATAAAACCCTGAGCCCGCGTGTTTCATTCAGCTCAAGGTTCTATGGTTTTTTTAAGCCGTGTTGAGTAGAATTTTCTTATTACATAGAGGAAAGAAAGTTATGATAAAAAAACACGTTAAACAGTTGTTTATATCGTTGATATTGATTGCACCATGTGTATTTACAGTTTCCCCTGTATCAGGGCATACAGACGTAAGTCCGCAGGAGGCGATGGAGTTGATAGAGTCTAATGATAGGCTGCTTGTTGTGGATGTAAGGGAAGAATCGGAGTTTTGCAGCGGACATATACCATGTGCGGTGCTGTATCCATGGAATTCAGGTGACTTGCAAGAACGATATGCAGAAATTCCATCTGACCGGGATATCCTTGTTGTATGCCGCAGTGGTCACAGGAGTAACCTTGCAGCAAATTTTCTTGATTTACACGGATATACTTCAGTCTATGACATGCAAGGAGGAATGAACCGGTGGGACGGGGACAGGGCACCTTGTGGCGAAAAATATCCTGTGCTCTATTTCCCTCATATTGCTACTGTAAATGGCTGGGAAACTGAGATATGTGTTATAAATACCAGCTCTACCCAAACCGTAGGGGGAACGTTTAAGGCCTATGATAATGAAGGGGAGTTCGTGTCAGAGAGCGATACAGTTTCCCTGGGACCCAAGGAAAGGGTGTCGCTCGTGGTTGACACGACCTTCAGCCACCCGGATGATATTGGGTATATTGTTTTTACAGGAGATTTTTGCTGTGTCAAAGGATACCTGAGATTTACACTGGGCAAAAGGTATAGGGCTGCTGTTCCGGCGGTGACAAGAATAAATACCAATAATATCTATATTCCCCATATTGTTTCGAACGCGACTTGGAGGACCAGCGTAAGCCTTGTCAACACCGGTTCATCATATGTATTGATGACCCTTGAGTTTAATACCGGACAGACCGAAAGGATAGGTCTATGGCCGGGAGAACATAAGGCTTTTCTTGTCAGGGATCTCCCTGTTTTTGCAGATGGTATGCCGCCTGACATTGAATCCGGATTAATAAAAAATGCAAAAGGGATTATTGGCTTGGCTCTTTTTTCAGGCGGTGACAGGCTAAGCGGGATCCTTTTGAGAGATAAAACTGCAACTTCACTCTCTTATCCTCATGTTGTCAGCAACAATATATGGGGAACAGGCATCGCCATGTTCAATCCATCTGCCATGTCTGCCGATGTAACAATTACGCCGTATAGTGCGGATGGCACAAATCTAACCCAGGTCAATATTATAATGGCAGGACATAAGAAAAGGTCAGGTTCCATACTTGATTTTGAACTCCCTTCCGGTACGGCATGGTTTGTGGCTGAATCTGCAGGCGGATTGACGGGATTAGAATTCATAGGTACCCATGATGGGAGTAAGTTGGCAGGTTATAGCTGTATAGGTGCAACAGGGAGAGAGGGGATCTTTGCAGAACTGGAACGAACGGGCTACACAGGAATCGTCTTTGTTAATACAGAAGACCGTCCCGCGGTTGTATCTCTTACCGCTTATGATAATGATGGAGGTGCTGTGGCTGCAGAAACCATCAGACTGAATGCATATCAAAAATATAGTAAGACTGCAGACAATCTGTTTTCACAAGATATAGCCAATGCTACCTATATCTCTTTTTCTTCAGACAGAAACATATCAGGTATGCAGATCAACAGTTCTTCAGGCAGCACGATGCTTGACGGATTACCCGCCCTAATAATCTGGTAGAAAGGGTGATAGCCCCATTAAGGCGGCGCAGCTTAATCTGATGAGATGATTTCAGCGGTTGAATTATTAACCAATTATATTACCAGGCTGAATCCGGTCCTGTTGAAAGATTTCCAGGAGTGGTCTTTTTTGCCCGGAATGGGGTTTCAGGATGATCGGTTCTGGTGGGGTGGCCAACGGAAACGCAGCACTTTGCATGAGGGGATCGATTTTTATCAGTACCGGACAAGGTCCGGAAACATGCGGAGCCTTCCTGCAAACTTATGTATTCCATCTCTACAGGATGGAGAGGTCGTCAGAATTCATGAAGATTTTTTAGGATCTTCGGTTTACGTACGGCATGCAACTGGGTCCAGGGCTGAAACCAGCCTGCATGTGGTCTTTGGGCATATCAAACCTGTCAATTTCCTTTCTCTTGGTCGCAGAGTCCTGGCCGGGGAAGTCCTTGGTTTCCTGGAACCACCTGTTATTAACAACAGATCCGCGCCCATGCACCTGCATATGAGCCTGGCCTGGATTAAGGACACCGTTTTACCGGACAGACTAAGCTGGGACCTGCTCAGGGATACTGAATTTGCTACCCTGATTGATCCAGATGCATCTATCTTTTGAAAAAGAATAAAATTGGATCTGAACAGTAAAAAAGACAATTGTCTGCTTCGAATCGAAGCCTGCAAAATTTGAACGTAATAAAAACAGGAGGTAGATGTGAAATGTTTTTTAAACAATTCATTGCTGAAGGTATGGGATGCCTTTCTTATCTCATAGGATGTCCCCAGGCAAAGGTGGCCTGCGTGGTGGATCCAAAGAGGGATGTACAGGATTATATTGATGCAGCTCACAAATATGGTATGAAGATTACCCACGTGTTTGAGACCCACGTGCATGCGGATCATATAAGCGGTAATATGGAAATCCAGTCCCGAACAGGAGCAGACATATATTTTCTTGAAGGAACTCCCGTGAAATTTGGGCATAAAGAGGTCAAGGAGGGAGATATTATAGAGCTTGGAATGGCTAAATTAGAGTTTGTCAAGACCCCGGGCCATACACCTTATTCCATGTCTGTTTTGGTAACAGATAAAACGAGGGGAAATGATCCGTGGCTTGTGCTTACAGGAGATTGTATGTTTGTGGGAGATGTGGGCAGACCCGATCTTGCAGGAGAAGAGATTCTGGATGAACAGGTGAAAAACCTGTATGATGCATTGCACCACAAGTTGGGAACGCTGCCGGATAGCATGGAGATATTTCCTGCTCATGGAGAAGGATCTTTATGCGGCAGGGGCATGAGTTCCAAGACAAGCTCTACTATAGGCTTTGAAAAGTTGAATAATCCCGCATTAAAACTCCAGTGGGATGACTTTGAAAAAGAGTTCAAGGCCAATTTTCCTGAAAGACCAAAGAGCTTTTCCCATATCATTGCTACAAACGCCGCCGGCCCACCTTTGTTGGAGCGCTGTCCCGTGGCAAGAGATCTTTCACCTGAGCAAATTCAAAGAGACATGGAAAGGGGTGTGATAATTCTTGATGCAAGGGATACGGCGGCATTTGGGGGGGTGCATATCCCGGGCAGTATAAATATTGGGCTTGCAAGCCAAACGGCCAACTGGATCGGCATGGTAATAGATCCTGAATCTATGCTCGTGCTGGTGGTTCCCGATGAGCATGCCTATGATAGTATGTGTACACACCTCCATCGAATAGGCTATGATAATATTATAGGATATTTGGCAGGCGGTATTGCCTCGTGGCAGGAAATGGGTCTTCCCATTGATCGGTTGAATCAGATTTCAGCGGCGGAACTCAGGGAAAAGCTGGTCAAAAATGATTACGGTTATTTTTTTGATGTCCGAACACCTGCAGAGTGGGAATCGGGCCATATCCAAAAGGCAGAACATTTCCCGCTTACAAAGCTATTAAAGAGTCCGCCGGACATTACAAAAGATGAAGAAGTGATTGTTGCCTGTGGCGTTGGCTATAGAGGCAATATCGCTGCAAGTTTTCTTCAAAAAAACGGTTTTACCCATGTACACAGCCTTGCAGGCGGCATGAAGGCCTGGATTAATGCGGGCTATCCTATAAAGAGATGATCCGACTGCTATGCTGCTCCCGGAATTTTGGCCTTGGTGTCATAGGGTTTTCGCTTGGAGGTTGACGAATAGGCCAACAATAATAATAGATTAGGGAGAGGAGGTGTGATAATGAAAGAGTTAAAAATAGGGTGTGGTAAACCCACAGGTTCAAGCGTGGGTGAGCCAGAGACAAGAGAGACAATGGACAGTCAAACCGCAGCACTACAGGAGGAAGGTATAATGGCATTGGCAAAAGTAGGCAGTAAGGCACCTGATTTTGAGGCACCGGCCTTTCAGAATGGGAATTTTGGACAGGTTAATCTCTCTGATTACCTGGGAAAATGGGTGGTTATCTGTTTTTATCCTGGAGATTTTACTTTTGTTTGAGCTACCGAGCTTGCGGCAGTTGCCGCTAAATACAAAGACTTTCAGGAACTGGGGGCTGAGGTGTTGGCCGTTAGCGTGGATAGCCATTTTGTCCACAAGATGTGGCAGGACCATGAATTGTCCAAGATGGTGGAAGGGGGTGTTCCTTTTCCCATGCTGTCAGACAGCTCCGGTAATATTGGAAAAAGTTATGGGGTTTATAATGAAGATGCCGGCGTGGAGATGAGAGGCAGATTCATCATAGATCCAGACGGAGTTATTCAGGCCATAGAAATATTAACTCCTCCTGTTGGACGCAATGTGGAGGAGGTTATCCGTCAGATAAAGGCCTATCAGCATGTCAGAAAGACAAACGGGGAAGAGGCAACCCCATCAGGCTGGCAGCCGGGTAAACCCGTTCTCAGGCCTGGTCCAGGGCTTGTTGGGAGAGTCTGGGAAGAATGGAAGATCGAAGACGCGTTCTGATTTGGAATTTGCCTAATGGGCAACACCCGTCGCAGCCTTAAGCAACAGGTCCGGAAGATTCTTGAGTCACATAATTTTGATGCAGCACTAAGGGCATTAAGCAGCCTGCCTCCTATGAAGGTTGTTAATGCCCTTTTTCCTTTTTTGTATAGTTGTAATGACAGTCTAAAGTGGGGAGCTATCACGGCAATGGGAGAAACGGTGAGGAAGATCGCCCAGGATGATATGGAATCCGCAAGGGTGGTTGTAAGACGTCTCATGTGGAACCTTAATGATGAGTCTGGAGGTATAGGGTGGGGCAGTGCCGAGGCAATGGGAGAAATCCTTGCATTGGACAATGGCTTGGCAGAAGAATATGCATCTATCCTGGTCTCTTATATTAAAAAAGATGCCAATTTTCAGGAACACGAGCTTATGCAAAGGGGAGTTTTGTGGGCAATAGGACGCCTTGCCCAAACAAGGCCGGAACTTGTAAGGGGGTCAGTTCCCCATATAATCTCTTTTCTGCAATCCAATGATCCTGTAAAGAGGGGGCTTGCGGCATGGATAATGGGTCTTTTAAAGATAAAAGAAGCACGGCAGGCACTTGTATCCTTGCTTGATGATGGCACCCGGTTTATGATGTACAATAAGCGTAAACTTGTTAACACTGCAGTAAAAGATGTGGCCTTGTCAGCCATGATGGGCATGTGTGGCGAACAGCCACCTATATCATCTATATAATATTTAGGTTAGGGGCGGATAAAATGTTTGTATTGGGGATACAGGGAAGTCCGAGAAAAAACAGTAATACCAGCATATTGATATCAGAGTTTCTGGAAGAGGCAAAGGAATTGAATGCCCTTACCTGCCGTCTTGAGGTTACAAGCAAGAACATATATCCATGTATAGAATGTAATGTCTGTGAAGAGAAAGGATTTTGTTCCATAAACGATGATATGAATGATATTTACAGGCTTTTTCGCAAGGCAGATATTGTTGTTATGGGTACGCCGATATTTTTTTATGGGCCTACTGCACAGCTAAAAGCCATAATTGACAGGTCCCAGGCCCTATGGACCCGAAAGCATGTTCATAATCTTACCGATCCTGGCAGAAAATGGAGAAAGGGTTTTATGCTGGCAGTTGGAGCCACGAAGGGGAAGAATCTTTTTGAAGGGGTTAACCTAATTGCAAAATATTTTTTTGATGCTATTGGGGCCGATTATGTTGGATATTTAGGCTACAGGAGGGTGGAGGCAAAGGGCGCCATAAAGGATCATGCCACGGCTCTGCAAGATGTCAGAAACAAGGCCAAGGAGCTAATAGAACCCTTGCTGAGTAGAAAAAGAGTCCTTTTCCTGTGCACTGAAAATGCATGTCGCAGCCAGATGGCTGCTGCCTTTGCAAGATTTTTTGCAGGGGACAAAATAGATGTAAACAGTGCTGGTTCCAGGCCGGCTGACGAAATAAACTCCATAATGGTGGAGGCAATGGAAGAAAAAGGGATCGATATGGCCCACATTAAACCGCGTACCATAGAGAATACTATTGATGGTTGGAGACCCGATTTGGTTGTATCCATGGGGTGCGGCGATGACTGCCCGTATATTCCTGGAGTCGCCAGGGAAGAGTGGGATTTCCCGGATCCAGCAGGGAGGCCCCTGGATTTCATGCGCAGAGTGAGGGATGGGATTGAAGACCGGGTTAAGAGGCTTTTGGCTTGCTAAAAGAAAGGTTAGATGTCTTATACCGAATTTACAATAACAGGGATTACATCCAGTATGATCCCTTAAGGTACGTCTACCAGTTTGAAGATGACATGGAAAAAGAGCTGGTAGGGCTTATAGCTTCATCACTTGCCTTTGGCAGGGTAACTCAGATATTTAAGGCTGTAGAAACACTCCTTGAAATCATGGAAAACAGGCCCCTCAAATATATTATGGAACTGGGTCCCATGCCTCCTGCCCCGCTTCTTTCTTTTAAATACAGGTTTGTATCGGGTATGGATATTTACAGGTTTTTTTCCACAACAAAAAAGCTGATAGAGGAGCATGGCTCTATTGGTCTTTTTATGAAAAGAGGTTATGCCAAAAACGGATTTCTCGGGTTAGTGGAGAGCACGATCGGTGTGTATTCGGATGTCAGATTCCTTATTCCGTATTCTCTGAAGAAATCTGCCTGTAAGAGGCTATTTATGTATTTCAGGTGGATGGTAAGAAAAGATAATATAGATCTTGGTCTGTGGGACTTTATACATCCTGGAGAACTTATTATCCCCTTGGATACCCACATCTTTCAGATAGCCACAAGACATGGGTTTACATCAAAGAGAAGCCCGTCTTTTACAGTAGCGAAGGAGGTAACAGAAAAACTAAAGGAGTTTTGTCAAGAAGATCCCGTAAAATATGACTGGGCCTTGTCCCATGAGGGTATAATAGAAAACAATTTTGTTGCACGGGGATAAAGTTAAGGGCGTTACTGCCTGATCATAGATATGATATTTTAGAGGATATTATGGACCGAGCAAGCATATACAATCAATATCGTTTGCAGGTAAGAAAATATTTCTGGGTGCTGGCAGGTTTGTGGACCGCAATAATTGTGGGTTCCTTTTTTTGGAACTATTCGTTAAATGAAAGGACTCTGTTTGAGCTTGCAAAGACCGAGGCCATTGTCTCCTTTGAAAAAAATGTATTATACAGAAAATGGAATGCAGGCCATGGAGGTGTTTATGTGCCTGCTACTTCTAAAACCCCTCCCAATCCTTATCTCTCATATCTACCAGAGCGGGATGTCATTACCCCCTCTGGCCGCAAGTTGACCCTCATGAATCCTGCCTATATGATACGCCAGGTCCATGAAATTGGTGAACAGTGTTGCTCTGTTAGGGTGCATCTCACAAGCCTAAACCCGATAAACCCTGATAATGCCCCCGACCAGTGGGAGGTACAGACCCTTAACACGTTTATTAAAGGACAAAAAGAGGTCTGTTCTATAACAGCAATACAGGGGAAACCCTATTTGCGTTTTATGCGTCCTTTTTTTGTGGAAAAGCGCTGTCTCAGATGCCATGCCAAACAGGGATATAAGGAGGGTGACGTCAGGGGAGGAATGAGCATTTCAGTCCCTATGGATCCATATTTTGTTATCGGCAGGCAGCAGCTGGTGCGTCTGGCAGGGGCCCATGGGCTGATTTTTTTGGCAGGGCTGGGAGGTCTGTTTTTTTCCGTACGTAGAGTGACCCAGCATATTCAAAAAAGGGAATTTGCAGAAATAGATTCGTGGGAAAGCGAACAAAAATTTCGTGCAATAGGGGCTGCTGCCCAGGATGCCGTTATCATGATGAATGAGGATGGCAAGATATCGTTCTGGAACAATGCCGCTGAAAAGATGTTCGGCTATTCGGAAGATCAGGCCATGTGTCAGGATCTTCACACATTAATTGTGCCAAAGCGTTATCAGAAAGAGTATTTGAACAGACGGGGAAAATTCTCAGATACTGGAGACGGCGCTTTTATTGGCAAAACAGCTGAACTTAAGGGCCTGAGAAGAGATGGCAGGGAGTTCCCTCTGGAGCTTTCCCTTTCATCTGTCAAATTGAGGGAGAGGTGGCATGCCATCGGGATTATAAGGGATATCAGTGAGCGCAAAAGGATTGAAAAGGAAAGAGAACGTGTTCAGTCTCAGCTCAGCAGGGCGCAAAGGATGGAGGCCATTGGGAGCTTGGCAGGGGGGATTGCCCATGATTTCAATAACATCCTTTTTCCCATTATTGGATTTGCAGAAATGTCTATTGCCAACCTGCCGGAGGAGAGTCCCGTTCGGGATAACCTTGGTCAAATCCTTGTGGCGGCAAGACGTGCAAAGGACCTTGTTTCCCAGATCCTCTCCTTTAGCAGACAGGAGGGAGAAGAGGCTCTTATGCCATTGAGCATACAGCCCATTATAAAAGAGACACTCAAACTGCTAAGGGCCTCTGTTCCAACAACCATTGAAATACGCCAGCAAATTGACATGAATTGTGGCCATGTCCTGGCTGATCCCACGCAAATTAACCAGATAGTTATGAACCTGTGCACAAACGCCTATTATGTAATGCGCGAAAAGGGAGGAGTGTTGACTGTTGCCTTAAAAGAGGTCAAGCTCGATCACCATAATCTGCCAAGGGATTTGGATCTGATTCCGGGACGATACGCCAAGATAACAATTGGTGACACGGGTCCTGGTATGCCCCCGGATGTAAAGGAACGCATTTTTGAACCCTATTTTACTACAAAACCGCCGGGGGAAGGAACAGGCCTGGGCCTTTCTGTGGTACATCATATTGTAAAAAATCGTGGAGGCGATATTCAGGTATTGAGTAAATTGGGAAAGGGGACGATATTCTATATATATCTGCCAATAACAGAGTCGGATACAGGGGATGCTCTCCAGTCATATTCGGAGCAGTTGCCCAAGGGCCACGAGCATATCCTGCTGGTAGATGATGAGGATCCGATAGTGCAGATGCTGCGGGAGACCCTCGAAGGCCTTGGTTACAGGGTTGCAGCCTTTACAAACAGCATTGATGCCCTTGAGGCGTTTTTTGATTCACCCACAGGGTTTGACTTGGTAATCACAGACCAGACAATGCCCGGCCTGACCGGAACCGAGCTGTCAAAGAGGATCATGAAGATCAGAAACAATATCCCGATAATTTTGTGTACAGGTTTCAGCGAACTTGTTGATGAACAAAAGGCCCTTGCAATGGGTATCAGGGCCTATATCAGAAAACCTATTCTGATTACTCACCTGGCAAAGGTGATAAGAGAATCCCTTGACGAAAGAAAGGGGGAGTGAGTTATGGCAAATATTCTTGTTGTGGATGATGAGTTTCAGATCCGTGAAATGCTCAGGAAGATGCTTGAGATGGAAGGCCATGATGTAATAACCGCGTCCGATGGCAGGGCGGCAATAGATCTTGTGCAACAAAGGCATATTCATATTGATCTTATTATAACGGATATCATCATGCCGGATGAGGATGGTCTCGGCGTGCTTATGAAACTAAAGAATCATAGTCCGGAGATCAAGGTAATAGCAATTTCAGGTGGTGGAAGGATAGGTCCGCAGGATTACTTGAAAATGGCTAAAGGGCTTGGAGCTCATCGTGTTTTTTCAAAGCCGGTGGAAAGGGAAGAGATGCTCAATGCCATCAAGGAGCTCTTGGACTAGCTTGTCGTCATAAAGATCAAGGTAAATAGTGAATGGACTACGTTCTGATTGAACAGATACGATCTGATGCTGAATCAATATTCAAGGGTTCCCTTGAGGCTGTTGATCCGTATAAGGCAGTAAAGCGTTTTGTGAGGGTAGAGGATAATACCCTGCTTGTAGGATCTGAAAAGGATGAAAAGATAGAGCTTGATTTGACAAAATATGGTCGCATCCTGGTTGTTGGAGGTGGCAAGGCTACAGCATCCATGGCCAAGGCCATAGAGGAAATATTAGGGCAAAGGATAAGCAAGGGGATAATCAACGTTAAATATGGTTTTATGGAACATCTTGTTTTTACTGAAATTGTTGAGGCCGGGCATCCCGTGCCGGATGAATCAGGCGTGAAGGGAACCAAAGGCATACTTGAATTGCTTAGTGGCGCCGGCGAGAGTGACTTGGTAATCTCTCTGATTTCAGGGGGCGGGTCTGCCCTGCTTGTGCATCCGGCCGAAACAATTACCCTTCAGGAAAAGCAGGCCCTGACACAGATGTTGCTTGGCTGCGGGGCGAGCATAGATGAGATAAACGCCATCAGAAAACATATATCATCCTCAAAAGGCGGGCAGATGGCCCGGGCAGCGTATCCCGCAACTGTCGTAAACCTTATGCTATCTGATGTTGTTGGAGACAGAATTGATGTTATTGCCTCAGGTCCGTTTACCCCTGACAGCTCCACCTTTTCCCATGCCTGGGCGGTTATCAAGAAATATGATTTGGCAAGGGATATCCCGATTTCTATCCGCGGCTATTTGAAGGCTGGCCTTGAAGGACGGGTCCCTGATACCCCTAAAGAGGGGGACAGGATATTCCATGAGGTCTTCAATTTTATAGTGGGTAGCAATATCCTGGCATTGGAGGAGGCCGAGAAAAGGGCCAGAGAGATAGGTTATAAGACTTTGATCTTTTCGTCGCAGGTGGAAGGTGAAACCAGAGATGTTGCCCGTGTTCATAGCGCTATTGCCAAAGAGATCGTAACGACCGGGCACCCTATACCACCCCCTGCCTGTATTATATCTGGCGGAGAAACCACGGTCACGATTCGTGGCAACGGGCTTGGTGGAAGAAACCAGGAGTTTGGTCTTGCCGCAGCCCTGGATCTGGACAATTTTCCGGGCAATGTTGTTATATTAAGCGGAGGGAGTGACGGCAATGATGGTCCTACTGATGCCGCTGGAGCTATTGTCGATCCATTGACGGTAAGGAGGGGAAAAACTTTTGGCATAGAGGCTGAGGATTACTTAAAGAATAATGATTCATATCACTACTTGGAAAAGACAAACGATCTTTTTGTCACCGGTCCCACCAATACCAATGTTATGGATATTAGGCTCATTTTAGTCAAATAGAGGTCCATTCTTCTTCCACCGTTGAATAAGATATGGTTTTGTCATTTCAAAAATCCCACAATCATCCTCGATTGCCTCTTCTGCCTGCTGTATGGACATCCGCTTGGTCTTTTTAACAAAGGATAGGGTGCGCCCGAAATATAGGGGTATAAGGGAGTCCATCATAAGGTCCCGATCAACAATCTTGTCCCGGTACGAGATTGCCACATCGAACAGCAATCTCGCCCAGAGGTCAGTCGGGAAATTGAAGACAGTTTCTTTCATTCCCCGTATTTCTACGAGCTTCTGATAGACTCCCTTTGTGAGAATGGCTTCCCATGTCTCGTTATAGCTGTCAAAGCCTGTGTGAAATTTTTGCAGTAGCTTCTCCGTATTCACCTCTACCTTGGGAGGCATCTCCACCTCTCCAAGACCGAATCCGAAGATGGCCGTGGGTCTGCTGTACTTGACCTTTGTCCACAAGGAATCAAAATATCCCATCATGGAAAATATGGTGCCAACCACCTGTCTGAACATGGGACCTAAATCAGCCCCTGGATCTTTGGTACGATGGATTTTGGGCCTTCCCATGAAGGATTGGCAAATTTGAACCCGCTGATTAATGGCCAGGGTAGTCATCCATATATCGATTCCAAAATTTGCTACCGCATTATCCCATACATTGCTCTTCAGATAGACCTGCGCCAACTTTCCGCTAAAGCCGAAATCTCCGCCAATAGGCTGTCGAACCCGCCTGCCGTATAGTGCCCTTGTCATAGGGTAGGCGATTCCGTTAGTGATGGTGCCATCGTATTTATGCCTGACATATAGAGGCGCTACATATGCAAAACCATTAAACAGGGGTTCTCCCAAATGCTTGATCCACTCGGGGGTAATGCTCTTAAGGTCTGCATCTACCACTACAATCGCCTTTGCCTTAAGGTCCACGACTTTTTGGAAAAGGTTTCTGAAATTGTTCCCCTTGCCCTTCACACCTGGCGGGGTTGTCAGATAGATCTTCGGGATGTCTGTGGGGGTGTCAAGGAATACCCTTCCCGTTCCATCCGGAGAATTGTTGTCACAATTGATAATAACAGAAGTCCTGTCTCCGAAATATTTGACAAGGCCTTTATTAGCCTGGGTGGTGGGATATGAGATGGAGTCAGCTTCCTTGTAAGAGGGTATGCACACCACTATCTCGGCTTTTTTTACCTTATTCGGATTAATCTCGCTTTCGAACACATCACACATGGTTTGCCTCCTTAATTATCTGTAGAGCGTAACAATTTCTGCAAGATGTCAGATACTGCCGAATTCCATCCTTTCGGCCCCTGTTCAATAGTAACCTTCAGATGGGGAACTCTTTTTTGTAGCTCCGGAAAATCCCGTTGCGATTTGACAAGGACAGGATAATCTGCCTTCTCAAACATAGAAAAATCATTCGGGCTGTCTCCGAGGGCCACAGAAACCACATTGGCGTGTAGCTCCCTGTACCATGAGACTATTTTCTCCATCGCCATTCCCTTATCATTTGTCCCCTGAAGGTGATAGAACCGTCCTCCTATGATGACCGTAAAGCCCCTTTTCCAGGCTGCCTCAGAGAGGGCATTATTGTCTGGAGGTTTTTTCTCAAGTATGACAAATGGCTCATCAAATTCCCTCATGGCAGCAAGGCGTGCGGCCTTTCTGTCCAATCCCGTGATATCGGCTATTTCATCAATACTCATATCTGAAAACCCTTTGATCTGCCAGTCAAGTTCCTTTCGGATTTCCCGTAGCCCTTTGACTAATTGGGGATAGGGGATACCAAGGGCCCATTTTTTCATACCGTTGTCATGAATACTTTCCTTGGGAGGATCATGGGAGAGGCCATCGGGAAAAAAAATGCCGCCGCCGTTTTCCGAAACAAATGGGGCGGAAAGGGACATCTCCCGTCGGATTACATCTATTTCGGCCCTGGTTTTACTTGAAATAAGAACAATGGGAATATTGCTTTTTTTGCATTTATTAAGGGCTACACGGGCATCCTTCCATTTATAGGTGTGTGGATCCAAGAGGGTGCCGTCCAAGTCGGTAAATATTATAACAAACGGAGATTTTGGTATCACAAACCACCATCCATAATGCCGTATATATGCCAAACATATTTCTGTGTCACGTATATGCTGGGCATGATTGAGATATGTTCAGTTAACTCCTGGTATTTTTATACAAACCGTCTTTTTTCGTCTTCTACTACCTCAACAAGATCATAGAAGATTCGCGGCAGCTTGTTGGCCACTCTCTCCCATGAAACGGTTTGGGGCATTTCAAAGACCATTTCTGCCGTTTTACGCTCCACTTGGAGAATGGTTTCTGCAAGCCCCTTTTCAATAAATGGCCTGAATTCAGGATTCGAATTAACGAGGCG
>CAZQAA010000013.1:0-6386 GCA_964591255.1 uncultured Desulfobacterales bacterium | reverse complement strand
CCTGAGGTCTTCCTCCTGCGTGCAGTAGTTCAAAATTACTGCACGCAGGATCTTTTTCCCCTTATATGTGGCGACAGAGAGAAATGCCTTGCCCTCCGCCTCAAGTCTTTTTTGCAATGCGAGGTTAACGTGATTAAGGAGATCCTCTTTTTCTACCTGGGCGATGTCAAGCCGTTGGATCTCTGACGGATTGTAGCGAAAGCAAAGGATACTTACCTCTGGAGTGCTCATGATCTCGATATCAGCATGTTTTTTGAGGAAAGATCTCAACTTATATGTCATATCCATACAGTGATCAATTGTTTGTGCATAGCCCTCAAGGCCGATAAGTTTCAGACAGGCCCAGAACTTCAAGGCATCAAAGGCGCGGGTCCCCTGGATAGTGCATTCTCCCTGATTCGGCCTTGTTCCTTCTTCATGTTCAGGGTTTTCAATATATGGGGCCTTAAACTGCAAATATCCCAGACGGCCGGAGTCCCTGAACAATATGGTAGCAGAGGAAATGGAGTTATACAGCCACTTATGAGGATCAAATGTAATGGAATCGGCCATATCGATACCGTTTAATAGATGCTTCCATTTTTTGCTAAAACATAGCCCACCTCCGAATGCCGCATCCACGTGAAACCACAGCCCGTATCGCTGGCAAATATTGGCGATTGATGATAGGGGATCTATATTTCCCGTAACAGTAGTGCCTGCTGTAGCCACCACACAAAAGGGAAGATCTCCTTTTTTTTTCGATTGCTTAATAAAGTCTTCCAGTCTGTTTGGATCCATTTTTCCATATCTGTCTGTAGGCACCTTGATGAGATTGTTTTCTCCCACGCCAATAAAGTTTGCTGCCTTTTCAACGGAAAAATGGCTATATTCCGAGACAAAGAAAACAGGCGTCTGTCCAATGGATAATATCCCGTTTTTATCAGGTCTCCCCGGAAGGATAAAATTTCTTGCAATCAGGAGGGCAGTAAGATTGGCAATAGATCCGCCCGTGACAAAGGTTCCCCCAGCATTACTTTCGTAACCAAAAATTTTGCATAGCCATGAAATGACCTCTTTTTCGAGATGTGCGGCAGACGGCCCGACCTCCCATAAAAAAACAGACTGATTGAGGGCTGCTATAAGGGCTTCTAAAAATATGGATGGCACAGCTGGCTGGGTGATCATATGTCCTATATAGCGGGGATGGCCAAAATAGAAACTGTGTTCAAGGACCGTTTCCCGCAGGTCTTTCAGGAGTTGAGGCCACAGGCTCCCTTTGTTGGGTACAGGCTCAGAAAAAAGGGCGTTTAGTTTTTTGGGAGTGGCATATTGAAATACAGGTCGTTTGACCAGGGATGAAAAATGATCTGTTATAATATCGACAATCTCATACCCAATACGTTTGACCTGTTCGGCATTTTTCCCTTCAGGATCAATGAAAAAATTTTTCATGTTATTTGTCTTATGAGTCAAGGATAATAAGGGCATCTACGGCTATAGGCTCGGTGCCGGCAATGATGACAGGGTTTATGTCAATTTCCTGTATCCGTTCGTTTTCCAGTCCTATTCTCCCCAACTTCATTATTATACTTGCCAGACTCTCTTTGTTTACAGGACCCATTCCACGGATATCTTCCAGTATCTTCTGCCCGTTTATCTCATTCATCATCTCAATGGCATCCTTTTTTGTAAGGGGAGCCAAGCGAAAGGATACGTCTTTTAATATCTCGCTGAATATTCCCCCGAGCCCGAACATGACGCAAGGTCCGAATTGCTGATCACGGATGAGTCCTACCATTAATTCTCGCTTGCCACTCACCATTTCCTGTACAAGGACCATACCATCTGACAGGCCCTCCATTTTTTGATTAAGCCCTTCAAATGCCTCTTCGGCTTCCCTGTCAGTCCTGATATCAGGGACAATCAAGCCTTTTTCCGTCTTGTGGGCTATTTCTGGGGAACAAGCTTTAAGCACCACCGGGTAGCCCATGTCATGCGTGGCATTCAAAAGCTCATCCCTGTTTGCGATTAGCGCCTCCCGAGTGATGGGAATGTCATACGCATCTAGGACACGTTTGGACTCATATTCTGACAGCATCTTTCTGCCTTCCTTGATTGCCTTATTTATGATCTCCATGGTTTACTCCAGGCTGTCTTGTTGTTTTTTATATTCCCAAAGGCGGGCAAGGACCCTTGCCGCCCTTTCGGGGGTAGGATAATTGGAAATCGCCCCTTCTTGATCCAACTTGTCAAGCTCTCTATCCCAGATCCCTGGCGGAGCGGATATGCAGGTGATTATTGGTTTTTTCTGATTCCATTCAATAAGCATATCGCTGATGCCGTGAACAGACTTCAGGTTTGCCGATGCATACATGATAAGGAGAATGACACCATCGACATTCTCATCCAGCATGGCCGCCTTGACTATTTCTGTGGTTGCCGGGCCGTCATACCAGGCCGGTCCCATATCAACCGGGTTTGTCCTAAGGGCCAAAGGGGGAAGGAGCTCGTTTATCTTTTCCTGGGTTTGTTGGCTAAATCGTGTCAACTCCAGGCCGTTCATTTCCGCAGCATCACAGGCGGCCATGCCGGGACCGGCCTGCCCCGAAAGTACGGCTATATTTGGACCTCTTGGAAATGACTTTGCAGTCATGGCCTTTGCCACATCCAGAAAGGTCTCGGCTTCGTCAACCACCACCACACCTGCCTGTCTGAATGCTCCGGTATAGATATCATGCATACCGGCTAGAGATCCTGTGTGAGACCTCGAGGCCATATTCCCTACCTTTGAACTTCCGGTCTTGTAGGCCACAATAGGTTTTTTGCCGTGACGACTTTTTATTGCCTCCATTAAGGGCACCGGTGTGTCTATCCCCTCCATATAGAGGGCAATCACATCGGTGTCAGCGTCATCCATGAGAAACTCGACCATCTCCATGAAATCAACGTTTAAACGGTTGCCAAGCCCGATTATCTTGCCAAAACCGATATCATTCCTTATGGCCATAAAACTTAACAGATGTGACATCCCCCCGCTCTGGCTTACAAGTGAAATTTTGCCCTTGTTCAGCAGGGAAAATTCCGGAGTAAATGATGCATTAAGGTCATGATGGCGATTTACGATCCCAAAGGTGTTTGGTCCAATTACAGGTATGCCGTAACCATCTGCCTTTTCAGCCAGTTTTTTCTGGAGGACGGCGCCATCAGGATCATCGATTTCCCTGAAACCGGCAGTGATAAGGACAATGCCTCCCACGCCTTTTTTAGCGCATTCATCAATGACCTGGGGAACAAATTTGGCCGGTACTACAATTATTGCAAGGTCAATGATACCCTCGTAATCCAACATGGATTTGAATACCTTGATGCCCATTATTGTATCAGCACCGGGATTGACCGGGATGATCACCCCTCCATACCCTCCCTTGGTAAGGCTCTTCATCACATGAAAACCCAATTTGTCAAACTTTTCCGATGCCCCGATCACTGCTACCGATTTTGGGGCAAACAACCTCGTCATCCTTTCTTTTTTCTCTGTTGTCATACAAATTTCCCCTGTGGCGTTCCCCTTTCAAAAAAACCAAGGTTCATGTGATTTTTTTTCAATATTGCATCCACAGACTATCAGCCATCAGGGCCGGGATGCAGCATGAACTGTGCCCGATCAAGTTTTTCCACGACCGCCTCAAAGGTTTGACGTTCCTTTGGTGAGAGGATGGAAAGGAACATACTGTTGTTTTTGTGGTAAATCTCAAGGAGGTCGTGCCTCAGGTCCTCTGCTTTGTCCGTCAGATAAATTTTTATGGCCCTTCGATCATTGGGGTCGTTTGTTCTTTTAACAAGACCATCCCGCTCTAACCGATCTACCAGGCCTGTTAATGTGGCCCTGTCAAGGGCCACCTTTTCTGCCAGTTTGCTTATAAGAATCCCGTTTTCTTCATAAAGGGCTATCAACATGAAAAACTGGGATGTGGTCAGACCGTAGGAAGCTATGCTTTCTTTTGTTACCTTGTTTAGCTTTCTGGATATCCGACCCACTGAAAAACAAAGGCAGTCTTTAAAAACCATATCCATAACCGCACCTCATATTATTGACATACATATTGCAAGCACAAAAAATGTTTGTAAACAAATCATATGTTCCCCACCGTATCTATGTCAACAAAAAACAATACTCAGTGGCTTTATTGTTTGAAGCTGTGTCTATGTATTCCAGGAGCTAGTAGATAATTGACTGTTTCAAAGTGCTAATCCGGTTTAGTCAACATAATTGTTACCAAATATTTCGCTGTTAGGATCAAATGGAAATATTTCTTTTTTTGTGTCTGGCCTTCTAGTGATTATGGATATGAAATGGCAAGGGTAGTTTTGTAACATTTGTTACATTTTTTCCCATTTCAGGGCTTATTTTGTATTAACAATATGTTATATCGATTATTGTTTACATGTTGTTACAAAATGCCCCGTTTGTCCGGTTTTAGACTGCAGATATTTTCCTTTTTCCAGTCCCTTTTCAGCCATACGAAATAATGAAGTATTCCATCAATATTTTTTGGCGTTATATGTTTTACATATTAAATTAAAGGTGTTGTGCCTGATCAAGGATGTGATGATTGTATCTTTACTATATTGTAATCGGGCTTTTACTAGCTGGCAGGCATGAAACTTGCGGATAGATCCACTTAGTTAGGGTGAGGGACTGAATCGACTTTTTTACCTTCCTGGCAGAACAGACAGATTGAAACATAGGATCAGGGTTTGGATGCATACTGACAAGATAATACTTATTGCGGAACCGGATGATGTGCTTTTATCCGAGTTGGAAGGTTTTCTCAGCCGGGAAGATTTTAGCACAGTAAGGGTTAATACACTCGAAAATACTCTCTTGACGATTCAAAACCAAAGGGTGGATGTTTTAGTTCTGGACGCCGCATTGCTTGGCGAGGATGTGGGCTTTATTTCTATCATAAAAGGTATGGAGGAAAATCTTCCTGTTATCATATGCGCTGAAGTAAATACACCGGAATTTGAGAGCAAAGTAAGGCACCAAAGGATATTTTTCTATCACATAAAGTCATTTGGAACGCAGGATCTCGAGATGGCGATTTCAAACGCGATCAATAAGTCATCCAATTAACTGGAGGTTTCACGTAATGTCGTTCGAAGCAAAGATGAAAGCAGGCGAATTCGTGGTATTAGGGGAGTTCGATCCACCAAAAGGGAGTGATTTTTCTGCTCTTCTGGCAAATGCAAATCTCATAAAGGGCCGTGTTGATGCCATTGTTGTCCCTGAAATGGGCAGTGCCGTGATGAAGGCAAGTTCTTTGGGAGGGTGCGCCTTCCTCCAAAGGCATGGATTTGAACCGGTCTTTCAGGTGTGTTGTCGAGACCGGAACCGATTGGCACTTCAAGCAGATATCCTTTCTGCCGGTGCCCTTGGGATATCTAATATCATGGCCGTTCCTGGCGAGGATATCAGGTACGGTGATCATCCCAAGGCAAGGGATGTTTTTGATCTGGAGCTGACTGAATTGTTGGAGGTAATTCAGAAACTGCAGGACGGTAAGGATATGGCAGGAATAGATCTGAAGGGAGCCCCAAGATTTTGTGTGGGGTCCAGTATAAATGCCGGAGCCCTTGGCGGAGTCCTTGATATAGAAATAGAAAACCTTTCAAAAATGATCGATCTGGGGATTCGGTTCGCCATAACTCCTCCTGTATTTGATATCCACCGATTCGCTCAGTTTATCAAAAGGATCGACATGGATAAGGTTGCCATAATACCTACCGTGCTTCTGTTGAAATCCGCCGGCATGGCCAGATATATCGACAGAAATATCAAGAACATCTCAATCCCGGCAGACCTCATAAGGGGCATTCAAAAGGCTCCTGACAAGTTGAAGCAATGTGTAGCCATAGCGGCTGAGCTTGTTGGACATCTAAAAGAGATGGGCATGGCAGGGGTTATGATTTCAACCGTTGGGTGGGAGGACAAGCTTCCCATGATCTTGGATCAAGCAAAACTTTAAACCCTGATAGAGAGGAAAATAATAATGGCCAGCAGTGAAGTAAAGAGTCGGATCGGTTCTGTAATGGTAGTTGGAGGCGGCATCGCAGGGATGCAGTCCGCCCTCGATCTTGCCAATTCGGGTTATTATGTTTACCTCGTTGAGACATCATCGGCTATTGGTGGATTGATGTCACAGTTGGACAAGACATTTCCCACCAATGACTGTGCAATGTGAATTATCTCTCCCAAACTGGTCGAGGTCGGCCGGCATTTGAACATTGAACTTTTGACAAACACAGAGTTCCTTGATCTTGAGGGAAGCGAGGGACACTTCAGCGCCAGAGTCCTGCAGAAGCCGCGTTATATAGATATGGAAAAATGCACCGGTTGCGGC
>CAZQAA010000012.1:0-5037 GCA_964591255.1 uncultured Desulfobacterales bacterium | reverse complement strand
AGGAGTCAAAACTAAAGCAGACCTCTGCAATTTGCCTGTCCTCTCCAAGGAAGAAATATTAAAGAACGAAAAGTCTCTCATATCTGATGAGAATCTGGGGAGATTGTATACGAGAAAGACCGGTGGTTCTACAGGAATGACTTTGCACTTCAAAAAGGAGGCAAGGGCCTTGGGCCTGAATGATGCCATTATGTGGAGATGTTACCGCTGGTATGGAATTGATATTGGAGATCGTCAGGTCAGATTCTGGGGGGTGCCAGTCACCAGTAAACTGAGATGGCAGGAACAGCTAAAGGACTTTGTACTGAACAGAATAAGAGTTTCCGCCTTTGATATATCAAGGGAAGCCTGCCTCAGGGAATATTCCAGAATTAAAAAATTTAAGCCCGCTTATTTTTATGGTTATACAACGGCCATCTATGGTTTTTGCCTGCATGCCAGGGAATGCGGCATAGATCTGAATGAACTTAATCTCAAGGCGGTTATCTGTACTGCGGAAAAGATGTATCCCCATCATCGGAAACTGTTTGATGAGGTATTCAGCTGTCCGGTAGTTGATGAATACGGATGTGCTGAACATGGAATAATCGCGTTCCAGTGCAAGCGCGGCAATATGCACATGATGAGTGATCATCTGTGCGTGGAGTTCCTGGATGAAGACGACAAACCAGTGAAACCTGGTGAGCCGGGCAGGGTTGTGATTACAGACCTTTCAACACGGGCCATGCCGCTGATCAGGTATGATATTGGGGATATCGGAGTTGAGAGTACAAGGAAATGTTCCTGTGGTATAACCCTGCCATTGATGGAAATCGTGGAGGGCCGAAAGGAGGATTTTATCAGGACCACTGATGGTAAACTGGTGCATGCCGCATACCTCTGCTATACGCTCAAGGATGATACAGTACATGAGTTCAAGATGTACCAGAAGGCTGTGGATAGATTACATGTGCAGATTGTAAAATCTCCTTCCTTTAATGAAGAGTCCGAAAAAATGTTAGAACAAAAACTGAGGACTGCCCTTGGAACTCGGGTTCATATTTCCTTTGAGTATCTTGACAGAATTCCGCGGGAAAAATCAGGTAAACTGAGGTATTTTGTTTCTGAAATATCCGAGTCTTAGGATACCCCTACCATAGTTTTCGAAATTTTATGCATGCTTACATGGCACGAAATAAATTTGTGCTCTCCCATCTAAATCCCATATGAAGTCAACAGTTCTTGTAAAGGCCGCTATGTCTTTTGTGATGTCAAAATGCGGTCTTATTTCACACAAAATTCGCAGTAATGCCAAAAATAACAACTTTCTCATCCTGATGTATCATCGTGTCCTCCCGCTGGCCGAAGTGGACTGGAAGATTCAGCCGGGTATGTATGTCAGCGATGATAGCCTTCGAATGCATGTTAGGTTTCTGAAAAGATATTTTTCTTTGGTTCCTTTATCCCATTTTATTACTGGAAATACCTCTTGTCAGAATATTGAGAAGCCTCTTTGCGCCATAACCTTTGATGACGGATGGCGCGATTTTTATGATTATGCTTATCCGGTTCTTAAGGCCCATGATGTTCCGGCAACAGTATTTCTGGCCACGGATTTCATAGGGTCATATGATATGTTCTGGACCGATCGAGTAACCTTGTTGCTGGAACAGTCAGAGCATTTGGATAAAATTCATTTTGAAGACGATATGGAGTTAAACAAGGTTATTTGCAGTATAAAGGGTCTTTCAGGTTCAAAAGGACAGAAACTTGAAAAGGCAATTGAAATTCTCAAGGCATTACCCCTAAGGCGGATCGAAAAATTGCTGGATTCTGCCCTCCCGGATGGAAATTTTCGAAAAAACTCGCGAGTATTCCTGGCTTGGGATGGGATCCATGAGATGCAAAAGGGTGGCTTGATATCTTTTGGGTCTCATACATGCAGTCACCAGATACTGACAACCCTTGACGAGAACGACATCACGGCAGAGCTTGAAAATTCGAAGGAGGTACTCCTCCGGAAAAATGTGTGCCATCATGATTTTATCCCGTTCTGTTACCCCAATGGCAATTACACGGATCACATAGCAGAACTGGTCAAACAGGCAGGTTACTCCATGGCGGTTACCACCAATAACGGCTGGAACAATAATATGGGCAATCTTTATAAACTGAAGCGTGTTGGGATTCACAATGATATGACCTTTACCGAGTCCATGTTCGCTGCACAGATTGTAAGCCTTTTTGGATAACTGTGTTGACCTTTCATCTTTCACCTTTCACCTTTGACCTTTCATCTTTCAGCTTTTAGCTTTCACCTTTCAGCTTATTTTTGAGGTACATTTTATGTGTGGGATAGTAGGGGCATTTGATTTAAAGATTGATTCTCAGGTCTTAAGGCCTCAGGTGCTTGAAATGGCCAGGAAGCTGCGCCACCGTGGCCCGGACTGGTCTGGAATTTTTTGTGGGGAAAAGGCAATCCTGGCCCACGAGAGGCTTTCCATTGTTGATCCTAAGTCCGGTGCCCAGCCCTTATACAGTAAAGATCGGCGTCTTGTGCTCGCTGTGAACGGGGAGATATATAATCACAGACAGATTAGACAGGCTTTCAAGGGGTATGATTTTCTTACCCATTCCGACTGTGAGGTGATTCTTGCCCTTTACAGGGAAAAGGGGGCGAATTTCCTGGAAGATTTAAACGGGATATTCGCCTTTGCATTGTACGATATTGACAATGATTGTTACCTCATTGCAAGGGATCATATCGGCATAATCCCTTTATACATGGGCTGGGATGAGCATGGAAATTTTTTTGTAGCTTCAGAACTCAAGGCCCTGGAAGGGGTGTGCAGAAAAATCGAGGAATTTCCTCCTGGTCATTACTATTACAGCAGGGAAGGCCAGCTTAAGAAGTGGTATAAGCGCGACTGGATGGATTATGGAGCGGTCAAGGATAATAAGACTTCCATAAGTGGGCTGCGTGAGGCTCTTGAAGAGGCGGTGCACCGGCAGTTGATGTCTGATGTTCCTTATGGTGTCCTGCTTTCAGGCGGACTTGATTCCTCCATAATTGCTGCTGTTGCCGCAAAGTTTGCCCCCAGGCGCATTGAAACCGATGATGAACATCCGGCCTGGTGGCCAAGGCTTCATTCTTTTGCCGTAGGGCTCAAGGGATCTCCGGATCTTGCGGCAGCACGAGAGGTTGCTGACCATATCGGTACCGTTCATCATGAAATCAATTTCACCATCCAGGAAGGGCTTGATGCTATAAGAGACGTAATATACCACATTGAGACCTATGATGTGACTACTGTAAGGGCCTCTACACCAATGTATCTGCTGGCAAGGGTTATAAAATCCATGGGGGTAAAAATGGTTCTCTCAGGGGAAGGAGCAGATGAAATTTTTGGTGGCTATCTCTATTTTCACAAGGCTCCGGATGCAAGAGCCTTTCATGAAGAGACAGTCAGGAAGATAAAAAGGCTGCATCTGTACGACTGCCTCAGGGCCAACAAGGCCTTGGCTGCCTGGGGAGTGGAGGGAAGGGTCCCCTTCCTTGACAAGGATTTTATGGACGTGGCCATGAGACTCAATCCTGGAGATAAAAGGCCTAAAGAGGGCCGCATGGAAAAATGGGTGCTGAGAAAGGCCTTTGAAGCCTACCTTCCTGAAACAATAGTCTGGAGACAGAAAGAACAATTTTCTGACGGAGTGGGATATAACTGGATTGATACCTTGAAAGAAATAACGGATCGGGTTGTAAGTGATGAGCAGCTTGAAAATGCTCGATTCCGTTTTCCAATTAATCCCCCAAAAACTAAGGAAGAGTATTATTATCGTTCCATTTTTTCGGAATTTTTTCCTTCAGACTCGGCTGCTGCCTGTGTTCCTTCAGTGCCTTCAGTGGCTTGCAGTACAGCGGAAGCACTCGCATGGGATCCGGAACTGAAAAATGTTTTGGATCCCTCGGGCCGGGCTGTGCTGCATGTTCATCAGAAGGGATACAAGTAATTTTTATCCATGAAAAAACAGCGTGTGCTTTGCGTAGTAGGAACCCGTCCTGAAGCAATCAAAATGGCCCCGGTGATTCTGGCTCTTCAAAAACAGTCTTGGGTCGATGTGAATGTGCTTGCCACGGCTCAGCATCGTGAAATGCTTGATCAGGTTCTGTCGATTTTCAGCATTCAGCCAGATTATGACCTGGATATTATGCAGGAAAATCAATCGCTCCCTGAGTTGACAGCAAGGTTATTGATGGCTCTGGACGAGGTTTTGAAAAGGGCATGTCCAGATATGGTCCTTGCCCAAGGGGATACCACAACTGTCATGACCACTGCTCTTGCGTGTTTTTATCGTCATGTTGCCTTTGGGCACGTGGAAGCAGGATTGCGTACAGGCGATATTTATAATCCCTTTCCTGAAGAGATGAACCGGGTTGTGGCGGGCCACTTGACTGCGCTTCATTTTGCCCCTACTGCATCATCTAAGCAGAATCTTTTGCGGGAAAATATTCCTGATGAGAGAATTCATGTGACAGGTAACACGGTGATCGATGCCTTACTCGAGACTGCGAAACGGGATTTTGATATTGGTATAGAGCTTGATGCAGATAAGCGGTTGGTCCTAGTCACCTCTCACCGCAGAGAAAATTTCGGAATGCCTATGAGGGAGGCATTTTCAGCGCTTCGTGAACTGATAGAGCGTAACAGCAATATAGAAATTTTATATCCGGTACATCCCAATCCGAATGTGACGGAACCAGCTCATGCAATTCTTGGAAAACATCCACGCATTCATCTGGTAGAGCCATTGGGTTACGCGCAGTTCGTACAGGCCATGAAGCAGGCCTATATGATAATTACCGATTCAGGAGGGGTTCAGGAAGAGGCGCCAGCCCTTGGTAAGCCGGTCCTTGTGTTGAGGAAGGAGACAGAACGTCCAGAAGCAGTCAAGGCAGGAGTTGTACACCTTGTAGGAACAGACAGGGAATCTATTATTTCCGAAGCCGAAAGATTGCTTAAAAATAGACAGTATTACAAATCAATGGCCAAAGGTGTT
>CAZQAA010000011.1:0-7323 GCA_964591255.1 uncultured Desulfobacterales bacterium | reverse complement strand
TTGCGGGCCTTATAGAGATCCTTTCCGATATAGCTGTCAAACAGACTGGTTTCATAGTTCTGTAACCGGGTTTCGGAAAAATCATCCGCGAGCAGGGCATCCAGAATGGTTTCGGCCGCGAGCATGCCGGATTTCATGGCCACATGAATCCCTTTGATCTTCTGGCTGATAAAAAGACTTGCCGAGTCCCCGATAATTATAGCGCCATCCAATACACTCTTAGGGATGGAGAAATACCCCCCTACCGGAGCGGTTTTCGCCCCGTACTGGACCATCTTTCCATCTTTCAGGATATCCGCCACATACGGATGCAGTTTGAACTTCTGGAATCGCGCGTGGGGATCAAGGCATGGATCCTTATAATCGAGCCCTGTCATCAGGCCCAGAGAGACCATGTTGTTTTTCATGCCGTATATAAACCCCCCGCCGTAGGTATCACTTCCCAGGGGATAGCCCATTGTATGAATGACATCACCCGGATTTATCCTGCCTTCAGGGAGTTCCCAGACCTCTTTTACGCCGACCACATAATTCTGGGGGTTTTTTCCCTCATCAAGACCAAATTTCTGGATCAGGGTCTTGACAAGGTTTCCCCTTGAACCTTCGGCAAAGACAGTCACCTTGGCATGGAGATCAATGCCGGGCTCATAATTGGCCTTCTTACTGCCATCAGAACCGATCCCCTTGTCGCCGGTCCTGACCCCGATTACCCGGTCACTATCATAGATAACCTCGGTCCCTGAAAATCCAGGAAAGATATCAATTCCGGCAGACTCGGTCTTCTCGCCAAGCCATTCAGTCAATCTGGAGAGAGAGACAACATAGGAGCCATGGTTATTAAGGGGAGGTGGAATAATCGGAGCCTTAATCAGGCCTTTCTCGGTCAGTAAACAGACCTGCTCCCGGGTCACTTCCCCTTCCAGCGGTGCTCCCTGTTCAAGGAAATCCGGCATAAGTTCCTTAATGGCAACCGGATCCATAACAGCTCCTGATATACCATGCGAACCTACAAAAGCAGCCTTTTCCAGAACAGCGATCATGATTTCATCTAATTTTTTGCCGTTTCCTTCCTGTTCAACCTTTTCGTTATGTTTCCGGATCAAATTCGCAAGATGATATGCACCGCTAAGGCCCGCGATTCCTCCTCCCACGAACAGGACATCCACTTCCATTACATCTCTTTCTTCCATAGGCTATCTCCTCAATCAGTGTCTATTCCGACACCTGCTTAAACAAAACAACAGGGCGAGCAAGCCTCTCTTTTATCTACAAACATACCTTTTCCCGCCCGTCAAAAGATCAGGTGTCGTTTGTTAATATAATTTCATACATATTTTTTTACGTACCTGTTATTTTATACCGATTTATCGAGCAAATACAATAAAAAATTGGCCTACATACGCATTTTAAAATTGACACAGAAAAAACATATAGATTCACCAAGGATATCCGTTTGAGAAGCAATTCCTGTCTTTATAACTGGTCATTAAATTAATAAACAGTAAGACAAGGCAAAGGTAACCATAAAATAAGGCAAAGAATACAGATGGAAAGATAGACAGGTAGGTGTTTTTTTAGAAAGCCGCAAAGCAATCAGATTGGCAAAGGAACCAAACATACATCCATTTGCACCAACATTGACAGCATATGCGATAATCTTGAAATTAGTTGAATAATTAAACAGTATAATGGCTGCCGGAACATTGCTGAAGGCCTGTGAAAACAATGCACCAGAAAGAAACAATGTACGAGTTTTGCTAAAATCCAACATGGCAAACAGACGGTTTACTGCTTGGAGCTGACATATAAGATGTAGATCGATAAAAATGGTAATAAAAAGAAAAACAAACCCCCAATCGGATTTTAATATGACACTTCTGCGAGTCAGTAAAATAGAAAAGAAGGTGATTATCAAAAAATATTTTTCGAATTGCAGTTCAACAGAAACAGCAAACATAATTAACAATACTGAAGACAGGAGAAACAGTGCACGATCTACAACAAGATGATGATTATTGACGATCCTTATTTGTTTCGGTGGAAAACAAATAAGGATCATGACAAACAATCCAACCGACATAATAGAAACAAGCGGGGCCATGGCTTTGACAAAAACAGGGAACGAAACTCCCCATTGGTGCCAGAGGAAAATGTTTTGAGGGTTGCCAATGGGCGTCAGCGACGAACCGGCATTTACGGCAATGGCCTCAAAGATGATAATTTTGCTGTAATCGTCTTCAACAATTTGTTGCAGGGTTAACGTTAATGGGACGACGATGAACAAGGCGATATCATTTGTCAAAAACATGGAGAGTATGGCAGCAAGAAAAACAAGAAACATCGCTAAAAGACGTTCGTTGTTGATTCGCCGGGAAATACGATAAGCAAAAAGATAAAAAAAGCCACTCTCCCTGATTCCGGTTGTAATCAGGATTAATCCGGTAAGAGTAATAATGGTATCCCAATCCACCATAGACGGAAACAGACTGAGGGGCTGACTAAGGACATGCGCCAGCCCCAATGCCGCTGCCAGCAGCATAACCGTTAAAAGGTTTCTCTTCAGGGCAGACCGGATGTTATTGACCATAGTAAGTCATTTCCTGATTTGCCGGATAATCAGGAACAATGTGAATGCCATTGTAATAGACTTTCAGATGGGCTACAATTCTATTGCCAAGCGCAACAGGAAAGACCCAACTGGCTTCTGGCTCCCTGAATTCGGCCGCAGGCAAAATTTTCAGTTCATGGATGACAGTCGTTAATCGGGCTTTAACTGTTTGGATCTGATAGGTGTTTTGGTGAATACTAGTGTGAATACCAAGGGGAAGCACACTGCAGTCCACTGGGTTGAAATTTAGAACCGCTACAACACTCCCCTGATAAAGCACCCCTCCCTTTATTTCAATCTCTCCGGCACGTCCCTTTTTTATCCACACTTTTCCGGCTGTAAGCAGGTTCATGATTTTCTGAACGGTGGTGGCAGCGGTTGAGACGTTATTCAGCAATGTTTGTGCAGGAATAGTTTGACCAATACCTGGACCGGGAGGAGGTGCAACCGGCAGTTCTGGCGCTGGTGGTCCTGGTGGAATTCCTGGAACGGCAGACTGAACTGTAGGCTGCTGTATCAGCAGTGGAGGGGCAGTGTTTTGCCCTGCCATGGAATGAGACACTAAATAAAAAAATACGGAAACGGTAAAAATGATAAAAACTTTTTTCATGACATCCTCCTTGACTATTGTTCCTTATCTCTTTCTGGTTGATTCATCTTTTCTTCTAGAGCATTAAGACGGTCATTGATGGCATTCAGGGCATCAGTCAGGTGATCTGTTTTAGTAATCTTGGTAACATTTAGATTTTTCCATAGCAAAATAACACCCCATACAAGCAGACCTACCACTATCCAGCTTATGCCTGCACTGAACAGGCCAGGTGGTATGGGAGGCGGGGGCCCTGGAGCGCATCCGGCAATAAACAGGATAATTATCAAGATTGGTAACATTTGTGTCCCTTTACGCAGATATATATTCATAAATTCCTCCATCACTGTTTTCTGTATAAAGAATAGTCAAGAAAGGTTAAGAAGTCTCAAAGAAGAGATTAAGAAAATATTAAGATTGTTAAGATTGTTTTGGATAGGTGGATTATTCCATGGGAAGTGTAAAAGAAACCGTCGTTCCCTTGCCGGGGTCACTTTCGATCCGAATAGTGCCTTCGTGGGCCTCAACCATGGATTTTGCCAGTGATAGCCCCAATCCAATGCCTTTGTCATCTGATATTACCGTGGATTTTCCCTGGTAAAACGGTTCAAAAACATGTAACAGTGTTTCAGCATTCATGCCCTGTCCATGATCTGAAACCCATAGTTTTACCTGTGCCGGGAGCAGTTTCCACCCTATAACAACAGGCGTTTCGGGCAGGGAATAGCGCAATGCATTGGACAAAAGATTAAGCATGATCTGTTTCAGCATATCGTAATCTGCGGAGACCTTCACATAGGGTCCATGCTGAATAATAAGAGAACGCCCGCGCGCGAGCACCTGTGCCTGAGTCTCAAACTCATTGAAAAACTCTGACAAAATGATGGGTTGCTTATGTACATTGGCCGTATTCTCCAGGCGGGACAGTCCCAAAAGTTGTTCGCAGAGCCTAATCAGTCTATTTACCTCTTTGTACATCCCCTTTGAAAGTCGAGCCATTGCTGAAGGATCGTCCTGGGCGCCGCGCAAGAGCACTTCCAGAGAACCACGCAGCCCTGTAAGAGGTGTCATCAGTTCGTGAGCGGCATTGGCCACAAAGCGATGCTGTGATGCGAACGTAGCTTCAAGCTTCTCAATCATCTGGTTGAAGGCAATGGCCAGTTGGCCGATTTCATCCCGGCGATTCTTAACGGGCACCCACTGCGAAAAATTCCCTTTGCTGATCTGATTGCAGCTTGTCAACAGGCCTTGCAAATCTTTTAGACTTACGCCGATTAGCCAGAAACCAGCAAGAATACCCAAAATCAATATAATAGCCACCAAGGAAACTAACATGGCCCCGTGCCGGAATAGAATATCTTTTATATCTGTGAGCAAGGTACTCATTTGGATCACCCCGAAGATCCGTGAACTTGCCGGCTGTGGCCGAAGAGGTATAAGCAGGACTAGCACAGGTTTACCGTTTACCTGGCCGCGGTAAGTAACTTCATTTTCCCCGGATAGTGCCCTGCGAAAATATCGCTTCTCAGGGACAGGAGCCTCCGGCTCTTCAGGAAGCCGCTTGCCATTGGCAATTATGTCCCCTTTTCGATTCAAAACAATCGCCACGGTATCACGCGATGTCAGATCGCGAGCTAAAATAAAGGCATTTTGAGGATCAAGTTTCAAGTGGGGAAGGTCCGACTTATCCAAATCGTTACCAATAAGCCAGTGTTCTACGATAGGCTTTGCCCGGGCGCGTAACTGGCTACTCTTGTTGCTGATAAACAACTGCCAGATATTCCAGTAAGAATAGCATCCCACCAAAACGACAGAAAAAATCAGCAGAACAGCGTAGAGCAGGCCGAGCCGCGCCCGCAGAGAAAGCTTTTCCCAAGCCCTCATACGTCCGGCTCCTCAGGGTAAAAAGCATATCCCACGGCATAGATGGTTCGGATCAGACGCGGTGGTCGGTCGCCCAGCTTGTTGCGCAGGTGGCTGATGTGAACGTCTATGATGTTGGTGCCTCCGTCATAATCGTAACCAAGCACCCGGTTTAAAAGTGTTTCCCTGGTAAAAACTCGATGTGGATGGCGTATAAAAAGTTCTAATAGGCCGAATTCCGTGGGCGTAAGATCAATTCTCTTCCCATTCCTGCTGACTTTTCGGGTTTCCCTATCAAGAATAATCCCTGCCAATTCCAGTTTTTTCTTTTCAAGGGTCTTTCCACTACGACGCAGTAATGCCCGGATACGGGCAAGGAGTTCGTCAAAACTAAACGGTTTCACCAAATAATCGTCGGCACCACTGTCCAGTCCATGTATCCGGTCAGCTACTTCCTTTTTGACCGTTAGTATCAATATAGGGATATCAAATCCATGAGAGCGAATCTGTCGGCAAACATCAAACCCATTGATGTCCGGAAGCATAATATCCAGTATTACCAGATCAAATATCTCCCGCGCCAGAGATTCCAACCCGTCCTTTCCGGAGGATGCAGAGATCACTTCATAACCCTCATATTTAAGACCTGTACGCAGGAATTCTGTTATTACCGGATCGTCTTCAATGATAAAAATTTTTATTTTGTCATTCATATGTTTGATAGCTGGATGCCGGGACGTCTCTATTCTCTCCCAAACATGGACTAAAATGAATCCCATTGTCAAGATCGTCTGAAACTCGAGCAAGATGATATAGCTTTCCCCATAAATCTCCAAGTTGATATGGGAAAGGACACACTCCTCCGGAACATGGAATGGATAGTGATTCATTAACATTAATTAGATCTTGAGTATATCACTATGATATGTATAAAATAGCGAATCGCAGAATCCTTTTAGGTATCAATCAGGAAAACCATATTTAAAATTCCTGATAAATTTAAATACATGGGAGATGCATAACCGCAGAATTAACAAAAAAACTATAAAATTCGGCAGGTTTTATGTTGTGTCATTTTTTTTGTAATATATCTGTGAGGAAAGCATCATCCCTTTTTATATGAACTTTGTGATTAAGGAAAAACAAGCATAAAAAAGAGCCGCTGCTTTTAAATCAGGGCATGCCCTATTTTAATCTTAAGCCCTATCCCCTTGAAATACTTGAATAGAGGAATATTGATTAAATGACCAGTCATAATCTCACTTTGGCAATCATAATTTTGGGAGCATTGATTATGCTCCTCAGCATTTATAAATTCATATCTGTCATCAAATTAGGCAATGAAATTCTGTTTGAATTTAATCATAAGGTTGAGGTGCTGACGAAATGCCATCTGGTGCTGATGTGCTTTTTTTTCTTTGGATATATTGCGGTCTTTTACCTTATCCATGCCGGGATACATCTGGCAGGGAACCTCTTTACAAGTGTTATTTTTGCGCTTGGAGCCATATTTGTATTAATGGGGATCATACTTCAATCTAGTATGCTTTCTTCAATAAAGAAACAAACAAAGGAACTGATAATAATAAATGAACGCCTTTCCATAACCCAAGATGTTACTATTTTTGCCTTGGCCTATCAGGCAGAACTCAGAGATGAAGAGACGGGGAAACACCTTGAGAGGACATCCAGATATGTTGAACTTCTGGCAAGAGAATTATCAAAATTGCCCAACTATAGAGAATATCTAACGAAATCTTACATTGATGATCTGGTGAAAGCCGCCCCTCTCCATGATATCGGCAAGGTTGGCGTTCCTGATTCTATTCTTCGTAAGCCTGGAAAATTAGATAAAAAAGAATTTAATATTATGAAAAGACATTGTGAGTATGGCTCCAAAATTTTGGAAGTAGCCAACAAGAGATTAGGATTCCAGTCATTTTTGAAGATAGCAATCCAGATTGTACGTTACCATCATGAAAAATGGGACGGACAAGGATACCCCTATGGTTTAAAGGGAGAAGACATTCCTCTGTCTGCTAGGATAATGGCGCTTTCTGATGTTTACGATGCCCTTAGAAGCGAACGTTATTATAAAAAAGGCATATCCCATGAAAAGGCAGTAGAGATCATACTGTCTGAGAAAGGTAAGCATTTTGATCCTGATATTGTTGACGCATTTTATAAAATTTCGGATGAATTTAAGGCAGCCCATTCGTCAATAGGCGAAAAGGAGTAAAAAAGAGAATATGTCAATCCCGGG
>CAZQAA010000010.1:0-8203 GCA_964591255.1 uncultured Desulfobacterales bacterium | reverse complement strand
CACCCTTAGGAGACCCTTTGACAGGGAAAGGACCCAATTCATTTGCTGACGGCATTGTGTGGAACAATAGCGCCTCCCAGCTTTTATCCTGTCAGTCCCACACGCAAGGCACCGTTTTGTATTGACAAGACACGAGGTGCTGTCTGATTCGCCAGCAACTGTTTGATCCGTAATGATTACCATAAAAAATATAGTGAATAAAAAAACAAAGGAGATGAAAACATCGACATATGGACGACATAGTAACAAAGGCGGGCTTGATTTTCAAGGATTTTGGCTCTAGATATCGTCCTGGGTAAAGGAAACCACATCATCGATTTTATGAGTGCCTGTGAATATCATCACAAGCCTATCAATGCCTAAAGCAATGCCGGCGGACTCGGGCATATGTTGAAGTGCCTTTAAAAATTTTTCGGGCATGGGAGTCGCTTTTTTTCCCAGTTCAATCCTTTTGGCAAGGACTTCTTCAAACCGGGCCCTCTGCTCATTCTCCTCGGTCAGTTCAGAAAATCCGTTGGCCAGTTCCATACCACCCATATAAAGTTCAAACCTTTCCGCAACCATATGGTCGTCATGTCTCAATCGGGCAAGCGACGCAAGGGATGACGGATAATCATACAGGAAAACAGGGCGTGTTACTCCAAGATGAGGCTCAACTTCCTGAACCATAATCTCATCGAAAAGACCCTTTTTGACTGCCATTTCCGGAGTTATAGAGGCGTAGAGGTCAAAAGCATCTTCCACGGAGAGTCTCTCCCACGGGGACTCAAAATCCATATTTGAGGAGGAATAATCATTAGATTCTCCAGTGGCTACATCTTTTACTACTGAGAGTATCATGCTCTCACATTCCTCCATCAGTGAACCGTAATCTATTCCCGCTCTGTACCATTCAAGCATGGTAAATTCAGGCAAATGCAAATCTCCACGTTCTCCCTCTCTGAAGCACTTGGAGATTTGAAATATTTTGTGGTAACCAGCAGCCATCAACCGCTTCATACAGAGTTCAGGTGAGGTGTGTAGAAAGAGATCACCCGCGCTCATTGCGTCGATATGAACTTCCGGGGCAGGAGCAGGAATTATATAAGGGGTCTCGACTTCCAGATAGCCGCGTTCTATGAAAAACCGCCGAATCGCCTGAAGAATGCGTGATCGCTTGTAAAGAAAGGGCTTTTTATCAGCCAATCTGGCCTGTTCGTCACTAAAGACACTATTCCTTGACTCTGGTGACATACTCTCCGGTTCGCGTATCAATGGTTATCCTGTCTCCCTCCTGAACAAAAGGGGGAACCCGCAAGACATAGCCGGTTTCAACTGTAACGGGTTTTGTATCGCCTGCAACCGAATCACCCTTTACCCAAGGATCCCCCTTTGTCACCTTTAAATTAACAAAGTTAGGCAGGGTAATACCTATGGGCTTGGCGGTAAAAAAAAGGATATCCACCTCCAAATTGTCTGTCAAAAAATTCATGGCCTCACCCAGTTGCTGATTGCCGAGAAATACCTGATCATAGGTCTCCAAGTCCATAAAACAAGCCTGATCATCCTGGGTGTAAAGATATTGCATCTTCCGTTCTTCCAGATCCGCTGGTTGAAATGTATCCCCGGATCGATAGGTCCGGTCAATTATCACGCCCGTTATCATATTTTTCAGCTTACACCGGTAAAGAGACTGTCCTTTTCCCGGTTTTGAAAACTGGAATTCAATAACGATATAGGGTTCATTATCGAGTTGGATCTTTAACCCTTTTCTTAAATCACTTGCATTATACATAGTAACCTGCCAGCCTTTATCTTAATAAATAGTTTAATAAATAGTTTGAATATCCCATACAAAAAGTAAGACAAATTCCATAAAATACGATATTGCTGGTTCAGGATTCAAGAGTTATACCCCTGCACCTTTGGCCTTGCATATGCTTATGGCATGGGCCAGATCCAGGCTGCCGTCATACAAGGCCCTTCCGGTAATCATCCCCATAACACCCTCCTCAGATAACGTCAATATCTCCAGGACATCTGAAATACCTGAGATCCCTCCGGATGCAATTACAGGGAATCGGATTGCATGCGCCAACCGCATCGTGGCAGCCACATTCGGACCGGACCTCATCCCATCTCTCTGAATATCAGTATAAATAACTGCAGAGATGGGAAGATCCTCAAACCTCCTTGCCATCTGTATAGGAGTGAGCGTAGTTTCCTGTGTCCATCCTTCCACTGCAACCATATCATTCCGGGCATCTATTCCAAGTATAATCTGTTCTGGAAAACGATCGCACACCTCCTCCAAAAATACAGGTTTCTTATGGGCTACGGTACCAAGTATAAGGTATTGAATCCCCAGATCCATATAGGCCTGAACAGCAGCCATATCCCGGATGCCGCCCCCAAGCTGAACAGGAATGGGAACAGATTCCACAATTTTCTCTATCACATGGGCATTAACCGGCTTACCCTGAAAGGCACCATCCAGATCCACCACATGGAGCCGCTCCGCACCCGCCTCAAACCACTTTACAGCCATCTCTTCCGGCACGGCGGAAAACACGGTCTCATCTTGAATCCGGCCCTGTCTCAGTCTGACACAACGACCATCTTTGATGTCAACGGCTGGAATCACTATCAAACCAAAACACCTCTTCTATTGTTCTGTACCACCAGGTGGCATATGTTTCATTATCTCCCGGAGTCCCAGCATACCAAGTTGATCGGCCGTCATCCAACGACCTTTTCCCTTCAGAAAGGTGCCGATATCCAAAATGTTTTCAGAAAGGGATCTCTGGGTTTTGTCAAATTTGGCTGTCCACAGAATCGCACCATTTGCAGGTCTTATCAAATTAAGGTCAAAGGCCACGGAAGCAGGATAAGTGACAGCAAAATCAGTGCCCTGCCGTTCCCGCCACCGATATATATGCCCCACAAGGACAGCATCTGCCCCGAAATCTCTTCCTATTTGTCCAAGTATTTCCATAAAATTAATACTAACACCTTCATATGATTGGACAATATTCGAATAGGCCGCCTGTGCCGCATCCGGCGATACCAGCTTGTATCCCTTCTGAGAGGCACACATATCTAATAAAATCCGGGTCATCTCCATGGCCGTGTCTGATGAAACAGGGGCAGACTCAAAGATACCGCCCGCAATCGGACCCCTAGTTATTCGTGGTTCTTCACCTTCCTTAAGAGCCGGCCTGAAGCCAAACACTACTACCTTTGTCAGGGATAAAGACGATGTCTGTACAGAACTAAGACTAGTCCTTCTAAATTGACACGCAGCACCTGCCAGGATGGTACTCAAGAATAACGGCCATAAGAACAAAAAGGCCTGTTGCATCATTTTCTTAGACACAGCCTTGTCTATTTCCTTATAAAAGGCCCTTGGTTGAAGGGACTCTGTCGGCTATCCGGTCTTCAATAGCCGTCGCCTGGTCCATTGACCTGGCAAAGGCCTTGAAAATGGCCTCCGAAATGTGATGAGGATCTTCACCTGAGATAAGATCTATATGAGTTGTAATGCCGGCATTGGTTACCAAGGCATAGAAAAACTCCTTTATCAGTCCCACATCAAAAGTGCCGGTGGTTCGCTTTTTCAAAGGTACGCGGTATGAAAGCATGGGGCGATTCGAAATATCGACAACTACCCTTGCCAGGGCCTCATCCATGGGGATACTCGCCTCGCCGTAACGCATTATACCCTTCTTTTCACCTAATGCATCTTTAAAGGCAGAGCCCAAACATATGCCAAGGTCTTCAACAGTATGGTGGTTATCCACCTCTATATCCCCTTCAGCACTCAACTCCATATCCATAAAGCCATGGGCAGCCATGAGACTCAACATGTGGTCCATAAAAGGAATGCCTGTAGCTATATTGGACAGCCCAGTGCCATCCAGATTGAGTTCAAGATGGATATCCGTTTCTCTCGTTTTTCTGTCTATCCGCGCTTTGCGTTCCATAGTCTTAAAAACCATATAAAGTAATGGTGGAGATGAGGGGATTCGAACCCCTGACCTGTACGTTGCGAACGTACCGCTCTCCCACCTGAGCTACACCCCCACAAAGTAATAACTATCGAAAAACAAAAAAAGGGGAGTTGAAAAATCTGAATCATATTCAGTATAATCGTTCCGTTTTATTAAATCAATCCCTTTTGACACGTATGAAAAGCGTTTGACATTCAATTCAGTTATGATAAAAATAGGATAGAGTGCCCCCGTAGCTCAGGTGGATAGAGCACCAGATTCCTAATCTGGGTGCCGCATGTTCGAGTCATGCCGGGGGCACCATTTTTTACAGCCGCTGACCGGCGACATATCCTCCGTATTTCATGTCTTGTCAGGTGATCAAAATTTATTAAAAGCATAAAGGATCGAATGGATAATAACAACTATCTAGAAAAAGAAAATTTCAAACATCTTATTGAGGGAAATGGAAAGGACAGGATTAAAGATAGACTTAATATCATTGAAGTCTTTCTTGGTACAGAAGAACATATTACATTTGAAGGACTTTATAATCTATTAAAAAAAAATGGGTATAATTATGATCCGGAATTTGTGCAACAATGTATAAACCAGATGGTGGATCTGGGATTTGCCCAGAAGAAACAGTTTGATGGACAGCCGATTCGATATGAACACCGACATCTTGGCAGACACCACGATCATTTCATATGCACCAAATGCGGAAAAATCGTTGAATTTACAAATGAAGAAATGGAAAGGCTCCAAAAAAAAATCGCCGCGGCATATGGTTTTCACATGCTACAGCACAGGATGGACATATATGGCCTTTGCAATTCATGTATTACACAGAGGAAGCCAATAATGCCCCTATCCATGGCTAAATCAGGAGAACAGGTCATTATCCGGAAAATAGGAGGTGGACAAAACACACATGAAAGACTGGCATCAATGGGTTTAAGGGTAGGTGACCATATAGAAATCATCAATAACACGGGCCAGGGCAGGATTATCTTGGGGCGTGATTTTACGAGACTCGCAATAGGACGGGGCATTGCCGGAAAAATCATGGTCGCCCTGATTAATAATGATAAAGAGAATTAACGAAATCAGCGGATACTAACAAACAATCATGCTATTAGTTTCAATATATTGCGGAGATTATCCCTGACCTTCCTGACAAGCTTTTCGGCTTTTGACCTATGACTATACCGTGCCATGTCTTCATCTGTAACCGTGTCACGGGCATAGCGCAATTTCAGCTTAACGATTGCCATATTGTCATCTAATACAAACCGTCGGTAAACGGCTTTAAGCAAGGGGAGCCCGAACTCACTATCAAAGATAGATGCCCCCCAGTCAATAATGTAAGGCATGCCATCATCCCCTAATATAATATTCCCGGCCCTTTTTAAATCACAGTGGGCGATTCCCCTTTTATGCACTTCGTCTATAAGACTTTTAAGGATATCAATAAACCCGTCAGGCAATAAATGGCCTTCTTTAACCCTCTCCAAGGGCTTTCCTTGTATCTCCTGAACTACGATAGCAAGACCATTTATAATTCTGTAAAATTTAGGAATACCCCTCAAGCCCTGCATCTTCCTGTAGGCTTTGGCTTCACGCCATATTAAAAATCTACCTATAATGTTTCTAAAGAAAAAACCATTAGGTGTAAAATCTTTAATAACTACCCTTGTCCCTTCTTCCTCCACAACAAAAATTCTGGGTCTTGTGCTGGACGACTCCCTCAACACATGACCATCTCTTTCGAAAAGCTCGGACAGACTTAACGTCTCAACCATGGGACATCTGGGCGATCAGCCCTGTGCCAAAGCCATAATCAGCGAATTTATCTTTTGTCTGGCATCATTAAAAAAGCCCGACAGATTCAGGGAATGATTAGCAAAAATGCAATCAGGATCCCCATTAAATACGATCAAGGGCTCGAAATCACATCTTTCAAGATCTTCGATAATCTGCTTCAAAAGCATGGATGAATTTTTATCGGCCAGGACATCGGCAAAATCGATTTGGATAGCCCTAAAGGACTGGAGCAGGGCATATGCCACTCCCTGAGCATAATAAAAGTTATCGTCTATTTGATACCAGGGGATATGGGTTTTCGCTGCCTTGGACCTCAGCTCATCACCTTTGTTTCCCTGTTTGATCTTCTTATCGGCGGGAGACGGGCCTTTTTTCCATATGTCCCGTGGAGCATTAATTAGCCTGGTATTTACTCCTCCCATTAGGGACGCATACTGACTAAGCAGCTCTATAAGGTTGTCAGATCGAGGATAAAAATGGGTTTTACCCAAAAGGAGATTGTCATAAAAAACAGCCAGGTATTTATAGGCCTGTTTCCACTTGCTTTCTGCTGAAGGCATCCACCACTTGTATGGATCGTTTGCAAGCGCGGTAAACGCCTTATCTGCCATGGGATCAAGCTTATCTGTGGTACGCATACGTGAGAGATTATCCCTCAAGATCCGGACATTGTACCTCAGCACTTCAAGCTCTCCAATCTGAAAATTGGGAATATTGTCGAGCAGGGCCGTGGGCCAGAACAGGTCATTGGGTAACCAGTTCTTATATGCCTGTTGAATCAAAAACTGACTGGTTTTTATAAAGGCAGTTCCCTTGACATTGATGTTTTCCTTGTCAAACGCCATCTGTTGCGGTTTTCGTGAATTTATTATCATGACAATAATTACAAAAAAGATAAGCACCAAAAGCAAAATCGGAATGATGTACTTGACTTTGTAACTGCCTTTTTTATCTGAACTGGATTTTGTGGCTTTATTATCCATAGTTATACCTCTAACAAATTCATTTTGGGTTTAATAAAACATCCAAAAATCAAACGAATAGAATGGTGGCATTTATTCGCTGAATTGACAAGCCTAATTTTGCTAGCTGCATAAAAAATTGTTGATAAGACAATACACAAAATCACACCTTGCAAGGGAAAGGTATCATAATCCTGAAAAGTATAATTATGGAGTCGTGGGTTTATAGACCGGTAGTTTCTGCCTATATTCCAGTGTGTTTTCGGACGGTTTCTCAGGTGTAGATTCCTGGTTAAAAGCGGAAGTTGTGAGGGTGATCTCTACTCGCCGATTCTTTTGTCTTCCCTCGGGAGTATCATTGGATACCAGCGGACGGTATTCACCAAAACCCATAGTGGAAATCCTGCTAGGCTCAATCCCTGTGTGATTTATCAAGAATTCCGCTACAGTTGCCGCACGTGCAATGGACAATCTCAGGTTGGACTGAAAAGGCCCGCTTTTAACGGGGATATTATCCGTATGTCCACATACAATTATCTCACCCTTTCCACCCCTTAAGATGGATCCTATCTTTTCCAGAAGAGGCATCATCTCCGGTCTGATATCCGACTTTCCAGAATCAAATGCAGTCTCTCCCATCATTCGGATGGTCACTTTGTTCTTGCTTACTTCTACCTGGATCTTGTCCTTTATCTCTTTGAAATGGGTCTCAATCTCCTTTTTTATCTCCTTGCCGAACTCCTCTTTCTCCCTGGTGGCTATATGCTGCATATCAAAATCTTTTGCAATCATCTTTTGGCCTTTTGGAGAATCTAATGCTTTTATCTCTCTCTGGATACCAAATGCCTGGGCAAGGGAACCTGCTACTTCCTTATAGAGCTGTTTATCCGTCTCCGAAAAAGACAAAAGCAAGACAAAAAAGCACAGAAGCAGGCTCATCATATCTCCGAACGTCACTACCCAGGCAGGAGGACTGGCATCCAATTCGGCCTTAACGTTCTTAAGTTGTTGTTCTAACTCACTACTCATATTTCCGCCTACTCCTTTTCACCTTCTGCTCCTGCTTTTTCCCGCTGCTTGGGAGAAAGGTATATCTTCAGAGTCTCTTCAAGGACCATGGGGCTCACCCCTTGGCTAATCCCGATTGTGGCATCAAGTATAATTTTTCTATTAGCTTGCTCCTGTTCACTCCTCAAAGCGAGTTTGTCCGCTATGGGAAGACATGCAATATTGGCCACCATGGCGCCGTATAGTGTGGTAAGGAGTGCCACTGCCATGGATGGTCCTATACTGCTTGGATCCGACATGTTGGCAAGCATCTGAACAAGACCGATTAGTGTCCCGATCATTCCAAAAGCTGGTGCTGCGCCTCCCAGACTTTTAAAGACGTTCTGACCCACTGTATGGCGCTGAATGGTTATCTGAATATCTTTATTAAGGATCTCT
>CAZQAA010000009.1:0-17908 GCA_964591255.1 uncultured Desulfobacterales bacterium | reverse complement strand
GATCTGTCCCTAACTCACCTCCAGTCAAGAAAAGGGGCAAGGGCAATTCATCATGAATAATCGAGCAGTCCCTTAACCTGAAATCCCCTTTCAGCAACCTCGGATAATCCATTGTATTGTCGTTATAATGAAGCTGCATGTGGGCCTCAAGTCCCCCGGAAATAGACCGGAAATTTTGAAGCCTTCGGTATACCTCAATCGGAACAAGATCAATTTTTCCCTGACGTATTATATCAGCCAGGTCAAACGATCCGTCTATCTGGACATAATAATCCCGATCTTCCGCTTGATAGAGGCTGCATACATTTAGGGCCCCATTAGCAAGGATGGAACGACCAAAATTCCCTTTCACTCCGGATATAAGGAGTCCTCCATTCTGAATAGACATCTTCCCTGATACGGCCTCAAACGGCAATCCACCTGCGTCTTTCAATACCTCAAACCCTTTCCATGACACTTTCATCAAAAGGACATCCGTATTATCAGGAAGAGTCAGATCTTTTATCTGATCCAATGTCCCGTTCAAACGAAACATGTCTACACGGACAACCCCTCCCCTGATAATGGGAAAAAGCTCCGTCTCGATCCACCGGGCCACAAGTTGGGTCGGGAATATTTTTTTAAAGGCCTCAAGAGGCATGAAGGGAGCATCAACCTTTAAAGAAAGTCTGGGCCCGGAGCTATCCCGGAGATTGAGATCCGCATTACCATTTAGTAAAAATTCAGGACCTTTTATCTCAAAATCTGTTATCCGAAAGGTGCCGTTGGAATTGGAATATAAAGACACAAAATCAATGGATAGATACGGGAAAAAAAACTCCTTCATCCTCTCGGATTTATGAAGATAAAAGTGAGGTTCATCTATATGGATATCTCCTTTGATATCAACAGATTCCCCCGATCGAGCCTTTATGTCTATGCTTATCTCTCCATATCCACCATCCACCGATAAAAACTCGGGACCATTTACCCATGTCAGGGGGACATCTCCAGCCTTGACTGTTAACTCTGCAGAAATACCAGAGTTCATATCTGGGCCTGGAGTAATTATTCCTTCCAGATCAACCGGTGCCTTGCCATTTTTGAAAATTACCGTGCCATGGAGATCCAACTCCAGTCTGGTAGAGGCCGGATCTTTTCGGGAAATTTCAATATATAGGTCATCTAATCTCAGGGAAGGCCTTTCCATGTATATCGTACCATCTGCAATAGAAACAGAGGGAAACGCCAGCAATGCCTTCAGAAAATTCTCTTTACTCCCCTTGCCTTTTTCCAATGGGAATTGTCCCTTTTTCGCCGGAAGCACTATCTCGGGCCTAACCAGAAAGATCCCTGAAGGTATAATCCGGCCCCTGATAAGATCACGAATATTAAAGGTGACTATTGCCTTGTCAGCGGCACATCTTTCAGATCCGTGCCATGGTTTGATCTTAATGCCATATGCGCTGATCCCAATCCCTCTGACAAGATTGACCTCGATCCTATCCACACCAATATCGTAGTCTATTTTTTTGGATAACTGCTCCAGTAAGTAGTGCTGGACAGGTGGTCTTTGTATCAAGACGCCTGAAATAAAAATGGCGACAACAAGGAAAAAAATCAACAAAAGGAGAAAGAGGGAAAAAAATCTTATTTTTTTTGGGAACATCTTATTAAATAATCATCTATAATGGTTCTGTGATCAAAGGCAAGATCCTCGGGAAGGTGTTGGGGGTCAAAAATATCCACTTCTTTGGCATCATCCCCGGCCACGGGCCGGCCGGTTGCCTCGGCGACAAAAACAACCGAAATAGTGTGAGATCTTGGATCCCTTCCGGGATCCGAATAGGCACCCAACTGATATTTCAATTTGACCCTTAAACTGGTCTCCTCTTCCGCCTCTCTCACGGCAGCGGATTCCAGGCTTTCACCATAATCAACAAATCCTCCGGGCAGGGCCCATCCAAAAGGCGGATTTTTCCTCCTTATAAGGACAATTTCCCTTTTTTTCTCTTCCTGAAAAAGATTGGATCTTATCTCAATTATAATGTCAACAGTAGGAAAAGGATTCCGATACCTTTCTACTGTCTTACCACAATGGGGACAAACAAGGCGGCACTTCATCAGGCCCTCCAACGTCATACATTCTTGTCAGATTATCAAAGCATACCATATTTGTCAAAGATACACCAAACGCGTATCAGTTCAATTATTCCAGTAAACACAATGGCTTCAGGAGAAACGTCCCAGGGATTGGCAACAGTTTGGACAAGTCGAGATGGTCATAAAACATAATAACATGAATCTTTAAGTTTATTAATATGTTAACCACCTCAATCTTCTCTGGAATAAAGCATGGAGGGAAAAACAGAATCTAATTCCTCAAAAATAAAATTTCACCTGTATCTTGTTAAGCTATTACCTGTAGTAATATGTCACATATAGATACGGATTTCTTCATGCCGAAAGGCCTCGTCTATCTCATTTATAATTTTAGTCTTTCTGCGTTTTCTGTATTTAAGAAAATATAAAATGTCTTCAAGGATAGCATAATAGGCAGGAACAAGGGTCAGTATGAGAACGGTGGAAAAAGCCAGTCCCCACATGATTGCGGTAGCCAGAGGTGCCCAGAATATAGATTTGCCGCCAAGGCCGAAGGCCATGGGCGCCAGCCCGAAAATGGTTGTAAGAGAGGTAAGCATGATCGGCCGCATGCGCACATGACATCCACGCACAATCGCAAGATAAAGTTTCTCAGGATGTTCTTTTCGATAGCGGTTAATAAAATCAATAAGCAAAAGTGAATCATTCACCACAATCCCGGCAAGGGTAAGAAGCCCGATCAAGGTAACAAAAGTCAATGGATTGTTTGTGACTAAAAGGCCTACCATTACGCCAAGAATGGCAAAAGGGATGGTAATCATTATGATAACAGGTTGAGTAAAGGAATTGAATTGCAGACAGAGTATGAAAAATATGAGGAACAGGGCAAGGCCTGCCGCCTTCCCCAGTTCCTGTATCGATTTGTTTGTTTCCTCCTGCAATCCTCCGGAGATAAGCCTGGCCCCTGGGAAGTTGTATTTAATTCTGGAGAAATAATTCTGGGCTATCCTATTTGCCTTTACCGCCGTCATCTTCTTCCCGCTTATGTTGGAGAGAAAACGGGATATACCCTTTTGGTCGTCCTGTATATCTTTTATATTGGCAGTCAGATGAACCGTCTGTTTGCCGTTATAGTGATAGATATTCTGAAAACCATGGACCAGCCGTATTCGGGCAAGCGCCTTTAAAGGGACCTGTCCGCCTCTCGGAAGCATTATCTCAAGATCGGTCAGATCATCAAAATCGCGGCGGAATTGTGGCAGATACTTCAACTTTATCTTCTCAGCCTCATCACCCTGATGATAAGTGGCAACCGTGAGCCCGTAAAACGCCGCCTGGACTTCATGAACAAGCCAGGCCTGATCAACACCTAATTGTCTTGCCTTGGCCTCATCCACTGTGATCTCCAAAAAGGGTTTTGATTTTGTAAAATCGTCCCGGATATCTACAATACCCTTGTGCCTGGCTAACTCTTTCCGGAGAAGACGAGAAATCGCGGCAGATGTCTCCCAGTCAGGAGACTGGATTTTAAGGTCTATGTCATCGCCTACTGGCGGCCCTTCAAGCATTCTTTCAAGAACATATGAAGTAGCTCCTCTGGATACAAGCAGCTTGCCCACATCTTTTCTTACACCTTCCATCAGTTCCGCAACACTATGTCTCCTCTTGCTGCCTGTCTTCAAAATCACGTTGAGCATGCCGTAATGACGGCCGTAAACGGGCTCATAATTGATCTCTTTCATTCCGGCAACGGCTATTGGAGCATCAAGCTCGGGACCGATACTGCTTGTAATCAGATCATTAAGATCCATCAGCACATCCCGGGTCTGCTCAAGACTCGCGCCAACCGGCAGGTCAAAATAGATATTGAATCTTGGGAATGTATCGCTCTTGGGAAACATGATGAAATCGGTCTGAAAATAGAGGAAACAGGCCAAGGCAGTGGAACATACAATAATTAGGACGGAGATGTAACGATGACGGAGTATACGCCTCAAGAAAGGATAATAAAATCGTCGAAACGGCACAAAGATATCTGTCCGTCTCCCGGGGCCTTTTACAGCACTCTTATTTGGCGTAAATTCTACGACATGGGATGGGAGCATAAAAAACACCTCAAAAAGAGACGCAGAGAGTGCAAAGAGAACGACCATGGGTAGAATAGACATGTATCTCCCTATGACCCCACCCACCATAAAAAGCAGGGGGAAAAAGGCCGCCATGGTGGTGGTGACCGATGCCAGGACCGGCGCAAAAACCTCACGGCTCCCTTCAAGGCTCGCTGCAAGAAGGGGGGTCCCCTCTTCCACGCGCCGAACAATATTTTCAAGGACCACAATAGCATCATCCACTATAATCCCAAGAACAAGGATAAGACCGAACAATGTTAAGGCATCAATGGAAAGGTTAAAACTTCTCATAAAAATAAACGTCAGTAAAAAAGAGACCGGGATTCCGATCGATGCAAAAAGGGCATTTCGTATTCCGATTGATATCCACAGAATAAAAAAGACAGCGATTATCCCTAAGAGGGCATTGGTCTGAAGCTCATTGATCCTCTTTTTGATCTCGCGTGACTGGTCAAAATAGAGGGTCGCCCTGAGGCCTGGATATAAAGAAGGCAAATCTTTTATATAAGACCTTACCTCGTTAACGATCCGGATCATGTTTGTATTTTTCTTCCTCTTAACGGCAAGGACCAATGCCTTTTTCTTATCAATAAATGTCAGAGTGCGGGGCCTTTCGAGTGTGGGTGTAATCCGTGCCACATCACAAAGATGGACATTGCCGCTGTTCTGACTCCTCAAGATAATGCCCCCGAGGCCGCCAGGGGTGGCAGGTTCTCCAACCATCCTTATGACAGGTTCATGCTGACCCATTTCCAGGACTCCGCCAGGAAGATTTCGTGTGCGTGAACTGATGGCCTGGACAATCTCTGATATGGAAATGTCATAAGCAGCTAAACGGCGCGGATCCAGCTCAACCCAGATCTCATTCTCCCTTTTTCCGAGGATATCCACCTCAGATACCCCCTCAATCTCTTCAAGGGTATCCGCCATATCAGCTGCAATATCCTGGAGCAGCATCATGGGAAGGTCTCCCGCCAGGCCCACCATGCACACAGGAAAGAGTGCAATATCCAGTTCTATGACCTTCGGAACTTTCGCCTCTTCAGGAAGGTCGTCAACCCTGTTTACGGCGTTCCTTGTCTCCTGCATGGCCTGATCAATTTCGGATTCTGAAAGACGGGTATTAAAATAGACGTGAATCTTGGAGGTCCCTTCAAATGAATTTGACTCGTATTTCCTGATCTCGGAGATGCCCTCGAGCTCATCCTCAATCTTTTTTGTCACCAGTTTCTCCATCTCCTCAGGAGAAAAACCGGGACATAGCGTGACAATAAATCCCTCTCCTATAGTCAAGTCCGGATCCAGGTACCTAGGCATGGCCTTATAGCAGTAAAGACCGACAACCACTATCATAATCAGGGCCATACGAACAACTACCGGTCTTGATAATCCAAATCTGGTAAAAAACATTATTAAGCGCTTACGGGTTCAATGGTCAAAGCTGCAAGGGCCTAATCAGACATTCCAACCACAAACCCAGTTTGTAATGCCTTAGTATTGCACTGGTTCACCATCTCTAATCCCTGCGGGATTAACAATTACCATATCACATTCAGACAAACCTGAAACAATCTCTACCCTCCTATCATAATAACTACCAAGCGTAACCTCACGAAAAATGGCCTTTCCATCGGTTGCGATATATACTCCCATCTTGCCATTCTTTTCAGCCAGCCATTCTGAAGGGATTTTAATGGATTTGTCTTTGCGGGATAATGCCAACCTGATTCTGGCAGTCATACCGTCAGCCATCCTCGGATCGCGCTTTTCCACAGCCATCTCCACACAGAAGGAACGCGTCGCAGGATCTGCTGCAGGTGAAATAAATGATAACCGACACAAATATTCCTCTCCAGGAATAGCATCCACTGTAAATGGAAAGGCTTTCTTTGCATCTAAAAGATGGATGTCTTTTTCGTTAACAGACACATCTACCTTCATACCATCCAGGTCCACTATCCGGGTAATGACTGCTCCAGGGGCTATCACCTCTCCTTCATCCACATCCCTAAAGGCTATTATACCGTTTGATGGTGCCCTCAGTCTCGACTTCGTCAGCCTGTCCTTTATCAGGGCCAGAGAAGCCTCAGCCTGATCACGACTTGCCAGAGCCGTTTCATATGACATCCTTGCAGAATCAAGTTCACTCTTCGAGACCACATGGGTTTTATATAATTTTTCGATCCTCTTGTAATTGTTCTTTGCCTCTGATAAGACAGCCCCGGCCTTCCTTAAGGCGGCCTCTGCATTCTGGAGCTCGATAACAACAGTAGTGGTACCAATCTCAGCAAGGAGTTGATCTTCGTTGACTCTATCCCCCTTTTCAAAATAGAGCCTTTCAATAATCCCTCCCAGTTCACACGCAACATCTATTTTTCTCTTCGCAGATAATATTCCCGCATATTCAATCCATCTCACGGATGGAATAGATTCCACATGACTGACCTTGACTTTGTTACCCTGGATAGATTCCGATTTTCCGCCCATATCAACACGTGGCCCATCATCACATCCCAAAATAACGAGCCAGACCAAAACAAGCAAAATCAAACGTGTTGATAGATATCTATCAAATTCCATTTTTATTCTTACCAAATATTTGTGCCCTCATTTTTTTCAAGTGGATCTGAAGTGCCATGATTGCCGCAGGAGTGACGCCTGAAATGCGGGATGCCTGCCCAAGAGTCATGGGACGTACCCTGTCTAACTTTTCCTTAACCTCTTGAGTCAAGCCGTAAACATATGAATAATCAATATCATCCGGCAGTTCCACTGCTTCCATTTTTTTGAATTTTTCAACCTGTCGTTCCTGCCGCTCAATATAGCCCTCATACTTTATCCTGGTCTCTACTTCTTTTGCCACCTGTGATTCCGTATTTGAAAGCCCTGGATCAAAAAAAGGCAAATGCTCGAAAAGGATCTCATTCCTTTTCAACAAACGATATAGCGAGATATTATTATTGATCAATGGCGAACCCAGTTCCTTCAATCTATCCTGCACCCCCGTTTCAGGCCTAATATGGAACTCCTTTAAACGGATAATCAATTTGTCAACATTATCCCGTCTTCTGCAAAATGAACTGTAAGCGTCATCGGTAACCAGTCCCAAACGATAACCGATATCCATAAGTCTATAATCGGCATTATCTTCTCTGAGCAGGAGTCGATATTCCGCCCTGGAGGTAAACATGCGATATGGTTCTTCCGTGCCCTTGGTAACCAAGTCATCTATAAGCACACCAACATATGCCTGAGACCTTGACAAGATGAGGGGATCTTCTCCTCTCACCTCTAATACCGCGTTAATCCCGGCCAGCAGACCTTGTGCTGCCGCCTCCTCATACCCGGAGGTCCCGTTTATCTGGCCCGCATGAAACAGTCCCTTTACAAGTTTAGTCTCCAAATTAGGTTTTAGCTGTAATGGATTGACATAGTCATATTCAATAGCATACCCAGGTCTCATAATATCTGCCTTTTCAAGTCCGGGTATAGCCCGTATCATCTTTATCTGGACATCAATGGGCAGACTGGTCGCCAACCCATTGGGATAGACCTCCACCGTATCCAGACCCTCGGGCTCAAGAAATATCTGATGTCTTTCCTTTTCCTCAAAACGGACTACCTTGTCCTCAATGGATGGACAGTATCTTGCTCCTACCCCCTTGATAATCCCGCTAAAAAGAGGGGATCGGTCCAGACCGTTCCTTATTAAATCATGAACATTTTTGTTTGTGTAGGTAATATGGCATGGGACCTGGGGAAGCAAAATTTTGGCAGTGGAAAAAGAGAACGGCCTTGGATCCTTGTCACCCGGCTGCACCTCCAATCCCTTGTAATCGACAGTCCTCCCGTTCAAACGCGGAGTTGTCCCGGTCTTCAGCCGGCCCAAATCAAAGCCGAGTTCCCCCAGTTGCTCGGACAGTTGGATGGAAGGCGGATCACCCATACGGCCCGCAGGAAAATGATTCAGGCCGATATGGATACGTCCCCTCATAAAGGTGCCGGTGGTCAAGATGACAGTCTTGCCCAAAAACTGCTCATGAATGGATGTCTCCACTCCATATACCTCCCCGTCCTTCACGAGCAACCGGTCCACCATTGCCTGGCGGATATCAAGGAAATCCTGGGCTTCTAATACCGCCCGCATCCGCTCCCGGTAAAGTCTCCTGTCGTTCTGGGATCTTGATCCTTGAACTGCCAAACCCTTGCGTGTATTTAATCTCCTAAATTGAATGCCTGTCTGATCGGCAATTTTCGCCATTTCACCACCCAGGGCATCTATCTCCCTTACTAAATGCCCTTTTGCAAGTCCCCCTATAGCCGGATTACAGCTCATGGCAGCGATATGATCTATATTGATCGTGAGAAGCAGGGTAGGATGCCCCATCCTGGCAGCCGCTAAAGCAGCCTCACACCCCGCATGGCCTGCACCAACCACGATTACGTCATATTTCTTCTCATACATTGGCATAAACAATACATTACCATTACTAAATTTGAAATAAATCGTTTAAGGTCTGCACCAACAAAAATTGCACAAAAAGCCATTTATTTGACACAAATATTGCCGTCAGACTGGCACATATTTTCTAACCCAATAAAAATATTAATGAAATAGTCTCGCACAAATCTTGCATAATATAAATTCAAAAGATCCTGCTAAAGGAAATATCATCTTCGGCCGATATAAATAACGGATTAAAAACAGTATAGCTTTTTGTCATAGAGATAACCTAACTTACAGGGATATTATGGAAAAAAGGCTGACCTTCTATGAAGCCAGAGACATTTTTCGAGAGGATCAAAGACTGTTCGAGAAAAAAATAGCCGAATTGAAAATCAAGACTACCATTATTAACCCGAACAACATTAAAAGAGACGGCAAGTCTTTTTATCGACCAGTAAATCATCAGGAATGAGTGCCACCCAACTTCAACACCAACTTATAAACCACGTGATGGCCTCAGGCCTCCAAAGGTTATACTTAAAAAAGGGAGTATGAGGTGGCACTTTTACACGGACTTCCCGGGAACACGACCTGATTCTGACTGGTTTAGGCAATCGGGCATGAGAGGGCGTGTTTTCCCGGAAAGTCCAAATTATTACTTAAACGTCATGATAATGCAATGGGATCTCTCCCGACCCTTTCCATTAATCTCTCTATATTATCAAATCTCCTGGCAATAAGATCCTCGAATTCCTTTCCAAGGAAACGACGATTCTCCTGGAGATACCATTTCAGACTGTTCCAGTAATCGTTCAATTCATTTATATCATTAATAGTTTCTAGAATACCCATGATCTCGGTCATGACTTCTCTTTTGAGACTGTCTCTTTTCACCTCATAAAGATCATTCAGTCTGTGCCGTTGGTCCTCAGACAACTCAATCTCCACACTTTGTTCAACCAATGCTGTCACCAAGCCATGGAGTTCCTTGAAATCTTTGGCCATATTTATCTGTTTTTCCGCCTGAGCTAACAGCATATCGGTTATTTCGGCCAATCGCTTTTCAAAAGCGTCCTCCAATTTTTCTTCATAGTCATCCGTATAAAAAGGGGATTTCCTTAAGGACCTAAGGCTATAATGATAATAGTTTTTTAGTTGCTCGGTATTATTTATGGTCTTCATATAAGATATTTTTTTGGAAATATCTATACGGTCACTAAAGTCTATGGTTAGCACATTGGGGAAAGGCATTTTTTTCAGGAAAACACCAGCATTGATACTGGAAAAATGATTTTCAAGGCCTCTATTTTCCCATATACGGTCCACAGATAATTTATTAAGATGGTCATTTACGGCCTCATAGCGCCTTTCTATCTTCACACACAAATCCAGAAAATTCAGAAAAACAGGGGATCCTTTCTCCGTAAATTCATCTGCCCCTAATAGTACTATCAGTAAAAGTTTTATCTGATTCTCATAATTCAGATAACCACTCACCTTTTCATAGCCAAAAATTCTTACCTTATCACCAACGAGCCCATTTAAGATAAAATGCCTCACCTCCTCAGGCAGGTGTTGGATAGTATTATAGATGCGGAAAGCCTCAAAGAGTTCCTTCTCAAAGGTGGCATATCCGACACTCGAAAAATTCCGTTTCCTGTATATGAACTTCAGAGGAACCTTCAGCAACAGATAGGCCAGGTCCAAAAACTCTACATATCTTATGCCACGCAATCTAAAGATTCTCTCCATGGCAAAGATCATACTTCCTGCACTGATCTGCTCAGCCTCATCAATATCTTCTCCATCCCATGACTTCAAATAGTCTACAGGTGTAATATCCGGCGGTATACCTTCTGATAGGCATTTCTGCATTGCATGGAAGGCCCTCCCTTTTCTGATAAATATTTTATCTAAGTGTGATTCCAATGTGTTTTCACCATTAATAATCCTATCGCAAACCTTCTTTGTCTGGAACATTCGGCCTGCCAGATCCTCAAGGATCAAATCTTCCCGGATAGCGCAAAGCATGATGAAAGAAAAAACAAAAAATGCATCAAAAAGATCCTTATCCAGCGGTTCCAATACATTGCGAATTGCATAAAAAGAAAATTCTCCCCGGATTATATGATGGAGAAGGCTGTGGTGTCTGACCAAAAAAATCAGATAAGACTTTCCCTCCTCATCAAGGTGAAATCTTTCAGCAAATTCTTCTTTCTCCAGAAAAAAGGCTCCCGCATCACCTAGGTCTGCAGGATTGATAATGTCCTTATATTTGGTCCTCAAGTTCGACACCCTTCCTATGTCCTGGAATACAAAAGATTTTACAAGGGCATCAAACAAGGGGGAGTTATGGCTCAACCGCTCGACTATCTTCTCCAGTTCATCTATCTGCAATTCATTTACACCAACAATACCTGTGGCCATGGGTCCAAACTCTCTCTTGGCCAACCCATGAAGATAATGGATATCCTGAAAGCTCTCCCTGTCATGCCTGATCAGGGCCTGGAGCTTCTTTGTAGTGGCAAGGATATAATGGATAATAGGGGATCTCATATACAGGTGCCACGATAGATCCACTCCTTGAAGGGCCTTAAACTCAGGAAGAAAAAAATTCAAAAGGGAAGGGGCATTCTCATACAGTAGTTCCAGGTCGGTATAAAAGGTCTCAGGCCGAAAAATTTCGTTTAAAAAGCCCTCCCTTAACTGTTCTCTCAGCTTGACGACTTTTTTAAACCATATTTTCTGCCTTGATGGGATATTTTCAGCCATATCTTTCCGCTCAACTAGTTTAAGATGACTCACATAAAAACTCTCAAGATCAGAGAAAAGCTGATTCAGCTCCCTGATATCTACAAGAGATATCATAGAAATAGGGCTCCCAATCATCTTTTTGGACAAGGCTTCCATTCTATTAAGGTCCTTCTCCACGTCTAGGAAACTAATTGTCAAGGCATAACTATCTGGATCCACTGAAAGTTTAAACCCTGAGCCCACAATAAAGGCAGTCCCATCAAGATATAATTGCTCACTAAAACGGTTAAGGGCGTCCACATCAAGATTTTTTATGTTTATCCTCCATGCATCTTGCTCCAGTTTTTTCAGAACCTGTTTTTTATCGTCTCCATCAAAACTTTCCAGCATGGGATTAAAATTAACGATCTCACCCCGGGCCACATTGACAGTGATCCACAATAGTACAAAAACATTTCTGCTATCCATTCTCTCAAAAAGACGGCCTGTCCCGTGAAATTCCATATTAAGTAACTTTCTGTAAAATGCGGGCAATTGTAACGGATCGGATTGCAAATGCATCTGTTCGAATATTTCCGTCGTCTTCACCATCTTGATGACATTTTCTATCCTGTGTAATTTTGTGTCATCATAGTCTGCCAAGGATTCTTTTTCCCTGCGGCCTTTCTGCCTGAGTTCAGACCAGTTATCAAGGAATTCAAAATGGTTAATCATCATCAGGAGTTTTCTGATTATCTTGTTATGGATGCCGCCCATTGCAATTATGTTTTCATCAAGGACCCTCTCCCAGTCAAGGTCTTGAGTCATCACCACACGTACCATGAGTTCATATAGGTTAAAAAGCTGGGCAAGCTCCTCCCTCGTAAGGCCTTTTCCCCTGGCTGCTTCGGTCTCAGCCATACTCATAAGTCTCAAGTAGCGGAGCAGGTTAAGGGCCGTGCCAAGATCATATGTAGCAGCCATATCGGAAACAGGCTTCAATGCCTTTTCACTCATTTTTCCGGATATGACTCGCTCAATTGCCGTATGACCCAGTACGATAAAAAGGACCTCTCTTAATTCATTAGGGCCGAAACCAAACAGACCAAGCATTTCAATATGATCTAATATTCTTGTCCTTGCCCCTTCTATCCCGTCAGGATTAATATATCTTGCTATCCTTTCCAGCTGCTTGATCCTATTTAGCAGTTTGAGGACATCGTTCAGGTTGCTAAATCGTCTGTTTTTGTGCTCCAAGGGCAATCTTAAACGATCAATAAAGATCTGGGGCAGTCTGCTGTGATGCCCCTTTCTTAGCCTATCCAGTACCTGCAGAGTATGAATTACATACTCGAATGAATTCCTGTAATCGGCCAAAAGCTTTACGGGGCAGCCGATCAGATTTGATCTTTCCACCTCTTCCCTTATCTTATGGACCGAGAATGTTAGCCTCCTTTTTTGGCCTAAATATATCAGCATATAATCCGGACTATAATCGATGCAGGTAAATCTGGTCTCCCAGTTACTCTTGAGCGAGGTCGGTATAAGGGGTTTCAAGAATATTTTCTCAAAGTAGGGGGAGCACAGCATATCCCATGACTTTTCTTGATCGCCAGAAACTGGTGGAACGGCAAGTTGAAAATCCATGTACGGCAAATCGTTTATTTCATCTATGCTCATGTCCTCTAAACGCCTTCCCCCAAGCAACTCATCCACCACTTCTTGTTCCACGTAGAACCCACTTAGATAATTATGCAAATCAAATATGTTGACATTAATGGAATGATTTTTGGACCGATATCTCTTTTTTGTCCTGAAAATATGTGAAAAAAGAATGAAATTTTTTTCCTCCTGTGAATCCTTAAAAACAAGCTTTGTGACTCGATTAGTCCTGGCCGCTTGACGCCTGGCTACTATGAATATCTCTCCATCCGGCTTCAATAGTTCATATATTTTCATCAAAAAATAGTGTGCGTATTGATCTAAGCGCTTTTTGGAGGGTCTTTCTTGAAAAACAGGGCCAAATCCAGTTGTTAAAATAATCTCATAAATATCCCCGGTTAATATAAACAGGTCCAACGTCTGCTTCATCTCTCGCAATTTTTCAAGAGAATCTATGCCTACAAAACGGTGCTCTTTAAAACGATAAGACAATTCGTGGAGTATCAGATCATCCTGATATGTCCAGATGCCTATCTCGTAATTTTCCTTGAAATATTTTTTCCTGTGAAAACCTACTATCTTGCTGATTTCATTGACTTTTACCTTTACATGGGTAAGAGAATTTGATATAAGATGGACAGGAATCAGGTAGTAGGGCTTCCCATTGCTCGAAAACCTGATTAACAGGCCTATCTTTTTATAAACCTTATTTATATCCTTAAAGGATTCCTTTATTATCCCCCTTCCTCTGGACATAACATCCTGAACCACCTCTATATCTTTAGGATCAAGTCTCTCGTATGCCTCAACCAATCCGAATCCATAGGCATTGCCCCCGAAGCGACTTAAAAGCTGTGAAGGATGATTCAAGGCTGCTATAGTCCCCGCCGGTATATCCGATGGATCAATGCCGAGGCTCTTGTATTCATCCGGCTTAATAAACTGAAATGAACCTGCATGCCGGAGACCTTGTACAGAAAACAGATCAGATGGAGTCATTTGAACACCAAAAAAATATTTTCAAAACAGTTTTAGCAGGTTAAAGCAAAGTGCCTTTTTCTGGCTGATCCCATTCCTAAAACCTATAGCTAACCAGCCTGTTCCAACAGGCTAAATTGGTATATCTTTTCAGAAACTTGAGACAAGGCCAGAAACAGGAATCTGCTATTAACAGCGCAAGGGTAGCGTTTTTTAAAAACTATTCAACCTATAAATAATTTTAGTAAGTTATATAGTAAGTTGCAACAGATATTTCATATAAAATGGTGAGGAGGAAAATTCTTGACAGAGCATCGATACGATGATATCAACACGTCCGGATTTATCTGTAAAAAAAATTATAATATCTGAAAATCAGGTCAAGAAAGGAGGAAAAAAGTGAATATCATTGTCTGCTTAAAACAGGTACCGGATACAGAAACTCAGATTAAAATCGCATCTGATGGCAAGTCGATTGTCACAGACGATATTAAATGGGTTATGAACCCCTATGACGAATTTGGGGTAGAAGAGGCGTTACAACTCAAGGAAAAATTCGGTGGAGAAGTAACAGTTGTGGGACTGGGACCCAAAAGGGTGACGGATTCGATCCGAACCGCTTTGGCAATGGGTGCCGACAAAGGGATCCTCGTCAGTGATGATGCCCTCGAAGGAAGTGATGCCCTCGCTACAGCAAAAGCCCTTGCAGCCGCCATAAAAGATCTGGATTATGATCTTATCTTTACCGGTCAAAGGGGTGTAGATGATGACATGGGAGTTGTAGGGGCAACCCTTGCAGAATTCTTAGGAATCCCAAACATATCCCTCGTTACTAAAGTGGAGGTCTCAGAAGACGGCAAATCTGTTAAGGTTACCAGGCAGGTGGAAGGGCAAACCCTGATTATTGAATCAGGCCTGCCAGCATTGATTACGGCCCAAAAAGGCCTAAATGAACCACGATATGCCTCGCTTCCAGGTATAATGAAAGCCAAGAAAAAACCTCTTGAGGAAAAGACATTGGCAGATTTAGGATTGGATCCTGCCGAATGCGGCGAAGGAGCCAGGAAGTTGAAAATCATTGAGTTGACCCCACCACCCGAAAGAGCTGCTGGTAAAATTATTGAGGGCGAGTCGCCTCAGGAAAAGGCCGCTGAACTGGCCCGATTGCTCCATGAAGAGGCAAAAATCCTATAATACCCATTGGAAATCTATGTTAAATTATATGACTAAATTCCTGGAGATATAAAAATCATAACAAAGGAGATTTAGAAAATGGCACAGGGAGTATGGGCAATAGCAGAACAAAGAGATGGAGAATTCAGAAAAATCACCTATGAAATCATAAGCGAAGGGAAGCGCCTGGCAGAGACACTCGGCCAAGAATTGACGGTACTTCTGCTTGGCTCCAATATCAAAGATAAGGCAACCGAACTGGCCCATTATGGCGCTGATAAAATTGTTGTTGCAGATGATCCAAGACTGGAACCTTATACCACGGATGCGTATGTCTCCGTTATTTCCGAGGTAGTCAGGGATGGCGATCCAACCATATTGTTGATAGGGGCGTCTGTCCAGGGAAAAGATCTTTCGGCCAGATTAGCAGCCAGATTAGGCGTTGCAATGGCACAGGACTGCACAGCCTTTTCCATAGAAGAAGGGAATCTTGTTGCCATAAGGCCCATATATGCCGGAAAGGCATATGCAAAGGTTACTTTTGAAAACAGCTTTCCACAAATAGCTACGGCCAGGCCCAATGTAATGGCTATAAACGAACCGGACACATCCAAATCTGCAGATATCGTTGATGCAACATTCAGCCTTGAAGACAGTGATCTGAAAACCAAGGTTGTTGAGGTCATTAAAGATGAAAGCGGCAAAATTGATCTGACCGAGGCAGATAAAATTGTTTCAGGCGGACGCGGTATGAAGGGACCTGAAAACTTTAAAATCTTGGAAGAGCTGGCTGACCTGATTGGTGGAACCGTGGGTGCTTCGCGTGCGGCAGTAGATGCTGGATGGAGACCCCAAACAGACCAGGTAGGGCAAACAGGGAAAGTGGTCTCACCAAATCTCTATATTGCCTGCGGCATCTCGGGTGCAATCCAGCATCTGGCAGGTATGAGCACATCAAAAGTTATCGTAGCTATTAACAAAGATCCCGAGGCTCCCATATTCCAAAAGGCCGACTACGGGATAGTCGCGGATCTTTTTGATGTCGTTCCGGCACTTACAGAAGAGGTAAAAAAATATCTTTAGATATCAAATTTAGCCATTTATACGAGGAGCTTAACAAGAAAGACAGAACTGTCTTCAAAGCAAGGACAAAAATTGTTCTAATGTGAGTTGCTTAAGCTCCTCTTCCAGATTACTGTTACCAGTAGCAGGTTCCTCAATATCTCCGACAGATTTGGGATGAATCAAATCGAGAAAATTCTTTTCTGAAGGATCTGCCAGCCATCTATTCATCAGCCTGACAGGCTCCCTGATTTCTTCAATTTCCCGCCATAAATTTAAGGTAATATTGCTTGAATTACCTGATGCAAGCTGTGGGGCTGCAAAAAATCTGTCAAGTATAACAACAACGTCTGCGGAGATCTCTTTGTCAACCAGAGATTCCAGCTTACGAAGATATGCGGTCTGATAAACCTTCCCCCTTACCTCTTCAAAAACCATATCTTTCTGAATCATCACTCCATATTTAAGCCTCAAAAAACTGTTTCCCAGCAATATGTCAGGAAGCCATGGTTTGTAGCCGACTTCAGACTGCAGAATGGGCTCCTCATCCGGTGTTACGTCCGGCTGCCGTGTGCCGGGAGAGTTCAAAGGCGGAGCTTCAAGAGTCTGGACCCACATGCCAGGTCTTAAAGGATGGAATACGCCGTCTGCCGTAGAGATTCCCACCTCATGATGCCCGCATGTGGAACATATTTTAGACGTTATAACTCCCATCAAAGGCATAATTTTGTCACCTCCTATGATCATCTAAATTCTACTTAAATCTTATTCAAAACTCAAGATATCTTACAGGGACAAAAACCTATTCCATCATGATCTGATAAAACTGACATGGCCTTCACCACAGTCAATTATCCTAAATCCTAATGGGACAATATGACAAATGGAAATGAGGTTGACAAAATCAATCTAAAGCCAATATGATTTTGTAACATTTCAGACTATTCAGCAGGGCCAAGGCGATACTAACATAACAACTGAACCATAACATATCAATACTAAGGATTTTTCCAACGCCATTATATTTTATTTTTTCCGAATATGAAGCTGATGCATTAAATCTGTAAATGCTATCATCATATATTATAAAATATTTCCCCTACTCCATGATCCCATGGATAGTAATCACATCTTCATCTCTTCCCTTAAATGCCATGGAGATAAAAAATAGGCCTGTACTGATAGTGCATAATAAAGCCGGTGATATCGCTGAAGTTACCATTCATAATGCTGGAAAGATAAAAGTCCAGATTGAGACCTTCGTTATTAGACAAAATGACCATCTATGGAGTATATTCAGGGAAAAGGGATTGATTGCTCAACACAATTTTCCGATGCTTCTCAACATATTCAAGGAACTGAATCCCTCCCTACATGACCAAGACATGATAGTTCCAGGTCAAAAAATTATACTTCCCATCAAGATTCTGACTGTTGGAGGCTGTCCATCAGACAAGCAGGTACTTTTGCCACAAGAAACAGGTACTGAAGCACATAGATATGATGAAATATCATGTCCTGGAAATGAAGCTGCTATAGCGAAAGCAAAATCATCCAGGGTCACTGAAAAAGAAGAAAAAATCACACAGCCGTCCAGTGCTATAGCTTTTGATTTGAAAAAAATATTTTCCCAGATAGGAGC
>CAZQAA010000008.1:0-4022 GCA_964591255.1 uncultured Desulfobacterales bacterium | reverse complement strand
GGGATGCTTAGCGAGCCGGAATCGCTCCAATATGAAAAGGTTGCCGAGGAGCTTCAAAGGCAGACGGACAATATGAAGGATCTACGCCATGTGGATATCATGACGATCCGAAAAATCATGGACAAATATCGTCAGGATGGTCAGCTTTTCTTGGGCGGAGTGAGTATGATCGCCGATGACATGATCGCCTTTATAAAGAATGATCTAAAGATGTTTGGTATCGGTGTATTGTTTTTCCTGATCATAACCCTAAGTATTATCTTCAAAAAGATGCGCTGGGTTCTGCTGCCCATACTGTGCTGTGCGTTTTCAGTCGTCTCCATGATGGGATTACTAGGAATTTTCGGGTGGAAGGTAACCGTTATCTCCTCCAACTTCATATCTCTACAGCTCATTATTACAATGGCCATAACAATCCACCTGATAGTAAGGTACAGAGAACTGCATTATAAAAATCCAGAAGCTGAACACAGGAAGCTTGTCCTGGATACTATCCGCTTAATGTTTAAGCCTTGTCTGTTTACATCACTTACTACGATCGCTGGATTTGGTTCCTTATTGCTGTGTAATATTCGACCTGTAAGGACTTTTGGCTGGATGATGGGTGCTGGCATAATGGTTTCTCTAATTTTGACATTTCTGTTTTTTCCCTCTGAGGTAATGTTGCTGAAAAAGGGAAAACCTGCCCTTCAAGGTAAATCACGCATCTCCCTGGCGAATCTGTTTGGCAAATTTACCGAGGCCCATGGTACCCTTATCATGCTTGCAAGTGTATTTGTTCTCACAACAAGTATCATTGGTATGAGCCGGCTTGAGGTGGAAAATTGCTTCATTGACTATTTCAAGGACACGACTGAAATATATCAGGGAATGAAGCTGATAGACCAGAAACTGGGCGGCACCACCCCCCTGGATGTAATCGTCGAATTTGATGAATCAGTAAATTCGGTCCAACCCGACCAATCAACAGGGGCTCCAACTGACTACAGTGAAAGTGAATTCGATGAATTCGATGAATTCGATGAATCAGCAAAACAGGAAAAATACTGGTTTACAGCAGACAAAATGGCTTTTGTCATGCGCATTCATGACTATCTGAACAGCATCCCTGTAATAGGTAAAGTGTTATCACTCGGAACGATGCTCAAGGTGGCTGAAAAATTGAATGGTGGCAAACCGTTAACCAATTTTCAGCTTGCTCTTTTGTATAGTGAAATACCCAAAAAATTCAAAGAGATGATCTTAAAACCATTTGTTTCTATTGAAAATAATGAGGTGCGTTTTTCAGTACGGGTAAGGGATTCTGAAAAATCTCTGAGGCGCAATGAATTACTGCACCGTATCAGACATGATCTTACCAACAAATTGGACATCAAGAAAGATCATGTACACCTTGCTGGAATGCTTGTACTTTATAACAACATATTGCAAAGTCTTTTTAGTTCACAAATCATGACTCTTGGGATAACCCTGTTAGCATTGATGTGTATGTTTCTCATCTTATTCAGGTCCCTGAAAATATCTATTATTGCTATTTTTCCTAATCTGCTTTCAATTGTAGCTGTCCTCGGGTTTATGGGCTGGGTTAATATCCATCTGGACATGATGACCATTACCATTGCCGCAATAAGTATGGGCATTGCGGTGGATGATACAATTCATTACATTCACCGCTTCAAACGTGAGTTTCAGAAGGAAAAGAATTATATCAACACACTCCACCGATGCCACGGGACCATAGGTCACGCAATGTACTACACATCGCTGACGATAGTTATCGGTTTCTCTATCCTTGCCCTCTCCAATTTTATCCCCACCATATATTTTGGTCTGCTCACGGGCCTAGCCATGGTAATTGCCCTTATCGCAGCCCTGACCTTGTTGCCGCAATTGATAATATTTTTCAAGCCATTCGGTCCGGAATCATAATGTATATTAAATATATCAAGCTCCATTTTCACCTTGTGCTTATCATACATATATTTTGGCTCCTAACTCCGACACACTCCATGGGAAACGAACCACTAAATATAATGGTCAGTATCCCGCCCCAAAAATATTTTGTAAAAAAAATTGCTCATGAACTGGCAAATATATCAGTGATGGTCTCTCCAGGATTTAATCCGGCCACCTATGAACCCACACCAAACCAAATGAAAATAGCAGCCACTTCCAGGATATACTTTGCAATCGGCGTCCCTTTTGAAAATGTCTGGCTCAAGAAATTGGCTTCTCTGAATCCAAAAATGCAGATCATTCATACAGATGAGGCTATAACTAAAAGGCAATTGCACCGTTGGCGGTTAGACAGGACGGCAAATCTCCATGAAATACCAGTGAATAACGAAAAAAGTTTTCCTAAAAAGGAAGCCTTGGATCCTCATGTCTGGCTTTCTCCCCCCTTGGTGAAATCCCAGGTGAAAATTATTGCAGATGCCCTGATCAAAATAGATCCACAAAATAAAAAAGTATATGAAATCAATCTGGATATGTTTCAATCGGAACTCGACCAGCTGGACTTGCAGCTCAGGGAAATCTTCAAAAAAGATTATCCACGAAGAGAAATCCTCGTCCTTCATCCATGTTGGGGGTATTTTGCAGATACCTACGGCCTGAAACAAATCGCAGTGGAAAATGAGGGAAATGAGCCCGGTGCTACACGCATGGTAAAATTAATCAATCATGCCAAACTCCAGAAAATCAAGTATCTATTTGTTCAACCCCAGTTTTCGAAAAAAACCGCACATATTATAGCAAAGGAAATAGGGGCCCAAATATTGATAGCCGATCCCCTTAAGGAGGCCTGGGAGGAAAATTTAAAAAACGTAGCTGCCAAATTTAGCAAGGCACTGAAATAGCCCTACACCGGCTATTTCATCTTTTCCAGTCTGATCTTAGCAATATTTGCCTCATTTGAATCTGTATACTTCCTTATGATCTTCCTTAACAGTAATTTCGCACTTGTCTTATCACCTAGTTTGTCAAAAGCAAGTGCTTGGCGCAACAAGGCATTGGCAACCTTGTTGCCTGAAGGATATTTTTTTATCACCTCCTGATAAGCAAGAATCGCCTTCTCATACTTTCCCATAGACATATAACATTCCCCAATCCAAAACTGGGCATTATCAGCCAGCTTTGATCCGGGAAACTTTAATAAAAAGCCCTTAAAACCCGCAAGAGCAGCCTCATATTGTCCATCTTTATAAGTGGCAAGGCTAAAATCATACAATTCCTGTTCTTTTGATACTTCCTTTTTTTCATTGTCTGGTAATTGCTGTGTCTGCGGTACAGGATTTTGGTCCTTTGGAGTCCCTGTCATGTCCTGTTTGACCGGTGCAGATGGGGGGGGAGGAGGCTCAAGGCCCAAATATTCCTGGATTTGATATATAGCCGTTTCTAAGTACCTGATCCGTTTTTCCATATTTACCATTTCCGCTTTCATCAAATCCTTATCCGTAGAGCCCGCCTCAAGGGCCTGCCCAATTAAACGCCTGTTTTCTTCAGCCCTCCCGTAAAGTTCCTGTATCTCAACTTTTATTTCATCCAGCTCTGCACCTGTTTCAGCCTGAATCTCTCTTACAGACTTTAACCTTGCATCAAGACCAGCGGAGAGATTCTTCTTTATTGATCTTTCAAGACCATTGACTCTTATATCAAGGCTGTCAACCTGTTGTTGCGTGGCGCAGGCAGAAAAAAACAGGACCGCACAACAGAAAAACGAACAATTTCTTCCCCAAGACATCATAATTTAACCAGCATTCCAGCATTAATATGATTATCCATAACAGATTTCAAAACAAAACCAAATTTTTCTCTGCCACGGTCTCGCCTATTGGCTAAAATATTTTAGCTCATATTGATTTTATCTGTTTTTACTTCCTTAACTTAAACTCATCTCGTCTGTTTTTTGCCCAAGCTTCCTCATTATGACCTGGGTCTGCGGGCCGTTCTTCTCCATAGCTAATGGTAGAAATCCTATCAGGCGAAACACCCAATGTCACAAGAAACTTCTTTGCCGAATG
>CAZQAA010000007.1:0-4475 GCA_964591255.1 uncultured Desulfobacterales bacterium | reverse complement strand
CTTCTTCCATCCGGAAGCGTGTCATAAATGCCCTGGCCATCAAATTTATCATCTTTCCATTCACCAACGTATTTTCTGCCATCTGCAAAAATCATTGAGCCGACACCTTCCCTTTTGCCCTCTTTAAATTCACCTTCATATCGGGTACCATCAGCAAATATCAAGACACCTTGGCCATCCATCTCATCATTTTTGAATCGCCCCTCATATCTCTTGCCATCTGGAAAAACTAACGTCCCCAGAGCATTCTTCTTTCCATCCTTAAAAAAGCCATCATATTTTCTCCCATCAGCATATATCATGCATCCTTGTCCATTTATTCTACCATCCTTCCATTCGCCTTCATAAATTGTACCATCACCATATATGTATATGCCGTGACCATGTCTCATGTTATTATTCCATTCACCTTCATATTTTCTCCCATCTGGAAATGTCATGGTTCCATGTCCACTCTTCTTTCCGCCCTTAAACCCTCCTTCGTATCGCGTGCCATCAGAAAAAACGACTATGCCGTGGCCGTGCAACTTGCCATTTTTCCAGTCTCCCTTATAGATGGTCCCATCGGAAAGGATAAGAGTCCCTTTCCCATGGTATCTGCCATCCTTCCAATAACCTTTATACACGGCACCGTCTTGGAAGGTATAGGTTCCATGCCCATCCAAACAATTTCCCTTGATGCAGTATGGATCACCACATCCCAGGGATAGGACGAAAAAAACCGACAACAGGGATAAAACAAAAAAATTCATTTAGGCATTCCTATCATAATTAATATTAGATATCGGCAAAAACGAATATGTTAAGGCAGATCTGTAACCACTCATTAAAAATTGGATGGGGACGTAGTTTTTCATTGCTGACAGGTCTTTTCTGTAAGCTGTCAATAGTAATACCAGATACTCTTATAAAGAGAGATATCTTCTCCAGTCGCTTTCAGTCTTTTGAGATAATCATATATAGACACATCTGTATAGGTATATGTATCTACTAGAGAAAGTTTTTTTTCCCATGGATGAAACTCATAAACTCTTCGACCATCCGGAAGGATGGATATGATGTCATGGTGTTGAACTGCCCTAAGATAGTTTTTGCCTAACCGCGGAACATTAAAGACAATCTCATCCGTTCTTACACTACCAGGCAAGAGCCTGGCCTCTTCCTTCTGTTCCTGGAGCAACCGGGAGATAGGTACCCTAAAATCATCGGTCTCCCCCTTACCTTTGGTATTAAATGTATAATATGGGGTAACACCTATAAGACGCAATTTCTGGCGCAAAGCAGAAGACTCAAATCTTCGCGAGTTGTAGAAGGTAAATACGAGCTGGTTATACACCTCCATTCCATAACGGCGGAACTTCTGAACCGCTTCCATAGCCTGAGGCGTGATCTCATACGGATGTTCAAAGTGGGTAACAATCAGGACCTCCCTCTTTCCTGGATTATGAAAATGGCTCACATCCCGCACAAGGGAGTCAGTTATTCGCTGTGGCAGCGTCACAAGCAAACGCGTTCCTATCCTGATCCTGAGCACATGTTTAATACGGGCAAGTTTGAACAGGAGATTTTCTATCCTTGCATTAGACAGAAGAAAGGGTTCTCCCCCCGTTATCAAAACTTCATTAATCTCAGGCCTTTCAGATATCCATCTTATGGCCTTGTCAACTCTGTCCTTTGATACCGCAGCATCCTTAAAATAGACATCATCAATCTCCCAGTTCCTCTGGCAGTATACACATATTTGAGGACAAGTCAGGACAGGCTTGAGGATTACTATCATAGGGTAACGCCTGGTAATCCCCTCAATGGGGGAAGTATCACGCTCAAGCATAAAATCCAGTGAATGCTCTGCATGTTCCCTTGCTTCTTTCATTTTTTCTACATAGTGAAGTGTCGGAATTACCTGGGCACGCACTGCATAGTCTCTTTTACGGGTAGGCTCGTAATCCATAAGCGACAGGTAATAGGGAGTAATGCCAAATGGGATTCCATATTCTCCGGCCAACTTGACTGCCTGGTATTCCTCCTCGGTAAGCTTAATTAAGGCCTTCAAGGTATCTGCATCTCTAATAATATGCCTTGTATGCCACTTCCAATTCTCCCATTCTGCCTCTGTAGCCTTAAAATATTTCAGGATCCTAAATTTATTGAGACTGCGCTTGCGAATGATCCTCTTGTCAAGACCACAGGCATACCTGTCCATAAACAGCTGGGCCCTATTCCCCATCCTGGATAGATCATGAGATCTTAGCTTTGCTGCCTTTAATCCCTCATATTTCATAAAGGCAGGAGGCTTTTCGGGATAAATTCCGGTTTTTCCCATCACCCCTTTCAAAAGATGTTCAACCTCAGCAAAAAACCCAGGGTCTGGTTCTTCAATGTCATAAAGATTTTCCCTGCTTAACAGATCATTGAGGTATCCCAAAAAGCTATATCCTGCAAACCTCTCGCTCCTGCTGGAAAGAATATTTCTAAACACCCTTATGGCATCCCGAGTCAACACCCACTCCAAAGGTGGAATGGAAGGATTATCATCAAAGGTGGCTAATAGCATATCTGCAAGAAAATCTCGCACCTGCTTCCTCTTGATCTCTAATGGATGTGCTGAAAGTAAGATGGCCTTTAATGCTGGGGCAATTCCCAAGACTTTCAGAAGTCTGCTGCGAACATCTTTATGCCACATTAACATCTCCTTTTAAACCTGACTTTTTCATGAATTTCCTTAATTATGATATCCCTCGCCTCGATAGATAGTAATTTTCTATTTGACTAAGAGTTTTAATATATTCCTCTTTAAATTCAAGGTCATGAAATCGTTCCATCTCTTCTCTTAGCGAAGACACAAACGGAAGGATATCTATTCCCTCAAAATTTTTCCCCTCTCTATCCAAATTGTGGACAATTAGTATGGAATAGTAACTGACAAGCAGCCTTAAAGCTGTGGAACGACGAAACAGGTAGGCCCTGCCACCGGTTGTATTCAAAAAAAATCCGGCATATGCAAACACCTCCTTATTCGATGGTCTTATTCTTTTTGGATCTGGACATTGGTCATTTAATGAAATCCATCTGTAAAACATGTCCAGGATGGACTCCATATCCTCCTGTTCATTTTGGAGCACATCCCGTATAAAATGCAAATCAACTGAAGGTAGAATACGAAAAAAATGATAAAGATTACTTATAATAATATCAGGATCAAGGGATTCACCTGACGGAACAGGGGGATGAACTGTCAACAAATTAATAATCCTTTTAAAACGTTTATAAGCATTCGGTTTCGAATATTTTTTTTTGACATAATCTCTTTGATCCAAATAGCGAAAAAAATCCGCAAGTTCTTGCATCATCTCGGCACACGGATCTTCTGTCCGGCCTGAATTTTCAACGATCTCTTCTTCAGTATCAACAGGCGTCGATGCCGTCATATGAGATCTAGTATCAACAGGAAAAATCTTCTTTTTAACAATTATCTGTTGGGGTTGTTCCGGTTTTTTTGAATAAAAAAAATATCCAATCCCCGCCATTGCCAATCCTATTACAGCCCACAATAAGACGCGGGAGCTTTTGTTCTTTCTCATCGCCCTTGTCTCCGTATGTAACAGAAATACGGCTTATAATTGTTTCGTGTATCCGTACTTTTCCTGACCGTTTGAATATAAATCATGACCAACAATATCATTAACAACTATGGCGGGAAAATCTTTCACTACCAGCTTCCTTATGGCCTCAGGACCTAAATCATGATATGCCACTATACGTGCATCTTTAATAGCCTGGGCCATTAATGCCCCTGCCCCGCCTATACCCACCATATATATGGCCTTATACCTGATAAGGATCTTCCTAACCTCTTCTGGAAGTTTACCTTTACCAACGATCCCCTTAAGACCAAATTCGAGCAATCTTGGAATAAAAGGGGCCATCCTGTAACTGGAGGTAGGGCCAGCTGCCCCAATTACCCTTCCCGGAGGCGCAGGAGAACAACCCAGATAATATATCACTTGGCCGGCGATTGGAATAGGCAGATCGTTTCCCGCCTCAATCAGTTGAATAAGTCTGTTATGGGCAGTATCTCTTGCCCCATAAATGACTCCACTAATTGTCACCTTATCACCTGCTCTTAAAGATTCTATTGTCTCAGTAGTAAAAGGAGTCTTCAAATGAAATACCCCATCCATAATTTTCCCCCAGACATCTGCAACATAATAAAATTAGTTTGGTTAAAGTTCTATCCTGGCGTACCGGCTTGCATGGCACTGAATATTAATGGCCACAGGAAGACTCGCAATATGGCATGGCATCATTTTGATGTGGACTGCAAGGGAGGTTATCCTTCCACCCAGACCTTCAGGACCTATTCCGGTCTTGTTAACCTCGGCTAAAAGCTCTTCTTCCAGTTGATTCAGCTCAGGATCATCATTTGGAGTCCCTAAGGGTCGAAGAAGAGCTTTTTTTGCCAGAAGAGGGGCTGT
>CAZQAA010000006.1:0-3008 GCA_964591255.1 uncultured Desulfobacterales bacterium | reverse complement strand
TCTTTTGGCACCTTGATATTGAACCGTTTCATCTTGCGCCACAATGTGGTTGGATGGATACCTAACAGGGCGGCAGTAGCTGACCTGCTCCAGTTATTCTGCTTTAATATCCCATAAATAAAAATCCTTTCAATATCCTTAAATGATGCAGATACGTTGGAGAGCTTTTCCGGCCTTTTATATAATATGTCATTTGATTTGGCGTGAAGATAATCAGGAAGGTGTTCAATCCCAATCATGCTGTCTCTGCAAACCACGGACGCATACTCCATGATATTTTCCAGTTCACGTACATTTCCCGGAAAGCCATGAGACATCAAAACAGGGAGGACATCGGGGGAAAGACCCTGAATGTCCTTGTTGTTCAACCGGTTAAATTTTCGAATAAAATGATCTGCCAAAAGGGGGATGTCCTCTTTACGCTCCCTTAGGGGCGGCAGCACGAGCTTAACTACATTTATTCGGTAGTAGAAATCCTCCCGGAATGTTCCTTCCGATACAAGTGATTCCAGATCCTTGTTGGTGGCCGCCACTATCCGGACATCAGCTTTCATGGGTTTTGAACTTCCAAGCGGTTCATATACCCTGTCCTGAAGCACACGTAACAACCTTACCTGCAGGGCCTTTGAGACATCTCCAATCTCATCAAGGAAAAGAGTCCCCCCTTCAGCAATTGCGAGACGTCCCGGCCTGTCTTTTTTTGCGTCAGTAAATGCTCCAGCTTTATATCCGAAAAGCTCTGACTCCAAAAGGGTTTCCGGCAGGGATCCGCAATTTATAGTAACCATCGGCCCGTTCTTTCTGTTGCTAAGAGAATGTATAGCCTTTGCAAAGAGTTCTTTTCCAGTACCGCTTTCCCCCACGAGCAAGACAGTAGCATTGCTCTCCGCTACCTGCTCCAGGATCCCAAACAGGCGCTGCATTTCCTCATTCTTGCTGATAATGTCAAAAAATGTGTGTCGACCTTCGAGTTCCTTGCGAAGCTCTTCAACCGCACTTAGATCACGAAATGTCTCAACACCGCCCACCACGTTGCCAGCTTCATTTTTCAAGAGACCCGTAGAAATACTGATCGGGACACGCTCTCCCTCCGAATTGACTATAAATATGGTCTCGTTTACAATCGGTTCTCCAGTCTCCATGGTCTGGCGCAGAGAGCATCTTTTTTCACAAATACTTGCCCTAAACACATCCCAGCAGCACCTGCCAATTGCATCTTCTCTGTCTATCCCGGTAATCTTCTCTGCCGCACGGTTAAAAGATGTAATCCTCCAGTTCATATCAACCGTGAAGACACCGTCTGCTATGCTATTGAGAATAATTTGAGTTTGATTTTCAAACGGAAAACTCATAAACAGCCCTTTCCTTTATTGGGTAATCCCCGAATTTGCAACCTGTATATTGTTCCCCTCGGGAAACGGGAGGGAAAACCCCTGGCCTTTAGCCCTCAAGTTAGCGGCCATGGCCGCCATTGGTGGAGCCTACCAGCCTTAACCTATAAGTCTGCCTCAGCCTTTCCCACAAGGCATTTAATATTATTTCTGAAGCGACCTCAGTATTGATATCATTGTCGTCTGAATAGGAGCGGCAGGATTCCATCAATTCATCATTTCCCCCCATCAAGCCAAACTGCTCTATAATGTATTGCCCCAATGTAAAAAACAATGAGCTAAGAGCCTCCCCATCCATCCTGGCAAGTTGGGCCTTCTCTTTCAGGGATAATTCTGAAATCAGGCGGTTTACCGCTTCATTAACAGTCCTGGGAAGACGCACATCCCTGACAGGCCTGTTCAAACTAGTCTCTACCAACGCCAGGTGAAAAGCAACCTCAAGGACTTTAAATGTCGCATCATAAATTTTCGGGTCCTCGCTAGCCCTCGCACCGGCCACGTTCAAAATCCTTATTCCATGTCGCACAATCCATGAATTAATGAGATGAGCGGCCTCAAAGATACCTGTTTTAAAAAAATCCACATGAAGCCACTCCAGACCATATCCTTTGGCTATTTTAAGGGTGAGAGCCGATCCCCCAGTGAGATTGCCATGAGACAAAATCAGGGTCCCATCCGAATCAATAATATTCTTTTCAGTACGCTTAGGATAACTGGCAGTGGGCATTTCCCTTAACTGATATTGGTCAGGAAGAGGCCCATCCTCGGTCCTACGGCCTTTAGGTATCCATCCGCCATGAGGGATGTCAAATTTGATCGCAAAATCGAGTGCTGCCCGATCAGCACCCGTCTGGCCGCCTGATATAATCTTAGCAAGCATCATTTCTATATAAATCTATATAAACTTAACTTTAAAGAGCATATATTATAAGTATATCCAGTATTATACCCTCTCTTCAATATAAAACATAACAGATTTATGCCTTGCATTGCAGAAATCGTGAATTCAAGCCGCTGCCTTATATTATCCTTTTTCGTACCTATGTGCCTTTTAAGTTCATACCTGCATCATCCGTACAAGATTCAATATGAAATCCTTGTCTAAAAGCTAATTTTTTTCACCCAGTTCCTATATGAAATATTAACTTCACCTTAATTTTACCTTAAATATTACCAAGAAGACCAGCTCTTTAAAATAAAAACATGATCAAAATCTTTACATCTTCATTCTACCTTGCCAACTATATCGACAAAAATGTTGTTTTTTCTCTTATGTATTACAATTTTATTAAAATAAAAAAACGCAAACTCGATACAAAATATTTAAATCAAATTATATCAACAGGTTAATAAATATTTCTATAAAAACCACGTACGGCATACTACTTGCTCTATTATTAAAACATATTTCCGGCGAGCATAGGCAACGCTATGGGGCAAAACGCAAGAAAACAGGAAAAAGCTACAACAGATGCTTCAAAATAATGTGCAAGCAACACCTCAACCATCCTGAGGGCTTTTTCTGAAAAGAGACCAAAACACATAAAAAAGGTTCAATAAATTATCAGGGTTTTCAACTTGATATTCATCAAAGAACGAATTCAAGCAATACGGGAG
>CAZQAA010000005.1:0-14142 GCA_964591255.1 uncultured Desulfobacterales bacterium | reverse complement strand
GATAGACAGTTGTAATGCCAGTTAGATCATAGTATCACCATGGAGGCCGAATTTGCTTTTTCAGACAAGTCTGGGTATTGATATAGGGACGGATCAAGTTTCGCTGGTATACCTGAAAAGAACATTCAGGGATATGACACTTGTGGATTACGATACGCGTCCGATTGGAAAGGAAAAATCTGCAGAAGAGAAACTGAATACTGTCAAAGAGCATGTGAATGGGTTTATCTGGAAAAACCGGATTGTTTCTGCCGATATTTTTTTGGGTATACCGAGAGAGTTGTCCATCTTGAGGTTTGTTGATATGCCCCTGAGCGTCAAAGAGGGACTTGCATCTGCGCTGAACTATGAGATGGAAAAGTATGTCCCTTTTTCTGCAGATGAAATATATTTTGATTTTCAGATAATTTCTGAAGACAAAGAGAGTAACTCACTCAAGGTCCTTCTTGTGGTTGTCAGAAAAGATATTATAGATCCTTTTATAGATCTTGTTAATCAAATGGGGATCGAGGCATCTGGTATCGAGATCAGTTCCACGGCTATTTGCAACTGTTTTTCTCCCAACCTAAATATAATAGGTGAAAATAATCAATATGCCGTTATTTATGCAGATCATGGCCGGGTAGAGCTGAATCTGCTTGTTGATGGCCGGCTGCATTACTCCAAGTCGGTGATAAGACCGGAAAACAGAGAAGATTTTTATGGTTTGGTGCTGGAAGAATTGACATTGATCAAGAGAAATATCGGTACGGAAGAGATACCGTTGAACGTACTGTTCTGCGACTCCGGGGAGAACGGAAAAATTGTCAACCGGTTTGGGGAGAAGGAGGATATCGATATCCGCACCCCGGATTTTTCAGACATGGAGATACCTTCCTGTTCACTGGTTCCAGCTTATGGCCTTGCCCTTAAAGGTGTTAGCCATAATCTTTCTATGGATATAAATCTGTTACCCGAGAAACTCCGGAAAAAGCCGAGCAAATGGGGCCATTACACAATGCTGGCGTTGTCCGTCCTTATTGTATTGCTGGCTATTGCATGGGGTGGAAGCGAGGTGGTTCATCAAAGGCTGTACCTGGGTAGGCTGAATAGAGAAATTAAACGTTTAGCCCCTGAGGTCACCGAGTTCAACCGGATGCAGAAAAGATGTGAGGAATTGGAGACCGGTATTAATTACCTGACGTCATTTCGAAAAAAGAGTCTTACCGTTCTGGATGTTCTCAGAGAACTCAGCCTGAGATTGCCTGAGAGCGCATGGATACGGAGGCTTACATTTTCCGAAAAGGATGTAAATATTGAAGGCGAGGCGGAATCAGCTTCCAAGCTGATCCCGGCCTTAGAGGCATCTCCCCTGTTTTGTGATGTGGTCTTTCTGTCTACAATAACCAAGGGCAGGGCAGGCAAAGAATATTTCAGGATCGGATTCAAGATAGATTAATTCCGGGTCTAATATTGAAATATCTAACTGCTGAACCTGAGACCCTGCGTCTGAAGGCGGATCATTTATGAATATATCCAGCATATTAGAGATCAAATCTGAAGACAGGAGAAAATATCTCCTTGTTGCGGCAGCCTTTTTGGTCTTGCTGATCCTTATGTTTCAGCTGATACCTTTTTTAAAAAGTGCCCGGCCTTCTTACGAAGAGATAGCCCTGAAGGAAAAGACACTCTCAAAATACAAGGAGATTGTTAAACATAGTGGTAAATTACGCAAAAGGCTAAAGATCCTCAACTCGGAAATTCAACGGCTGGAATCGGCCCTTTTAACCGGACAGACCCCGGCGCTTGCGGCGGTGGACATACAAAATGCCTTAAACAAGATAACCGGCAAGAGGGGCGTGGAGATAAGCCGGGTCAGGGTTTTAAAGAAGGAAGAGGTCGCAGAAGGGAAATATCTCCGTATTCCGGTCCAATTCACTATAGAGTCTGATATCAGGCAGTTGAAAGAAGTTATCTATGGTATTGCCAGTTCTGAGAAATGCTTGACACTGGAGAAGATCACCATTAGCGTTATTCGGAGGCGGGGCTCAGGAAAGGTCAGGGCCGAGATGACTGTTGCTGGCCTGATGAAGAGGCCTGGTTGACAGGCTTGGAAAACACCGCGTTTTTGTTATGATTCAAAGAGCTTGGTTTATAAATGCTGTCCTGATGGTGATTGTTGTCTTCCTCGCCCTTAAGGTGTATGGAGTCTGGTCCGATGGATATGGCGTATCCCACAAGGCCGGCTTTCAGGGAAGCAAAAAACCTATACGCCAAAAAAGAATGTTAAAGGGAAATGTTCCTGCTGAATCATCTTATGGAGTTATTGTCAGTAAAAATCTTTTCTCTCCTGACAGGATGGAACCGGTAGCCGAATCATTGAGGAATGAAACCAGGGAGACAAAATTACCCGGCAAGAAGATCTATCTGTATGGCGTGGTTCTATCTGATGATTATAAATTGGCGTTGATTACCAATCCTGTTCGGGGTAAGGGCGATAGAAAAGATATCTGGGTGCATGTGGGCGACAAGGTGGATGATTTAAAGGTAATCGAGATATTGAAAGACAGGATTCTTCTGGCAAAAGGCCTTAAAGAATATGAGATTTCCTTATATGACAAAAATAAGCCTAAGAGGAGGGGCATATCAACGTCAGGAAAGAAACCCACTGTGGTTGTAGCTGACGCCAGGAAAGAGGAAAAAAGGACACAGGGGAAAGGATCTCAGGGAAAAAAATCCGTTGAAGAAGTTGAGTCTGATAAGGGAAAATACAGGATTATTGATACTCCTTTTGGAAAGATCAAACGAAGGATAAAATAGATTTCATGAATCGATTACATGACAAAATAATACGAGAGGTGTCAATTTTTATTTTTGCGTGTTTCTTTTGTCTCTTTTTTGCAGGATGTGCCGGGCAACAACGACCTCATATAACCGGCAATAACGCAGATGCAAAGGCTGATGCACCTCAAAATGGAGAGGGAGTGCCTTCTGACGATATCCCTGAGGGAAGGGACGGGATGATAATTAAGGATGAAACAGGGAGTTACAGAATTATCCCCACCAAGTTTGGTTATGTAAAGGGAAAGGTGGAGTATCCTGACAATAAGGAGGTGAAATCTGAAATTCTGCCTGTTGGACAGGATCGTAAGGCATCTGCGAAAAAAGAGAATGTGGCTGCATCCCCGGCGCCGGAAATCAGACGGGAAGAAGACAAGACAGAAAAACCCCATATCAGAGATAATGAAGGATCTTTCGATATTATTGAGGAGTCTTCCTCTGAAGATACAGGAAAGGTTCCAAGGGCGGGCAGTATTATCCTGAATTTTGACGATGCCGATATCCTTGAAGTTGTCAGGACCATGGCCGAGCTCTTGAATTTCAATTATCTTGTTGGTCCAGGTGTTCAGGGAAAGGTGACAATCCATACGGCAGGGGAACTGGATAAAGAAGACCTGTTTCCCATCTTCTCCAGAATTTTAGGACTGAACGGGCTTGCTGCGGTAAAACATGATGGCCTTTATACCATTGCCAAGCTTAAGGATATCCCAAGAATGTCGATTGCCGCAAAGTACGGTACAGATCTCCAGGGTATCCCACCCGGAGAGATGCCTCTTATCCAGGTCATTCCTCTTAAATATATCTCGGCAGAAGAGATGGCCAAACTTGTCACCCCTTTTATCTCGCCGGATGGGACCATAGTGACTCACAAGGAATCCAACACGCTTATAGTGGCGGACAAGGGATTTAATATATTAAAGGTGTTACGGTTGGCAAAGGTTTTTGATATTAACGTATTCAGGGAAGTTAAACACCGTTTTTTCCCCCTCCGGAATATGGATGTAGAAGAGGCCGTCAATGTCCTCAAGGAGATATTTTCTTCCTATGCAACTGCCGGAAGGGCAGAGGCGAAGTTCATATCGATTGAACACCTGAACATGGTCCTTGTCATCAGCTCAGATCCACAGGTGCTTGATCAGGCGGGCGAATTTATTACCAGGCTGGATGCTGACAGGGGTGATGTAGAGCCGAGGATATATGTCTATTTTGTAAAAAATGGTGAAGCAGAGCAGCTCTCAGACCTTTTAAACAAGATCTTTACCAGCACCTCTTCAGATAGGGGGCGTACCAAAAATGCTGCGGCCAAGCGGCAGGATGCCAAGTCTGCACGCAGCATCTCAGGTAATCCCCTTGCGAGAAAGGCCAAGGCAGAGAAAGTACCGGGCAGGGTCCCTTCCAAGGTGGGACCAGGGGGCACGGGATCAGGGACATTGAGGGGAGAGGTAAGCATTACGCCGGATGAGGTGAGAAATGCTATTATAATTGAGGCCGTTCCCTCAGATTATCACATTATTGAGGGCATACTAAACCGGATCGATGTATTGCCGAGACAGGTGCTGATAGAGTGTACCATTGCCGAGATTCGTCTGGACAACTCAAGGGATCTGGGCATTGACTGGAGCTATTCGAAGGGGACCCATCCGGGCAGCGGCCTTTTGAGCGCCAATGTGAATAGTGACGGATTCAATTACACGGTGGGTATCTACAACAGGGTAAAGGCCCAGTTGTCGGCTTTTGCCAAAGCGGGGAAGGTGAATATCATTTCCTCTCCTCATGTCCTTGCATCCGACAATAAAGAGGCAAAAATAGATATCTCCGACGAGATCCCCGTGGCAAGTTCCAGTTACGAATATACCTCCGGCGAAAGTCCGGTGGTCTCCACCAATATTGAGTACCGTGATACCGGGGTAATATTGTCAGTAACACCTCATATCAATGAATTTGGCCTGGTAACGATGGATATTGAACAGGAAGTGAGCGAATACAGCGGAGATATCGAGGTGGCAGGAAAGAAATACCCGTCTTTTTTCAAGAGGCGTATTAATACGTCCCTTACCGTGAAACATGGGCAGACCATTGTGCTCGGCGGTCTGATCAAGGACAAGAATTCATTGAAGTCCCAGGGAACTCCCTGGCTGGTGAACATCCCGATCATACGATATCTCTTCGGAAAGGAATCAGACGAGGATAACAGGTCAGAATTGATAGTCCTTTTGTCACCGCGGGTAATCATTAGTCTGGATGATGTGGAGGCGGTCACGAAAGAGTTTAAGAGCAAGGTTCGGAACGTTGTAAAAATACTCAAGTGAAATTTCTGGGGATGCGCATATTTGTGTCCGCATTTCGCTGAGTGGAGGCTGGCCGGAAATAGGTTTGTTTTCAGATCTGAAAAAATATGGTGGCAAAGTCAGCCTGATTATCGTCAACTGGAACGGGAGGGATCTGCTCCCGGAGTGTCTTGATGGGTTGCGACAACAAACCTACAGAGACTTTCAGATTATTATGGTGGATAATGGGTCTGAAGATGGATCTGTTGATTTTGTCAAGCATCATTATCCGGAAGTACGGATCATAGCTCTGGGGAGGAATCTTGGGTTTGCTGCTGGCAACAATATTGCCCTCAGGACGGTGCGGACTGAATATGCAGCACTTTTAAATAATGATGCAGTCGCGCATCCTTGCTGGCTTGAAAATCTGGTAGAGGGACTGGAGAGATATCCTGAAGCGGGTTCCGCAGCCTCAAAGATGCTTTTCTATGACTGTCCGGATATTATTGACAGGGCCGGCGATGCATATACCAGGGCAGGTGCCGGCCTGTTGCGTGGTAGGGGGCATCCCGGCAACGGATTTGACAGGCGGGAATGGGTGTTCGGCGCCTGTGCAGGGGCGGCGCTTTACCGAATGAGCATGTTTGAGGATATAGGTCTTTTTGACGAAGATTTTTTTTTATTATACGAGGATATTGATCTTAGTTTCAGGGGACAGTTGAAAGGATATAAATGTGTTTATATCCCCGAGGCAGTTGTATTCCACAAGGCCAGTAATAGTATTGTGGATGACTCTCATCTCTCCGTTTATTACGGCCATAGAAACCTGGAATGGGTCTATATAAAAAATATGCCTCCCGGAATAATCGTCCGGACCATGGCCATGCATGTCATTTACAATGTCGCGGCATTTTTATACTTTGCTGCCAGAGGCAGGCTCAGGAGTATCATCCGGGCGAAGCTGGATGCCGTAAAAGGCATAAAAAGGGAAATGACAAAGAGAAAAACAATTCAGGCAACAACAAGGGTCAGGGATGAATATATATGGGGACTGCTGGAGAGAGAACGGTTTTTGCCGAGATTTACAAGACGGCTGCTCAAAATTTCAGGTGATCGGTCCCGGATTCAAAGTTTATAGCTGCCTCCTAACAGCCGGTCAGGAAATTTCAACCTGCACCTGTGGACGGTGACAAGGAACAGAGGGCAATCAGGCCATGCTTGATATTATTATTGTAAATTATAACAGTACGGGATATTTACAGCAGTGTATCACATCTATATATAAGGCGGTTAATGGGCATTCCATAAATATCTTTGTACAGGATAATGCCTCTATTGATAATGTGGATCGTATAACAGACGAATTTCCCCAAGTTCGGCTCTGTAAAAACGAAGAGAATCTGGGTTTTGCAAGGGCTGTAAACAGGGCCATAAGCGAGGGAACCTCGCCTTATGTCATGCTTCTTAATCCCGATACCTGTATTCGGGAGGATTTTTTTCAGACCGTTTTAGACTATATGGAGGAAAATCCGAAGACAGGTGCCTTGGGTCCAAGGATCCTCAATCATGATGGAACGATCCAGGGATCGGCCCGTTCCTTTCCAACGCCATTTACTGCCTTTTTTGGGCGCAATTCTATTATGACGCGGCTGTTCCCCGGGAGCAGGTTCAGTCGGAAAAATATACTTACAGACAGGACAGACGGTTCCAAGCCGATAGCTACTGACTGGGTATCCGGGGCATGTATGCTTGTCAGAAGAGAAACAATTGAGGATGTAGGGGCCCTGGATGAACGGTTCTTTATGTATTGGGAGGATGCTGACTGGTGCAGGAGGATGATTATGAATGGATGGCGGGTTGTTTATTTTCCTATGGCCTCTGTTGTCCATTACATTGGCGCCAGCAGTAATCATGCCCTGTTCAGGTCGACTCTGGAATTCCACAGGAGTGCCTATTTCCTGTACTGCAAGCATAATAAGTCTATGAGCTGGGTTGCACGGCCGTTTGCCGCATTCTGTCTCTCTGTAAGATTTCTTTTGTGTGTATGTGTCAGGTCTAAACATTTGATAACAAGGAGATACTGTGGGCCGCGCTCCCCATACCCTGCCTAAATATTCCAGAGACGGTTTCTATGAATTATTTGTTGCTGTCTGTCTCGTCCCCACCTATTATATCAACCTCGATTCCGTCTCTCCAGGAGCATTTAAAATATCAACCAGACTTACTGCTGAGATTTCTGATGACAGCTTTTATGTTAGATAAGGACGGCAGCAAGACATGCAGACCCTTATATGTATATGGAACGGGATAAAAAAATTAAAAAATGGACTTAGAACATATTGAGTGTTGGGCCATGACATTATGACGCGTTTTTTTTTCGTTTCCATATGTCTGATTGTCGGTATGGGCCCTTTCTGCCAGGCAGAGGTGGAAGTGCCTAAAAAGGTAGCTGTCCTGGTTTCTCGCGACATCAGGCCCTATTTGCAGGCTGTCGACGGTTTCAAAAAGGGGCTGAAAAAAAAGATCACAGCTGCTATAGACACCTATTCTCTGGAAAGAGAACAAGGTGTTACGCAGGAAGTGCTCAGGAAAAAGATTGAAGGGACCGGATATGATCTTGTTTTGGCGGTTGGACCCGAAGCCATGCAGTTTATCTGGACAGACAGTTTCAGCGACGGGATAAAAAGGGTCTATGCAATGGTTTTGAATCCGCCCGGTCTGTTGCCAGATCTCTGCGGTGTTCCCCTGGATATCCCTGTGGATCTTGAATTGAAAATCATCAAACATGCCTTTCCCTCGTTTCAAAACCTGGGAATTTTGTATGACCCCTCCCATAATGATTTCTTTGTCCGTAATGCCATGGAGCAGGGCAGTGATGTTGGATTGAAGATTATACCTCTTAATGTCTCTTCCAAACGCGAGATTCCTTCTGTTTTAGGCCCGCAGTGGGCCCGGCTGGATGGCCTATGGCTTATACCGGATCCTACGGTAATATCGGAAAGTCTTGTCAGATTTTTGATCAAAAAGGCCCTTTCCGGAGGGGTTGCCGTGATAGGCTATAATCGTTTTTTTTATAGAAGCGGGGCGGCCCTGAGTTTTATACTTGACTATGAACAGATAGGGGAACAGGCTGCCGGGCTCTCTTTTCAGATCCTTTCGGGAAAGGAATGCAGGAGCGTTATCCCTGCATTTCGGACATGGCTTAACTTGCGAGTGATCAATTCTCTGGGCTTAAATGTTTCAGAAGATACTGCACTTGCTATTGAGGAAGGCCCATGAAAAGACTGGCAATACATTTCAGACTCCTTATTGCTGCTTTCCTCCTCATATGCGCGACGACTTTTGTCCTGGACATGGTGGGAGTCCATATCACCAAAAAGTTTATGCTCAAAAGATTCAGGCAGAGGATCTCGTTTTTGGCAGGATATCTTGCTGATAATGCGGAAGTGGGTGTCCTGATGAGCGACAAGACAGGCTTGAAGACATTGGCCCTTAATCTTCTTGGTGAAGAAGATGTAGCAAGGGTGACTATCCTTGATGAGAAACATTCTCCCCTTGTGGAACTCTCCAGGGTTGTTCCAGGCCCCCTGTCCACTGTGGAGGCCCCTGTGACCTTCAAGATCCTGCACGGTGAAAACATCTTGTACGATACTCTTGATATGCCGTTCGGGGCATTGAAAAAGCCAGGCATCAAGTATATAGGCAAGGTGCGTATCGATTTTAGCACCCATGGCATTAACAGCCTCATCGGCAAAATTACCCGGCAGTTTATATGGGTGTCAGTAGGCCTTGCCATTCTGGCCGGTGTCATGTTTTATATCATTTCCCTCTCCATTGTCCGGGATGTAACACGCCTTGCCAATGCAGCCCGTCGGGTCGGCGAAGGGGATCTGGAGTTAAGGGCGGAACCCGGCAACCTCCCCGAGACAAGAGAACTTGCTCTGGCGTTTAATGCCATGCTTGAATCTCTGGCAAGGAGCAGAAAGGCCCTGCTTAAGGCCAACCAGGAGATGGCAAGGCATCAGGCCCTGGCCGAGGTGGGAAAATTTTCTCTGATGGTTGCACATGAGGTCAAGAATCCCCTCGGCATAATAAAGAGTTCTTTGGATGTGTTAAAAAAAGACAGGAAGCTCCCTTCGGATGATACCATGATTGTTTATATGGAGGATGAAATCAGGAGGTTGAACAAAATCATTGAAGATTTCCTGATGTTTTCCCGTCCTGCTGAGCCGGTTTTCAGGAGGGTTGACCTGAATGAAATGGCAAGGGATATTGTTTCCCGTTTCGAGATCCAGAATGCAGAAGCCCATATTGAATTGGAGGCCCATATTGAATCCGATTCCTGCTTTGCAAATGTGGACCAGGATCTTCTCATACGGGCCTTGGGGAATATTGTCAAAAACGCGTACGATGCAAACAGGGGGAAAGGGGTTGTGCGGATTACTTCGTGTACTGCCTGCGGAGAATGGCTTTTTAAAGTGGAAGATCATGGGGAGGGAATTCCCCATGAAAACAGACAGAAGATTTTTGAACCATTTTTTACCACCAAATCCAGGGGAACAGGCCTTGGTTTAGCATTTGCAGCACAGGTTATCAAGGCCCATGCCGGTTCTGTTTCAATTGAAAACAGTTCACCGGAAGGGACCCTGTTTGTGGTGCGAATCCCGAAAGACAAAAACAAGGACTCGCAGATTCAGGGGCCGGGGTCAGGAAGAGTTGAAAAGGAAGGTAGCTAAATGGCTCATATATTGGTGGTAGATGACGAGAAAAAGATGAGGCACCTGCTTTCCATCATGTTGGGGAGGGCAGGACATAGTGTAGATGAAGCAGGGGATGGTCTTGTCGCCCTCCAGAAGGTCCAGACTGGATCCTATGATATGGTTATTGCAGATATAAAGATGCCACGGATGGACGGCGTTACCCTCCTGCAGGAGATCAAGAAGCTGGAATTTTCGCCGCCGGTGGTTTTTATCACTGCTTTTGCAACTGTCGAATCGGCCGTGGAGGCCATGCGGGCCGGGGCCGTGGACTATATTACCAAGCCTTTTGAGGAGGATCGGATCCTGCTTACTGTTGAACGCACATTAAGGTTGTCCAGAATTATCATGGAAAACAGGGAACTGCGGAATCAACTTGATGAGCGCTATGGTTCAGACAAGATAGTATATGTCTCAAAAGAAATGGCGTCGGTTATGGATCTTGCCTGCAAGGTGGCGGAAAGCGACTCAGCAGTGCTTATCAGTGGAGAATCCGGAACAGGGAAAGAACTATTAGCCAGGTTTATTCATCGGAAGAGTCCCAGGAAAGCGGGGCGTTTTGTCCCGGTGAATTGTGCGGCAATCTCCCCAAATTTAGTGGAATCGGAGTTGTTCGGACACGAAAAGGGTTCCTTCACAGGTGCTGAGCGCAAGGCCGTTGGAAAGTTTGAATATGCATCCGAAGGTACACTGTTCATGGACGAAATAGGGGACCTGTCCCTGGAGGCGCAAGCCAAGCTGTTGAGGGCCCTCCAGGAGAAGAGGATACAGCGGGTTGGGGGAAATGAAGAGATTCCTGTAGATGTCAGGGTCATATGTGCAACAAACAGGGATCTTAAGGAATTAATGGACAAGGGAAAATTTCGACCCGATCTGTTCTTTCGAATAAGTGTTTTTCCCATTTCTCCACCGCCGTTACGGGATCGCATTGAAGACATCCTTCCCCTTGCCGAACATTTTATCAACAGATTCTGTGGAGGGAAAAAAATTGAATTGACTTCCGGGGCGATCAATATATTAAAGGGATACAGATGGCCGGGAAATGTCCGTGAACTGGCCAATGTCATAGAGCGGGCTGCAATACTGGCAGGAGATCATGGCTCCATTACATCAGATACCCTCTCCTTTTTGAGAGAGGAGACGTCCTCCGATTCTATTGACGGAAAATTTCGTTTGCCCCCTGAAGGTATATCCATCGAGGCCCTGCAGAGGAATCTGGTAAGACAGGCCCTTGATGCGTGCGCCAATAACCAGAGTGCGGCAGCCAAACTCCTTGGTCTGAGCCGCGCCAAGTTCAGGGTCCTGTTGAAAAAGGAAAACTCGTGACGTTGAAAATATCCAGAAATGTTTTTCACGGAACTTTCATGAAATGGCTGCTGGTTGTTCAGGCAGTCCTGCTCTGTGTGTCTGTTGAATCACATGCATCTTCTGCAGACAATACGATGCTCATGTTCATAGGCGAGGACCTGCAGGTCCTTTCCATTGCGTCCCGCCGGGAAGAGAGTGCCTGGCAGGCACCGGCGGTGGCCCAGGTCATTACCAGGAAGGAACTGCAGGAACAGGGAAGCACTACCCTTGCCCAGGTCCTGGAGCTTCTCCCCGGATTCTATATGGCCCCCAAAGAGGGGGGTACCAAGCCGTATCTTAGGGGTATTCCCGATTCCGTCCTTTTCTTGTATGATACCGTTCCGCTGGGCTCGGAAATGACAAAGTCGATACATCCCCTGGATCACGAGCTTTCCCTTGTCCCGATCAAACGCATTGAAATTATCAGGGGCCCGGGATCAGTCCTGTGGGGGCCTGATGCATTCGCGGGCATTGTCAATATCGTTCCCCTCTCCGGCCGCGATATCCAGGGAGTGGAAGCTGGGCTCATTTATCATGATCCCGAGGAACAGACAGGGGCATTTGTGAATATGGGATATGATGCAGGCTGCTGGGATGCCTTTTTTTCTGTCAGTGCCCGGAGGGGCAAAGAAGATGATCGTCACATAAATGTTATGGATTTTTGGGGAGATGGTCGATCTCCCGTGCCACCTGAAAACAGATATGGAAACGATACGCCGGATGATTCCAACTATTTCGAGTCCTATGGCCGCCTTTCCCTTGGAGACTGGTTTACCCTCTCCGGAAGGATGTCCAGTTACAGGATCCCTTATGCCGTTTCAGGGGCTGGCGATGATCTGACCTGGAAAGAAAGGCATGACGTAAATACGGGTCACCTCAAACTGGAGTGCAAGAGGGAGCTCGATCCCGGGGCCAGCCTGAGATTTACCGGATTCTACAGATGGAGAAGGGATGACTACCGTATTATTGACCGGACTCTGGAGCCGAAAGGAGAAACGGTCTACGGTGAGATTATCTACGACAGATCGTTGTGGGATGCCCATGGCCTTATGACAGCGGGCCTTTCCTACCGCAGGCAGGAAATAGAGAATGCCCCCATATGGCAGGGATACCTGCCCGAATTTATCGGGCCTGATAACGAGGCCTTTCTCCCGGATGTGACGGAGGAGGATTACGATACGGCTTTGCGGTCTCTGTTTGGTCAATATACCCACAGGATAGGGGATCTTGAACTGATAGCAGGGCTGAGATATGATGATCATGACGCCTATAAGGACCATGCGAGTTTCAACATTGGTGCGCTATGGTCTCCTTCTGACAGGTATGTGTGCAAAATTCTGTATGGTACTGCCTACAGGACACCCTTTTGCAGCCAGATCCTTGGGGAAGGGGAACCCGAACCGGAAAAGATCTCGACTTTTTCCATGTCTTTCCAGTGGAATCCCTCCTGGCGCGCCAAATTCAGCCTTGTAGGTTTCAGGAGCCGTATTTCCAATCACCGCATGGAAGATCCTTATGCCGGACTTTCCCAGCCTAACACCCAGACCATAAACGGGATGGAACTGGGGGCGACCTTTTTCCCCCACAGGACCCTTAAACTATCCGTGAATGCCACTCTTCTGGGTAACAGCGGGCCGGATGAGACCTATAAACTAAACGACTTCTCTTTTATACGTCCGGACGGCACGGTGGTGAAACACTTTGTGGACGTGAGATATCCCTTTGATACCGGGGCTGAAAAGGTGTTGAATATCACTGGCACCTGGAGGCCTGTCAGGAAAATAAGCGCCTTTGCTCGGCTGGGATATGTCTCATCAAGGGATCTGATTGCTCCCAGGGCATCCGGATTTCCCTCTGCTTCGGGAGTGTGGCTTATGGACATGTCTGTTACGTTCAGGGATGTCTTTTTCAGGGGAGTGGACCTGGGATGTTATGTCAGGAATCTGATGGACAGGGATTACCGTACCCCCGGTACTTATAGCTTTATTGAAGGGGACCCCTTGTCCGTGGAACTGGTCCTGAAGAAGCGATGGTAGAGATTAAGGGTGGTGCATGACCGGGTTATGATGCCGGGTATATGAGTTATGGGATGACCTGAAAGGTTGAACATATTTGACCAGATGTGGCTAAATATGACCAGTGGTCGTGGCAGTCACGTAAGGAGGCTTTTCCTCCCATTCCCCGAACCGGCTTGCGTCGCCTGATGTGTTACCCTGAAAATACGATGCTTTTTGGAGAATAAGCCCTGTTGCTTTTTCGGGGAGCATGCTGCCTGTTTGATGGGCACACTTTTTGCAAAATATATAGAAAATTTCAGGCGTAAAGTCTGTTTTTAAAGGATTTTTGATGAGGCGCAAATTTTTTACAATCATAATGCTGTTTTTTTCCCTTGTTTTGGGCGTGGAAAGGAATGGCAGAGGGGAGGATCAATCCGGTTCAACAATGCCCGGACCCACACAGGTGGAGACCCGGTTCGTCCAGCTTTTGAACGATGCAAGGAAAGATCCGGCAGCAACGGCGCGTGCCCTTGGAGTGGATCCGGAAAGCGTGCTTGAAGAGCAGCCGGAACTGGCCCCTGTTTTCAGTAATGCCCTTCCGCCTCTTCTGGTAAACGAGGCCCTCGGCAGGGCCGCTCTTAAACATTGTCAGGACATGATCCAGAGGGGCTATTATTCTCATGGGTCCCCGGAAGGAAATACTTTCAGGGACCGGATCGTTCAGGAAGGATACCTGCCTATCTATTGTGGTGAATCCCTTGGCATTCTTGCATTTTTCAATTACATGCCCCCGGAACAGGCGGCCGACAGGCTCTTTGAGAACATGTTCAAGGCGGAACTTGACAGGGCAGAAGGTCTCGAGGGGCTTAGCCTCCTTAACCCCCGCGCCCTTGAGATGGGGCTTTCCATCCTTCCGGGTACAATGGATATCGCAGGTAAGAGGTATAATGTCTA
>CAZQAA010000004.1:0-10336 GCA_964591255.1 uncultured Desulfobacterales bacterium | reverse complement strand
TAGGATTACTATAATGTTAACATGCAATTATTGCCCGGGCCGGGATCGTGAAAAAGTCCCTTTTATGCATGGAAACTAATTGACACATAATAGAGATTGATATAGTCTAAAAATTTGCGTATATTAACAGCTTATCTAATTAATTATGTTTGAGAGCCTAACAGAAAAATTAAATAGCGTATTTAAGAAAGTAACCGGCCGGGGCACACTAACTGAGACCAATATCAAGGCCGCTCTCAAGGAAGTCCGTTTAGCCCTCCTTGAAGCCGATGTCAACTACAAAGTGGTCAAAGGACTTGTGGGGGAGATCAACCAGCGTGCCATTGGCCAGGAAGTCCTTAAAAGCCTTACGCCAGGTCAACAGCTCATAAAAATCGTCAGGGAAGAGCTGACCCGGTTGATGGGGGAACAGGCTCACGGGCTCAGGCTGATTGGAAGGCCTCCTTTTTCGCTAATGCTCACGGGCCTCCAGGGTTCGGGCAAGACAACCACTGCCGCCAAGCTGGCCAAGCAGCTCAGAAAACAGGGGAGACAGCCGTATCTGGTACCTGCGGATATATATAGACCTGCCGCTATTGAACAATTGAGCAAATTGGGCGCCAGAATCAACATACCCGTATATCCGTCAAGCCCTGATCAAAGACCGGAAGAGATATGTCTCAAGGCCCTGGCCACTGCAGGCAAAGAAGGTGCTGATGTACTGGTTATAGATACTGCAGGCCGTCTTCATGTTGATGAAGAACTGATGGCGGAACTTGTCAGGATTAAGGCAAAGATGACTCCTGCCGAGATCCTTCTGGTGGCCGATGCCATGACCGGACAGGATGCAGTAAACGTGGCCGAGCAATTTGACAAGGCCCTTGAGATCACAGGGATTATCCTGACCAAAATGGAAGGGGATGCAAGAGGAGGTGCGGCCCTGTCCATAAAGGCGGTAACCGGGAAACCTATCAAATTTATAGGTACGGGAGAGGATATTGATGCCCTTGAGCCCTTTCATCCGGACAGGATGGCATCTCAAATCCTGGGTATGGGAGATGTGATATCTCTCATTGAAAAGGCCCAGGAACAATTCGATGAAAAAGAGACCAAAAGGCTGCAAAAAAGGCTTAAAAAGAGTGAATTTGATCTGGAGGATTTCCGTTCACAGCTGAACCAGATGAAAAAGATAGGGCCTCTTGAACAAATCCTCGGAATGCTGCCTGGTATGGGCCAGATCAAGAAACTTAAACAGGCCGGTCAGGATGAAAGAGAGTTGGTTAAGGTGGAAGCCATTATCAATTCCATGACAAAGGAGGAAAGGCAAAACTATAAGATAATCAAGGGGAGCAGGAAAAGGAGGATTGCCAAGGGAAGCGGAACCACAATTCAGGATGTAAATCGTCTATTAAAAAATTTTACTCAGGCAAAAAAGATGATAGAACGATTTTCAAGAACAAGAAAGGGTATGCCTAATATATCATCCCTGTTGGGATAAAATCGGGATACAGTGGAAGTATCAGAGGCATTAAAAAACATTAATTTTAATTTGTGGAGGTTATAAAACATATATGGCCGTTAGAATCAGGTTGACAAGAATGGGGACCAAGAAAAAACCGTTTTACCGAATGATCGCCGCAGACTCAAAGTCGCCGCGGGACGGAAAATTCTTGGAAATATTGGGTTATTATGATCCTATGAAAGAACCGGCGGTGGTCAAAATCCATGAGGACAAGGTCAACTACTGGCTTGGAAAGGGTGCACTTGTTTCCGAATCTGCGAGAGCACTTTTAAAAAAAGAGGGTTTGCTGCAATCTTCTGCAACAGCAAAATGATCCGGCACAGGAAGTGAAATCAAAGACGGAGGTATGGCGAGATGAAAGATCTGATAGCATACATCGCAAAGGCACTGGTGGACAAACCGGAGGAGGTTGAGGTCACGGAAATAGAGGGAGAGCAAACCTCTGTTATCGAATTGAAAGTAGCCAAGGAAGACTTGGGAAAGGTCATAGGCAAACAGGGCCGGACAGCCCGTGCCATGAGAACGGTTCTCAGTGCAGCCTCCACCAAGATAGGGAAAAGATCAGTCTTGGAAATCATTGAGTAACCTTGAAAGACACTCCCAGGGACAGTCTCCTACTCATAGGGAAGGTCCTCCGGCCCCATGGATTAAGGGGACTGCTTAAAATCGAATCGTATGCCCATTCCCGGACAACTTTCCTGGAGGCCAGGACTCTGTTTATAAGAGCCATATCAGGCAAACTTATAGAGTTCACGGTCTCGTCCGTCAGTCCTTACAAAAATTCCCTATTGATAAAACTGGATGGGTTGGACCAAAAAGAGGAGGCAGAAAATCTTAGGGGTGCAGAGATATTTATCAAAAAAGGGTCTCTTGTCCGTAATGAGGACGAATATTTCTGGCATGAGATCTTGAAACTTGGCGTCTATCTGGAGTCGGGGAGCTATCTGGGGATCGTGTCCCAAATCATATCCACAGGGGGAAACGATATCTACGTGATTAAAGATGGAAAAAGGGAAATTCTCATCCCCGCTACCCATGAGGTGATCAAAGAAATCGACCTGGAAAAACGAATAATGATTATTACGCCCATGGAGGGACTGCTTGACTTGAATGAGATATGATGTGCTAACCATATTTCCGGAAATGTTTCATCCCTTTTTGAGAGATGGGGTTCTGGGCAGGGCGGTAAAGAGGAAATTGCTGGATGTGACTGTAGTCAATATCCGCGACTTTGCAGAGGGTCCTCACAGAGAGACGGATGACCGCCCATATGGGGGTGGAGAAGGTATGGTCATGAAACCAGAACCCATCTACCGGGCACTGGAATCTGTTGAGAGGATGCAGGGCAAGACTCAGGTAATCCTCATGAGTCCGCAGGGCAGGACTTTTGACCAAGATACTGCATGGAAACTTTCCACCTGGGATCAACTTATCTTTATTTGCGGACGCTATGAAGGGGTAGACGAAAGGGTACGCATGGGCCTTGTTGACATGGAATTGTCCGTGGGTGACTATATCCTTAGCGGAGGAGAGCTTGCCGCCATGGTTGTTATTGATGCTGTAAGCAGACTCATTCCTGGTGTGCTTGGTGGGCAAAGATCCAACTTAGAGGACTCTTTTGAAGATGGACTATTGGAATATCCACAATATACCAGGCCTCGGGTATTCAAAGAGATGGAGGTGCCGGATGTCCTCCTGTCGGGAAATCACGAAGAGATTCGTCTGTGGCGCAGGACCCAAGCCCTTAGGATGACGCTAAAGAAAAGGCCAGACCTTCTCCACGAGAATAAATTAACCAGTGAAGACAAGAGGATTCTGGTAAAACTGAAAGGGGCCAAAGGACCTGGATCTTGATCCTATGCGACTATATATTGGGCTTGTTCATTACCCTGTTTACAACAAAAATTATCAGGTTATCGCCTCGGCTATCACCACGGTGGATATTCACGATATAGCCCGTCTCTCCAGGACCTATGGTGTCAAGATTTTTTTTGTTATTAATCCCCTTGATGACCAGAGAAGACTGGCCGAAAGGGTCAAAAGACACTGGACTACAGGTTATGGAGCAAATTATAATAAGGACAGAAAAGAGGCTATTGCATTACTTAAAGTGGTACATGATCTCTCGACGGCCCTGCATATGATAACAGAAATCGAGAAAGAGACCCCACTTATGATTGCAACCGACGCCTCCAGGCAAAAGGATTGCTCCATTTCTTATAAAGAGACAAGCAAAATCATCTCCGAAGACAGGGTGGTTATCCTGATATTCGGGACGGCATGGGGTCTCGGAAAAACTGTTATAGAGGATGCAGACTATGTCCTTGAACCTATCTATGGAAAAACCGGTTACAGACACCTGTCAGTCAGGAGCGCAGCGGCCATAATACTGGACCGGCTGGTAGGAAGGCATGATTGAATACGGGGTATTATGAATTAAAGGAGGAAGAGATGAATATCATAGAAACGCTCGAAAAGGAGCAACTGAGGCTCGATATTCCCGATTTTAAAGCGGGGGATACAGTAAAGGTCTACGTAAGGATAAAGGAAGGCGAAAAGGAACGTATACAGGTGTTTCAGGGGGTTGTCATACGGAAGAGGAAGGGAAATACAGGAGCTACGTTTACCGTTAGAAAGGTCTCCTACGGCATTGGGGTTGAGAGGATCTTTCCTCTTCACTCGCCCGCCATAGACAAGATAGAAGTAGTGACAAGGGGCAGGGTAAGGAGGGCCAGACTCTATTACCTGCGTAACTTAAGGGGTAAGGCCGCCAGGATAAAGGAAAAAAGATTTTAGCAGCAATTGTCCTGTCCGCCAAAAAATCTATCACTTTTTCCAGGCACGGGCATACCTCCAAAATGTGACCCCTTTTTTTATGAGGGCCAGTTATCCGAGGAGGGTTATGCCCTGATTGCCGGGGTTGATGAAGCCGGTCGCGGGTCTCTAATCGGTCCTGTAGTGGCAGCTGCGGTGATTATCCCGCATGATGATTCTCTTAATGGGATTACTGACTCAAAAAAGATGACCGAGAGGGCAAGAGAAAAGGCATTCCCGATTATCCATAAGAAGGCCGTGGCCGCGGCTATCGGGGTAGTATCCCAGATTTATATAGACAGATTCAACATCCTTAAAGCCTCTATTGAGGCCATGAAACGGGCAGTTTCAGCACTGGTTCCTCAACCCGATTTTCTCCTTATAGACGGCATTTACGGCATCCCATTATCCATTCCCCAAACATGTATCAAGAAGGGAGACCAGCTTAGCCGGAGTATTTCAGCCGCCTCCGTAATGGCAAAGGTGTACAGGGACAGGATTATGAGATCCTATCACGAAATCTACCCTGTCTACGGTCTTGACAAAAACAAGGGATATGCAACATCCCTACATCTTGAAGCCTTAAGGAGACACGGTGCGTCACCTCTTCATCGCCTGACCTTCAAGGGAGTCCGTTGACTTGACCAAGGAAAGGATAGAGCTTGGGAAGCTGGGTGAAGACCTTGCTTACAAGAAGATCAAGGGCCTGGGATACAAAAATATTATACGTAATTACCGGTGTGGCCTGGGAGAAATAGACCTGATTGCAAAAGATGGAGATACACTGGTATTCATCGAAACAAAAACACGAAAGGGCAGGTCCACCGGTTATGCCAAAGAGGCCGTAAATGGGCGAAAAAAAAGACAGCTCTCCAAGGTGGCACTGGCATATATGAAAGCAAATAATTGTTATGGCATGCGGGCCAGATTTGATGTTATAGCGGTCAGTATAGAAGGCAATAACACCCGGATTGAACTGGTCAAAAACGCATTTGAATTGGCCTATTGAATCCCCCTGAATCGAAATGAGAGAGGGTGTACTTAAAAGATTGAATCGGGATCAGGGCACATTATATGTGGTTTCAACTCCAATCGGCAATCTGGAAGACATCACTCTTCGTGCTATCAGGACCCTGAAAAACGTTAAATTTGTGGCCGCTGAAAATATTACCCACACAAAGGGGCTTTTAGGACACCACGGTATCAAGACACGGCTGATTAGTTACAGACGGGAAAACCAACAACATAAGACGGCAGATATAATAAGGAAACTGGAATCTGGTCAGGATGTAGCCCTTGTTACCGATGCAGGAACGCCGGGCATTTCAGATCCTGGCCCATACCTTATCAAACAGGTAGCGGAAAAGAATATGAGGATATGTCCCATTCCCGGACCATCTGCGGTTACTGCTGCTCTTTCAGTTTCCGGCTTTCCCGCGGAACAGTTCACATTTGCGGGTTTTCTGCCAAGCAGGTCCGAAAAAAGGAAAAGCGTCCTCAGGGAGTTACATGCACATAAAAACACATTGATATTCTTCGAGGCCCCACACAGGATCAAGGCCATGCTCACTGATCTGAGGAATATATTAGGAGACAGAAAAACAGTAGTACTCAGGGAAATGACAAAAATCTTTGAAGAAGTGGCCAGGGGATATATCAGTACAATTCTGGAAAGCCTGCCCCGTAATCGGATAAAAGGGGAATTCACCTTGGTAGTTGCAGGCAATGAAAAGGGACTGAAACCTGAGAAAATCGATAAAGGGGTCCTGGATATCATAAACAACCTCTTGAAAGAAGGATTAAGTATCAGGGACATGGCCTCACTTGTATCCAAAGAAAAAGGCCTTCCATACAGGCGGGTTTACAAAGCGTGCCTGGAAATAAAAAAATCCTTGGAACTGAATGGAAATAATCAAAAAATTTAAAATCAAGAATGACCTGGGACTTCACGCCAGGACAGCCGCCATGATAGTGGAGCTCGGAAATCAATATAATTCCAGATTGTACCTGAAAAAGGGCGACTGCGAAGTAGATGGTGGCAGCATTCTGTCTGTTCTGACACTTTCATGTCCCAAAGGCACGGAACTGATGGCCAGGATTGTAGGAGAAGATTGTGAAGATTTCATGGAAAGACTTTCGCAGCTTATTGAAAACAGATTCGGAGAGGAAACGGAGTAATAATGCCTGATTCACGTCCTACTGAACCCATAAAATTGCGTGGTATTGCGGTCTCTCCAGGTATTATAATCGGCAAGGCCCGCTTAATAGACAGGTCAAGGGTGAAGATTCTGTACCAGTATCTTATCAGCAGTGACCGCGTTGCCAAGGAGGTGGAACGATTCAAGAATGCCGTTCAAAAAACGCGGGATAGACTGACCAATATCAAGAACAGGATGCCGGATCATGTGAAGGGACATGTCTTTATCCTGGACAGCCACCTTATGATTCTTGAAGACAGTACGCTCTACGATTCCACCATCAATCGTATCCGGGATGAACAGATAAATGCGGAATGGGCGCTCAAAAAATCGTTTGAAGAAATAAAAGACGTATTTCAACAAATAGATGACGAATATATAAGTAATCGCATTGAAGACGTGCAAAATGTCATAGAGCGAATCCTGAGGAATCTCTCGGGACAGGAAACAGGGATCCTGGCGGAGATCGACGAGAGGGTTATTATCGTAGCACACAATCTGTCACCAGGCGATACTTCTGAATTGAATATTAACAAGGTCATGGGCTTCATAACTGACGCAGGCGGCCGAACCTCCCATACTGCAATAATGGCACAGGCCTTGGACCTGCCTGCAGTTATGGGACTTGGATCCGTCACAGAAATGGTGGAAGAAGGCCAGCTCCTGATCGTGGACGGCACCACCGGTGAGGTTATTATCAATCCTGATGACGACGCCATTATCCATTATCACGAGAAACAGCTCCAGCGTGAAAGATACAAGTCCTCCATCATCAGCACCAGTCACTTGCCGGCAGAAACCCTCGATGGACACAGAATAGCCATAATGGCCAACACGGAATTTTATGACGAGGTATCAGTAGTAAAAGAGTATGGTGGTGAGGGCGTGGGGCTTTACAGGACGGAATTCCTTTATTTAAAAAGCAAGGGACTTCCCAACGAGGAGGAATTGTTTGAAGACTACAGGAATGTGGCAGAGACCATCATGCCTGAGCCTGTAATCATAAGAACTCTAGATCTTGGAGGAGATAAGTTTACATCAATATCCGCAAATACCAAAGAAACCAATCCTGCCCTCGGTCTAAGGGCCATAAGGCTATGCCTAAAAAAACCGGACATGTTTAAGACCCAACTCCGCGCGATTCTAAGGGCAAGCGTTTATGGTAATATTAAGATAATGTTCCCCATGATATCAGGAGTGCAGGAGATCCTGGATGCAAAAAGGATACTGGAACAGGTAAAGGATGAACTGGAACAACAGGGCCTCGAATACAACCAAGGCACCGAGATAGGCATCATGATCGAGGTGCCTTCTGCAGTGGCAATGGCCGAGGCCCTTGCAGATCAGGTGGATTTCTTCAGTATCGGTACTAATGACCTTATCCAGTATGCCCTTGCCATTGACAGGATCGATGAGGATATGGCCTACATGTACGAACCCTTCCATCCGGCCGTCCTGAAAATGATCCAACAGGTGATAACCGTGGCAAAAAAGAGCAACATAGGTGTTTCAATATGTGGAGAGATGGCCGGAGATCCGCTCTGTATACCAATCCTGCTCGGTCTCGGACTGGATACGCTCAGTATGAATGTCCGCTCTATTCCCTTGATCAAAAAGGTTATTCGTTCCATGTCCATACAAGATATAAAGGCGGACTTTGAGGAAATCATGAGGTTGAACACGTCCAGAGAAGTACGTAGTCGTATCTCTGATAAGATGGAAAAACTCTTACCCGAGTTATACGGAAGAGAAAATTCATGAGCACAAGAATCGTTTGTCAAAACAGAAAGGCCGCATATGACTATTTTATCGACGAGCTATATGAGGCCGGAATGGTCCTCCTGGGACCTGAAGTAAAATCTCTTAGAGCGGGAAATGCAAGTCTCTCCGACAGCTATGCCAGGATCAAAAAGGGAGAAATATTTTTATACAAGATGTACATTAAGCCCTATCCCTTTGCCAGCCATATGCAACTGGATCCTCTAAGGCCAAGAAAGCTGCTTTTAAACAAACGGGAAATAAAGCGACTTATCGGAAAGACAGAGGAAAAAGGCAACACACTGATCCCCACTAAGGTCTACTTCTCCGATGGTTGGGCCAAGGTCGAACTCGCCCTGGCAAGAGGAAAACGAAAATATGATAAGAGACGTGCCCTAAAAGAAAAGGAGCTTAAAAAAGAGGTCGATGAGAGTAAAAAATGGCGTTAATATTGACAAATATATATAATATGCTTAGAATATAAAAGCTTCCACCATTTTGGGGGCGAACTGGCTTCGACGGGGATAGTTGAAGCTTAGGTTGCATACCGAGGTTCCATCTTCTCGTAAAACAGGTGGGTTTAAACACAAACGCAGACGATTATGCGTATGCTCTGGCCGCTTAATTAGGCCAGCGTCCTTTCAGTTTGTGCCTGCAAAACTGAAAAGGGCGTCGACTAGCAGGCTAGCTTGGGCGTCTTACCTGTGAGACGGTCAAGTGAAAGTTATCGCAGGTTAGTCTACTATGGTGCGTGCTCGATCGTCACCATAGAGGCGAAAAATTAAAATCGGGCTAAGTATGTAGAGGCCTAAGCGGAATGTTTCCGGACGGGGGTTCGACTCCCCCCGCCTCCACCATACCATCTGTTACGTTAACACAACCTAGTCCTAATCCAGAAGTCCGGGAAATCCGAGTATGAAATTAATTTCGATTTCCTCAATTCTTGTCAAACGGAGAATGTGACCACCTTGTAACCTATTGATTTCCGACCAATTATAAGACATAGCCTTTCGGACGAGCGTTCGAAAAACGGGTGGTACGGTACAGATTTTCGAACTTTTCAGAAAAAGGGTAAAAAGGAAAGAGATTTCCCCTTGGTTTCCCAACCCAGAGAAAGCACTATTTTTTCGGGGAATTCCGCAACTCCTGGAGAATAAAGCAATTATCAGGATTACTCATGCCAGACTTGGTTTTCGAAATTAGAATATGCTGTGAAAGACCGGATGTCATCTCAAACGCTCGTCTGGGGAAATGAACGGGAACTGGCGTTTATCTGTTTTCCGTATTCATGTTTTAGAAAAGCCTACAAGCCTAAAATAAGCACAGGTTGCTATTTTAAGTTAATCCGCTTGACTCTCATTTTGTCTTTTGTTATTTTAGTATATAGCATTAAATTAAAATAACAAAAAGGCTTATTTTAGGATACAGCGGGACAATGAAGCGCGAACTCCAGGGACATTACGTAACCATAACAACAGTGGGTGAAAATGCCCGGGCCTTTGTTCCCGCTCCGTTGCCTCCGAAACCGCCTATTGAGTGGACGCCGGAGTTGCACGGCAAGTTCGACCAGGCGCTGTTGGCTCTCGGTCGGTTGGACAGTATTTCTACCTTCCTGCCTGATATCTCCCTGTTCCTCTATATGTATGTCCGCAAGGAGGCGGTACTTTCCTCCATGATCGAGGGAACGCAGTCATCGCTCTCTGATCTCCTTCTTTTTGAATTGGACATGGAGCCTGGTGTGCCGATGGACGATGTCCGGGAGGTGAGCAACTATGTGGCAGCCCTGGACCATGGCCTTACGCGTCTGGCCGAGGGGTTTCCGCTCTCTCTGCGACTGATTAAGGAGATGCACTCCATTCTGCTTGCCAGGGGACGGGGCAGCAATCAGACGCCGGGCGAATTCCGCAGAACCCAGAACTGGATTGGCGGCACCCGGCCCGGCAATGCCGCCTTTGTCCCTCCGCCGGCCGAACATGTGATGGAGTGCATGGGTAAGCTGGAACTTTTTCTGTATGACCAGCCGGAACCGACCCCTGCGCTCCTCAAGGCTGCCCTGGCCCATGTG
>CAZQAA010000003.1:0-14200 GCA_964591255.1 uncultured Desulfobacterales bacterium | reverse complement strand
GACTCTTAGTCGTACGATCCTCACATCCAGTACCACTTTGATCGTTGTGGTTGCCCTTTTTGTCTTGGGGGGGAGCGTGATTCATGATTTTGCCTTTGCTATGTTGGTAGGGATTGTGGTGGGTACCTACTCATCAATTTTTGTAGCAAGTCCGATCCTGTTAATCTGGGAAGGCGAATTTGCCCCAAAGGCCCGTAACAAATAAGAAGTCATCAGACAAATACTACCGTTTGCTGAAAAAAAGGAGACGGCCTCCGGCATACCGCAGACCTTTATTTTGGTTGACTGCCCTGCTTATAGGCTTCTCTTTTTTTGCAGGCTGGTGGGTTTGGCATGGCATATACTATACTTCACACCGGTTTGACTATCTCCTGATAGAAGTAGATCACGAATTTCAAAAAATATTTTCAGGTGAGACCGTTCGTTTTCATCCCAAGGACAGAATCAGGCTTGTTAAGGTCTTTACAAACATCCCCTTTAATTATGGTGTGCGGCTGGTATGTATGAATTTTGATGTAAACGCCCTTCAATATGAAGAGACACCTCTTTTTATGCTGTTACCCAACCAGGAAATATTTGATTGCTATTCATTCAGGATAAAAGTGAAATATCGTAATCAGGATCTGGGGTATATGGTCTGGAATATCCGGCCTGACCCGGATGACTGGCTTGAAAAAGCCGATACTGTTGGGGATGAAAAGCGGATAGCCTTTCTTGAACGCGCGGTGGATCTGTTTCCTGAGGATATCCCTCTCCGCAGGAGAATCATCCGGGAATATATATCTCAAAAGGAGTGGAAAAAAGCGGCCCGGATATTGGAGCAGGAAGTGGAGAAGGATCCGGACCGGGACATGTTGAATGAACTCTTAATGGTTTACAGAAAAATGTCGTATAATGACGGGATTGTCTCCACCTTGAGAAGGCTGCTACAGTATGATTCAGAAGATGTAACTTACAGGCTGGAATTGGCTGAGGCCCTTGAAGAAAAAGGGAAATGGAAACGGGCCATAAAAGAGTATGAGATGGTCGCCGGCATGGTTAATGGAGATGATGCCCTTAATGTTTATGAGAATCTTGGATACTTATATTCAAAGACCGGTATGATAAAAAAGGCCATATCTGCATACCTCAAGGCGATCAAAATGAATCCCGGTGATGCGAATCTTTATTACAACCTGTCTTATCTTTATGAGAAGGCTGGACAGACGGGAAAAGCGGATTGGTATCTTGCAAAGGCGGCAAACCTTAAATCCAGTGATCTTGAAAGCAGGTTGAAGCTGTCTCATAGGATGATAAGGAAGGGACAACTGATGAGGGCCAAGAGATATCTTTCAGATGTCCTGGAAAAAGATCCTCACTCACTTGAAGCCCTGATATTAATGTCAGAAATATTGGAAAAACAGCATAAAAAAAGTGAGTTAAGGAAAGTATACAAGAAAATTCTGGCAATTGAACCTATGAACGATACGGTATTGTATAACCTGGGCGTACTTGAATATGAAGAAGGGAACCTCAAGGCTGCTATGCTGCATATGGGCAAGTATATCAAATTACATCCCGAGGATGTGGGGGCCCATGAGATTATGCTCGATACCTTTATCAGGCAGGATGCATCGGAAAAGGCCTTTGAAGAGGCAAAGATCCTTGTCAGGTTGGCTCCCAAAAAAATGGCCCCCTACCATTACATATTTGATTATCTAAGGTTAAAGGGAAGGTATAAAGAGATCATATCTGTCATGACAAAGGGGCTTCAGGCCAATCCCAAGAAAGTCAAGCTTAGGGAATATCTGGTACTATCGTATCTGAAAACAGGGCAAGATTCACTTGCTGTTAAGCAAATAAAAGAGATTCTCAAGGTCAGGCCGAAAGATGTGGGGTTGTTATTCGATTTGGCCGTGCTTTATGAAAAACAGGGGAAGTCATCACTGGCCATGGAAACCTATGAGAGGATCTTAAAGATAATGCCGGACAATGAAAAGGCCGAGGATGCATACTTAAGGTTGAGGCTTGAAGGTGTCCAGAAAGGGGGAGTAGATTAATTATGGATATGGAATTTATTGAGGCCCGCGACCTTCCTGATGCCTGGTTCCAGTGTGTTTACAGACTGCTCGAGACAGGGCGTGAATATGTCATAGAGAGGGGAAGCTATGAGGGACAGAAGAGACTGGAGTTTGATTATGTGACTGTGCATATCAAATTTCCAGGTGTAAGGCCACTGTTACCTGATATACCACCCTCTCTGGGGATTCCAAATCCTGTCAGTGAGGGTTATCTGGAGGAATACCTGCCATACCTTATGACATCCGCACGTCAACCAGGTGAGGAATATACCTATGGCCAGTACCTGGAACCCCAGATATCCGAGGTGATCCGTATGTATAGGGAAGATGGCTGTGAGACGAATCAGGCATATATGACAGTGGGAGATCCCAAATCCATATATCTGAAAGATCCCCCATGTCTTCGTGGTATAGATACACGGGTTAAAGATGGAAAACTCCACTTTATTGTCTATTTCAGGTCATGGGACTTGTGGAATGGGTTCCCTGCAAACCTGGGAGCCATCCAGCTCCTTAAAGAGTATATGGCAGAAAGTATAGGGAAAGAGGATGGAGAGATTATTGCATCAAGCAAGGGGCTCCATTTGTATGATTATGTATGGGAACTGGCCCGGCTGCGCACAATGCGGGAGCGTTGATAGATATCTTTACCATTTTGATTTACCTTTAATAATGGCAATGAGCTTATACGTATGAATGTTAATCTCAAGGGGATGGGACCCCATGAAATGGAGAGCTGGTGTGTCAGGCACGGGTTTGAGGCCTATCGTGGACGCCAGATTCGGCACTGGATTTACAAACGCCTTGCCGCATCGTTTGAAGAGATGTCAAATCTCCCCAAGCCTTTCATTGCACTCTTGGAAAAAAAGGCTGTTGTCGATGCCTTGGAGAAAGTCAAGGTGCTGGTTTCTCAAGATGGTACACAAAAGTATCTCTTTAGGCTTAAAGATGGTTATCTTATAGAATCTGTTTTGATTCCCGAAAGGGATCATTTTACCATCTGTGTCTCGTCTCAGGCCGGCTGTGCCATGGGTTGTAGGTTTTGCCTGACCGCAAGACAGGGTTTCAAAAGAAATCTTACGGTCGCCGAGATTGTGGATCAGGTTATTCAGGTAAAAAGGAGCATAAAAGATCCGGACAGACTTAATAATATAGTATTTATGGGTATGGGAGAGCCTCTTCAAAACTATGATGCCGTTGTAAGGGCTATGAAAGACCTAATAAGCGAAGAAGGAATGAATTTTTCGCACCGCAAGGTCACTCTATCCACGTGCGGCATAGTGCCAGGCATAAGACAGATGGGACAGGATATTGCTGTAAACCTGGCTGTATCACTAAATGCCACAGATGATAAAACCCGCAACTTTCTCATGCCGATAAACCGGAAGTATCCATTGAAGAGACTGCTTTCCGTTTGTAAAAAAATTCCCCTTCCCAACAGACGGATGATTACATTTGAATATATCCTTATCAAAGGTGTTAATGACACCGACCAGGATGCTAAGAGGTTATGCGGCTTGCTTTCTGGTATAAGGGCAAAAATAAACCTGATTCCCTTAAATCCAAATCTCGATATGGATCTAATACCCACTCCCATGCAGCGGATCACTCATTTTCAAAAGATAATTTTGGATAATAATGTCACGGCCATAATCAGGAAAAGCAAGGGGAGGGATATCATGGCAGCCTGCGGTCAGTTGAGCGGGGAATATGCAAATAAAGGGTCGAAGACAGAATTCAAGGATGAGAGGTAAGAAAAGAGGGGCAGAGTGGTAGAAAGGATGTCTATAAAAATAAAAAGGTTTCCCGGGTGCGAAGATATCCCGCTTCCCAGATACATGACTGCAAATTCAGCTGGGATGGATATCTGTGCGGCAGTCGATACAACAGTGGTATTAGAGCCCGGTAAAAGGGCCTTGATTCCCACGGGGATAGCCATTGCCATGCCTGCCGGGGTGGAGGCGCAAGTAAGACCCCGTAGCGGGCTTGCCATAAAGTATGGAATAGGGCTCTTGAACTCTCCTGGCACCATAGACCCGGATTATCGTGGTGAGATAAAGATAATCGTCATAAACTTTGGTGATGATCCCTTTCATATCAGCAGGGGAGACAGAATTGCCCAGATAGTAATAAGCCGGGTGCTTCATGCAGATTTGAAAATAACCTATGAATTGCCGCCATCAGACAGAAATAATGGTGGTTTCGGCCACACAGGGAAGTAGAGACAAGAAAGGCAAGGGAAACTATCTCCCCTGCCTTTGTTGAAAAAAAGTAATTTGCTATTCTCCTTTCAAGGTGGTTTCACCTTCAAGTACTATAAAATCTTTAATTTTTTCAAGAGTTTTTTCTCCTATACCCTTCACATTAAGAATATCCTCAACTGACGCGAAATTTCCCTTGGCCGTTCGGTAGGCGACGATAGCATTGGCCGTGACTTCACCTATGCCGGGCAGGAGAGTCAACTGTTCTGCTGTGGCGGTATTTATGTTAATCTTGCCCTGTGGCGCTGGCGGAGATTCTGCTTTTACCATAAAGGGCGTAACGCATATTGTCAAAATAGCCAGGATGCCTATAACAATTCCCATTTTCTTGAAATACGACATTTTTTACCTCCTTTTTTGACAGTTAAGTGGTTTATATAATGTTAAAACAGTTAAAATATATAATCGTTATTTTTATTTTTGTGTCAAGGATTATTTGGGTAGTTTTTAATGTTACAGTAGATGCATTATGGCAAAGAGATTTCTGCCGGCAAACAGGGTGGCGAGGTTTATCATAGGATAGATCAAAAGATGATTAAGAATACCGGTGTGGGCAAAATTGTCCAGCATTACAATTCCGAATATTACGAGAGGACCATAGCGTCCAAATTTTCTGTAACCCCGTGCAGCCTCTGGCGAGAGGGAATTTTCCAGGACATGGGAGCCATCAAGGGGAGGAATGGGTAACAGGTTAAACAGGCCCAGACCTATATTCATGAATAACAGATAAACCAGTGCCAGTTGATATGATTCCCATGGCAACAGGAAGTGTCGAATCAATATCCCGACCATGAGGGCTGTAGCTATATTGGCCATGGGACCGGCAAGAGACATAATGATTATGTCTTTTCTGATATTCTTGAAATATATGGGATTTACGGGAACCGGCTTGGCCCATCCGAAATGAAAAAGGAATAGGGCGATTGCGCCTAAAGGATCTATATGGGAGACAGGATTGAGGGTAAGCCTGCCCATACGTTTGGCCGTGGGATCTCCCAACCAAAGGGCCGCTCTGCCATGGGCATATTCATGGATTGTGATTGCAAATAAGAGCACGGGGATCTTAATGATCCACTGGGATATATCATAGGACATCCAGCACCTTCTCGCTTTTACTTGTGCAAATGTTATAGATTCCATTATGGGGTGGGAGGACTTCCTTTGTCATAAAATGAAAGGCCTCGATTCAACCCAGATGATCTTGCCCATGAGTACATCTCCTTACTCATTGATAGGATAAATGGTTATAATATAGATGGCGATTATGATCGGATATGTTTCATCAATGCCTTGAGTCTCTTTTGGTAGGGATATTTTATCACACCTTTTTCGGTGATAATAGCAGAAATATATCTTGCAGGGGTTATGTCGAATGCTGGATTTATTGCATCAAGCCCTGATGGAGCAATGTTGTATTTTCCGAATCTCAAAATTTCTTCAGGTCCCCGTTCTTCCACCGGGATCGCCGTACCATCTTTAATGGTTATATCTATGGTTGAAACAGGGGCTGCTACATAAAAAGGAATTCTGTTTGCCTTTGCCAGTACAGCGACCTGATAGGTCCCTATTTTGTTGGCAACATCGCCATTTGCGGCGATCCTGTCAGCGCCGGTAATAACCAAATCGATCCTTCTGTTGCTCATAAGATATCCTGCTGCATTATCCGCAATGACTGAAACAGGTATATGGTCTTCCATCAATTCAAATGCTGTTAGCCTTATACCTTGGAGCCATGGTCTTGTCTCATCAGCAATTACTTTTATTCTCTTTCCGTTTTCATGGGCGGCCCGAATTATACCAAGGGCCGTTCCATAACCGCCGGTGGCTAATGACCCTGCATTGCAATGGGTAAGGATAGTGGCTTTTTCAGGGACAAGCCTTTGTCCTTTTTCCCCCATTTTTCTGTTAATTGCAATGTCTTCTTGAAGCATCTGTTCCGATTCTTGTCTGAGAGCCGATTTGATCTCCTCCACCGGCCGGTCAGACATCTTTTCAATCAGACTGTTCATCCTCTCCACTGCCCACCTCAGGTTTACTGCTGTAGGACGAGCCAAAAGCATTTCTTTGGAAATAGCTTTAAATTTTGCTAAGAATATATTGTAATGTGTAGATTTTATTGAATTAGCGCCAAGAGCCAAACCCATGCCGGCCGCAATGCCTATGGCCGGGGCGCCCCGAATTACCATCTTTCTTATGGCATTAATAACGTCTTTATATCCCCTGCATATATACCAATTTATCTTTGCAGGCAGTTTTCTCTGATCCACCATTCTGACATAGCTTCCCGCCCATTCAACAGTAGGAATCATTCAATACCTCCATGGTGTTCCGGCAAATCTGACGCAATCATATTTACTAACAGATTCAATACGTTTTGCTAATGGATACGTTCTATCCATCCATACGGATCAGGCCTTTCTCCATATTGGATGCCAACGATCTCTTTATAGAGTCTCTGCGAAAGCTCACCCATTTTTCCACCTGCAACAATATGGTCTTCACACTTATAAGTGATCTGACCCACAGGGGAAATAACCGCCGCTGTACCTGTGCCAAACACCTCTTTTAACCTCCCGTTTTTGGCTGTCTCAATAACCTCATCAATAGAAATACGCCTCTCATTTACCTTTATGCCCCAATCCCGGGCAATTCGTATTACAGAGTCCCTTGTAAGGCCTGGCAGGATACTACCTGTAAGGGGGATGGCGATCAATTCATCATCTATCACAAAGAACACATTCATAGTTCCCACTTCTTCAATGTATTTATGTTCAATGGCATCCAGCCATAATACTTGTGTAAAACCTTTCGCCTTTGCCTTTTCAGCAGAGAGCAGGCTGGCGGCATAATTACCCCCTGTCTTGACTTCGCCGGTTCCGCCAGGGGCGGCCCGCACATAGAAATCTTCCACATAAATTTTTACCGGATTAAGGCCCTCCTTGTAATAGGCCCCCACCGGGCCGATAATAATGAAGAAAATATAGGTGTTTGAAGGCCTTACGCCCAAATGCGGTTCGGTAGCAAACATGGTGGGTCTGATATAAAGTGAGGTCCCACTGCTCTTGGGGATCCAGTCTTTGTCAAGGAGAACAAGCTCTTTCATCCCCTCCATGGCCATCTCTATATTTACTTCGGGCATACACATCCGTTTGGCAGAACGGTTAAGTCTCTTGAAATTATCTCTGGCCCGGAAAAGATAAATTCCACCCCCTTTTCCCCGATATGCCTTGAGCCCTTCAAATATCTCTTGTGCATAGTGGATCACCATGGCAGCAGGGTCGAGCGAGATATTACTATACGGTCTTATATGTGCATTAAACCAACCTTTTCCCGATTTGTATTCCATCATGAACATATGGTCTGTAAAAATATCTCCAAAGCCTAATCTTGATTCGTCAGATGGTTTGGGCTGAAGGGGGTTTGCCCTGATTACTTTGAATGTCATATCCTCCATCATCTCCTTTAATCTTTTCTTCCAGAGAATAAAAACCCTATAATAAAAAATGAACCATGTTCCGAGTTCAGGGGTCCGATATTTTGATTCCAAGCGTGAACCGCGAGTGCGTTTTTCATAGCACAACTGGACTCTTCATACAATAGGCCGGTTAAATCAGATAAGAGCCCTGCCTGTGATTTTACCAGAAAAGACTCCAGTTAAGCTTGACCTCTGAGTAACATATTCCAAATTCCTTGTGCCGTGAAAGATATAGATTTATACTGTTATCGGCATTGATCTTTATATCCTGATCCAGATGAATGGACAAGACTTGATGAGAATCAATATAATGATAGATCTTTCTGCTCCATAAATGGACTTTCCATCGCTTTGTGACCTTTTTCAGGATTCCTGCAGATCCACCAAAGCCCAGGCAGATATTGTTGTGGAAATGTCCTCCCAGTTGAAAATCTGATTCCAGCATAAAATAGGTCAATCCTAATGGACTTTCATAAGCAAATCCTCCACCTGGATTAAACCTGTAAACCATGTGCTCTTCTTTATCTTCAAACATTTTTTGGCAAAAACCTGTTTCTACCTTCCACGATATAGGCCTTAAGAAACGGTTACGGGGAGAGAGAGAAACAATATTTATCAGATCCAATGAATACAGTTCAAAACGGTGCTTATTTGGATAATGACGCAGGCATAGATTGGCAAATTCTATCTGAGAACCTGTCAGATATCCATCGTCAGGATCCATCAAGCAGTGATATGCAGGGCGAATATTAAGTTCATAGAAAAAATCGTGGGATATACTCCCAATTCCCATATCTAAACGATTGGATCCATGACCTAAGTCAGGACTTACAGGGACAGGAATACCTTTTTCTCCCTTAGTTGGAGGCCCCAGCTTGCTCCGAGCCTTAAGGAGTGAAAGATATCTGGTTCGATACTCATCACGGGTAAGCTTTTTCTTGAGATATCGATATTCTATGATCTCTATGGCAAGATCCAGAACCCTTTTTTGTCCGGAAATATCCAGGCCATGTTCAGACAGCTCTGCGGGATTTAATTCATTGTTTATAATTTTCTTAGCGATTTTCTGTTCATACGCAGGCATCATGGAGACTATATGCTTTATTCTTGTGGCTTTAGAAGGACGATAGTACGCATGTTTTACGAGATTGTTTGTTTTAACAACCCTTATGGTGTCTACAGGGATGACCCAGGGTCGACACTGATCGGTTAGATTAAGGGAAGGGCGTGCTGCTTCTAAGAGAAAGAGGATGTTATATGAACAGTTTTCTCCAAAGAAGAAGTAGTCTGAATAGATGTCCTGCAATTCCCATATGTGATAGAACATACGGCGTACCTCATCCTGATCCAGATTCAGTTCATATTCCCATATGTCCCTTCTTTCGAGATCATTATATTCCCTTATTTTTTGGTAATAGGGGAGAACGGAAAAATATCCCTTGTAGAGTCCGAATATCCCCTTAAAGGCATAACTTAGTCCGTTAGTCTCGTCCGTGATTGCAGAATAATTGACAGCATATGATAATAATTTACTTTTGAAAGGGCCCTCAATGTTGATCAAGGTGTGGCCGAACATGGAGGCTGGACTGTTGATATGACTACAGGGGAAGATCATAACAGCAGAACGGGGCTGTACCTTCTCAAAGATCCTGTGGAATTTTCTGCAAGGAGGGGAAGGAAGATATTTTTCATTTATATGAAGCTGCTCTTTAAGCCATTCATACCTCGCAACAAATCTGCAACGGGGATGTTCCATATCTGCCTTTACCGGCTGAAAAAAGGCCTTTAATGTGGCGACCAGCTCATTTTCAGGGTTATGTTTGCCGTCTTTGGCCAGAAAAAAAACCGGATCATCAATAAGGCTTGTAACACCATGAAGGGATGGTTTGTAATGAAGTAATATTTGCCAATATCGTTTCTGGGCAAGGTGTTTTTCCTTGGCAGTAAGAATCAGTTGGTTGAGATATGAATCTTCCGCATTTATATCATGGACCGGGAACAAGCATATGGAAAGGAGCAACAGAAGAAGAAAGGCCCAATGCCTGCCTTTGGCAAATGGGCCTTTTTCCGTTTTTTTACGATCCTTGTAACCGGATTGAGATATCAACTTGATGCGGTAACGATCCTGTCCAGTATTGTGGCCGGTTCCTCTTTTCCTGTGGCAAATATATAATCGAAGTTACTTTGGAGTTTGCCGTAGAACTCGTTACGATCTGCGCCGGGAATTTCCATCAGTTCGGCCAGGGTTTCAAGGGATTCGCCTTGTCCAACAGCAATATCCTTTGCAAGACTGTCCATGTTGTTGTTCACAAATTCCAGCAATCTTTTTTTTGCCGCCCATTTAGGAGGCTGGTCGCATTCAGAGGTGCCGGATGTTATACCAAAAGTCTGATTGCCAAATGTTCCATTAGTGGTAGCCTGCATCGATTGGGACAGGATACTGTTATCGGCCTTATCTCCCCAAAGCACGGTACCTAGGCCACAGCCGCAATTATCCTTGGCCCGTCCTGCCATGACAGGCCCGGCAAAGAGTAGCACAGCAACAGATACACATAATACCAAAACAAGCAATTTTCTCATCTTTTTCCTCCTTTTTGTTTATGTATTTATAAAAGACCGGAATTCCTCTTTTTGATATTATGATTTCCGTATGCTGTCATCCTCTTTTATCTGTTTTGGAGCTGTCCCACTAGCCATTTCTCCCCTATTGTACTTTCTCTAAATTGATATGGTACCTTGACGTGGTATAGATGGGTCTGCTAATAATATTTATTATGAATCTGCTGGACTGGATCATAATTTCTATAATGCTTGTTTTCCTGATTCGTGGAATTTTTCGTGGTTTTTTCAGGGAAATTTTTTCATTGGCCGGCATTATATTAGGTATTTATATGGCCAATCTGTATCAGCCGCACATGACTGCCTGTCTTAAAGGATATTTTCCATCCGGAAAATTCCTTCCATTAATCAGCTTTGGGGCCATTTTTATAATTGTCTTTATATTGTTCAATTTGACAGGGTGGCTTATCAAGATGCTGACGGCAAAAACACCAATAGGCTGTCTTGACAGGTGGTTGGGCGCCGGTCTGGCCTTTCTTAAAGGGATTGTTCTTATCTATCTTATAATTATAGTGCTTACCTTTTTTATCCCTTCAAAAACTCCTCTTATTGCGAAATCAAGGTTGACACCTTTGATCATTCAATCTTATCAGTCCATGGTCAATCTGATTTCCCCTGGATTTTATCAGGAGTTAAAGAGAAAGTTTACAGGTGAAACGGACAAAATAGAAAAGCTTGTCTCTAAAAAGGTCCGGAATTTGACTGGTAAAGATGGATCCAGATAAACTGTCCAGGGCTATTATCAGACTTGTTGAGCTTGTGAAACGGTTAAGGGGCCCAAATGGGTGCCCATGGGATGCCGAACAGACAGACTCAACTATAAAGGTATACCTGCTTGAAGAGGCATACGAGGTGATCGAGGCAGTTGAGAGGTCATCTCCCGAGGACGTGTGCATGGAACTAGGTGATTTGTTGTTCCAGATCCTTTTTTTGACCAGGCTGGCGGAAGAAAGGGGCGAGTTTGATATCCTTGAAGTTACTGAAAAGATTACGGAAAAAATGATCCGCAGACATCCCCATGTGTTTGGAGAGACAGAGGTAAACGGTCCCGAGGACGTGGCTGCCAACTGGGTAAGGATAAAGAGACAGGAGAAGGGGCTTTCTGGAAAAGCCATCGATATCCTGACGAGTGTTCCCTTGAATCTTCCTGCCCTTTTAAGGGCCCATAGATTGAGTGAACGGGCTGCAAGGGCGAATTTTGACTGGGAAACCAAGGATGGTGTATGGGAAAAGGTGCAGGAGGAATTTGATGAGCTAGGAGAGGTAATTGACGGGGAGAATGCCGCCGGGGTGGGTGAGGAGATTGGAGATATCCTTTTCAGTCTCGTGAATCTGGCACGGCACTGGGGTTTTAACGCAGAGGATTTGTTAAGGCTTGCCAATCAAAAATTTGTTGATAGATTTCAGAAAATGGAAAAAGAACTGCATGAAAAGGGGATAAGGCTTGAAAATGCCACCATGGAAGAAATGGACAAGGCATGGGAAAGGATTAAAAACAGAAAAACAGTCAGTTAAGGACAGGGTTTTTTGATGATCAGGTCATTTTTTTTTAATATATTTCTGGTAATTCATACCGTCATATTTTGTTTGTGGGACTTTATTATTACATCGTTTGACATTGGTGACAACACGTTTCATTTTTTTGTCACCAGGCCCTGGGCCAAGGTGATTTTATGGGTAAGCGGGGTTAAAGGCCGTGTGACCGGCCTGGATAATCTACAGACCGGTAAGCCTTATATTTTCATGAGCAATCACCAAAGCTATTTTGATATATTTGTATTGCTTGCAAATATTCCCGTTGGCTTCAAATTTATTATGAAACAGGAACTAATGAAGATATTCCTGCTTGGTCCTGCTATGAGGAGGTCAGGACATATAGGGATTGAAAGGAAAGACCCAAAAAAGGCTATCCAGAGTATGAACAGGGCAGCAGAAAAAATAAAAAATGGGACATCTGTGCTTATATTTCCCGAAGGGACCCGCAGCCCGGATGGCAGACTTCAGGCATTTAAGAAGGGAGGCTTTCATCTGGCGGTCAAGTCAGGTTGTGATATTGTACCGGTATATATCCATGGTACTAATCGTATCGTCCCGAAGGGGAGTCTCAGGATCAATAATAAGGGAATGTATAAGCTTTATATCGGCAGTCCGATTCAGGTTAAGGGATGCAAAAAGAAAGATATTCCCAAACTTATGAAGCAGGTAAGGGATGCCATGCTTAATTGTCGGCTTTGTGATTGAAAAAGAGGAAATCTAATGGATGGTCGCTTAATAATAGTAACATTTAGAGAACGATCTGGCGAACATTTCAGAATTTTTTTCTTGTTTTCCCTTCTTTTCTCTTTTTTCCCTTGTGCAGCCGGGGCGTATGTAATGCCTGCTGAACAGATTGCAGGACTGATGGCCCCTAATTTTTTCAAGTGTCAGACTATGGTTATTGACCAATCTGTGCACATCATAAAATCCGGAACAATTTCTCATGAGCAGGAAGTAACAGACCTGTTTGAGGAAAAAATAGTCCTCAAGACCCCGGATTTATATCATGTTGAATTGACCAGCCGTCAGCTTGGCAATATCAGCAGGGATATCCCGGGGCTTGCAGACTTAAGAGATGTGATATTCCGCAAACTCTTTATTTTGCGTAACGGGAATTCGATCATGGATTTCTTGGCAGGTATAGGGGTTAATGTGGAGTCTGTGGCATTTACTCGCTTTAACGGTATAATTGCATACCGAATAGGAGACAATGATCCTTACAGCCCCAGTCTTCTGGTGGAAAAGGAAAATTTTCTGCCTCTCTTTTTGTCATACTGTATCTCGGAAGACGGTAAGGATGTGATGGTAAAGGTGACTTTTGATGATTACAGGAAGACTCGTACCGGTTGGTATCCTTTTGAAATCACATATTCTAAAGGGGATGACATCATAGAAAAATATTTTGTGCTTGAACTTAAAATCAATATTCATGTGCAGACTCCATTATTGAAAAATATTCCAAGCACCACCGTATGCAACAATCTGTCTAAGAAGATTGTAAAAGACCAGCCGGACCAGGAAGAAATCCATTTGAGGGAAGTATTTAAGACATTGGAAAGGAAGTACAGGTAAGGGCTTACGTCACCATAGCTACCCTTACCATTATTATATATCCGATCGGCTCGGGGTATTATTGTTTTGGGTTTTCCAGGGTCTTGAGGCTATCCAGAAGGCCGCGATAAGGGTGATAAGAAGCCAATCCCTGCCGATCAGGATAAGAGATGTCCAGGTATAACCGCCATATGGTTGCCTGAACTCATCGAAAAGATCTCCAACCAGAATTATCCCCAGAACAAGCGGTACAAAATATTTTATTAATATATCCCACCAGATGCCGAGTTTGATGGAGGAGATTTTGTTTATATGTTTTCTGAGAAGTTTGATCTTGAACAACCATCCCACCAGTACACACTCAAGCATACCTATTATTACCAGACCGTAATGGGTGATAAAGTGGTCCAATATGTCTATCCAGTGAATACCTGCCTGAGATGTGAAAACTATGGAACCCACAAACCCTATGACACATACGGCTGTAACCACTTGCTTTCTGTTGAATCCGAATTTGTCGATAATGGCAGATGTGAAGGCCTCCACGATCGAGATGGAAGACGACAGCCCGGCGACAGACAGGCACAGAAAAAATATTGCCCCGAAGAGGGTGCCACAGGGCATAAGGCTGAGAGCCTTTGGATAGGCGACAAATGCGAGCCCTATGCTTTGTGATACCACTTGATCCAGGGGCTGTT
>CAZQAA010000002.1:0-23832 GCA_964591255.1 uncultured Desulfobacterales bacterium | reverse complement strand
TCCCTCGATAATCAGGCGGCCGCCTGCAAGGCCAGCACCGGCGAAATCCCCCACATCCCCCTGAATTGTGAGGACATTTCCCTCGGGAAGCCTGTAACCCATGAAATGAAATTCTCTCAGGGAGACCTTTCCTAAAATAATGCGGTCTTCTTTAGCATTGTTTACCAGGGCGGAAATAAAAATTCCGGCAGGCCCTGAAATCATGTATCGCACTCGGTCGGAGATATCCAGCTCGGAACAGAAATCTTCTATATCTTTCTGATCATATTCAAGTCCTTCAATACTCTTCAGGGCAGTAGCATAAGCCCGGGATACACGGGCAGGTTCAATAAGCCAGCCCAGGTCCTTGATCTCCTCTCCCACAAGGAAAGTATAGCTCTTGAATATCCGATCAGTAACCTCCTGTCTGGACCGCCTTATAGTATCTGAACGATCTTTTTTCTTCTGAAAGGGAACAGAACGGAAGTCAAGAAACGGATTTTTCATTTCCTGCGATCTCCTCGCCCAGGTCTTTACGTATTTCCCAATAGATGGGGTGATCTCCCTCAAGGGGTTCTGCTTTTTCCCCTTCGTGGATTCGGCCCGCTACGGCCAGGGCCTCTTTGACATGATGGCCCTGTTCCGTGTAGCGCCTGTACATCTCCTTTACGGCCTCCTTGGCCATATGTATCTCAACAGGATCACTGCGGATCGCTCTTTCTCCCTGGGCAACAACCTCCTCTTTCCATTGAATCCTGTGGGCCAGGGTGAAGGGCAGGACCGCTGTCAGATGTTCCAGGTTCACCTCCTCATCCCCAAGTAACCAGGCCAGGGCCTGAGAAAACTTCCGAACACTGGTGGGCAGGCGGTTGGATATGCAATTTCGGACCTTGTTGCACATATATCCTGTAAAATGGCAACCATCGTCACAAACTTCATGAGACCTCTTCTGGCCAAATCTGTAACAAAAGGAGAGTTCGGATATGACAAACCGAATAAAGGCGCTTGAATCCAGGCTAAAAGGTATCTTTTCCATCCCGGCCAGGGCAGATCGCCGGGCCGTACGTGGCAAGGTCCGGATTCCCGGACCATTCGCCAGGGCCTCTCCGAACTGATCACACAGTTCCTCTACCTGTTTCATCTTGTCATGGTAGGAAATGTTTTTCGTAAGGGTTATCTGGAATTTTTCTTCCAGTTCCTCGTGCCGGAGCGTTTGGCTGCCATCACCCAGGGCACCTATAAGAGAGGCCATGTTGGCACCGGGATGCTTTGATTCAACCATTACGTCAAAACGGTCAATCAGGGGTGCAATAATCGTATTGGTACCCCGATCCTCATAGTTTGCTGTGGCAAACAGGCAGTATTCCCTGTTAATAATGGCATCATTCAGATACTCCCAGTTTCCCCTGTCCACCCCGTCCAGAATCATACTCTGCTTTGTCTCTGGAAGGCGGTTGATTTCATCAACTATCTTGATGGGTAAGAGCGCAAAGTGCGACCATATTACGACCTCTTCCCCTTGATTAAGCCGTCCCAGGTCAGGCCGGCCTATGATCTTTTCTTCGGTCTGCTCAGGGTGACCAGACACCTCGCTTCCCCAGATAGTACCAAGCGGAAAGCGATAAAGGAGTGCACACGCATACTCGGCGGATGTAGTCTTGCCGAGACCCGGCTCCCCTATAACAAGTTCTTTGCCCTGGCAAAGGCCGGTCAACAGACTCATAAGGAGGGCAGAATTAAACTCTCTGTTTTTGACCTCCATATCCGGCCGGTTCAAATACAAGGATTCTCCGATGTAATCATATATTTGTTGAACCGTTTCTCTTAACTCGATGTCATTTTTAGAATTCATATTGGCTCCGTCTGGTTTGTTAATATAATAGGAAAAAATTCTGATGCTGCTATGTAGCAATACTGAAATTTATTGTCAATAAAAAAAATTTGTATACAAAATATTTTTACTGGCTTAATAAAATTACAAAAAACAGAGAACAGCTATCCAGATTGTTTTGCACATTTACCCTTTTTTGCCTTAATTATCCTGCTATATTTTTGTTGACTTTAACCTTGCTGACACTAAGATAATACCTGAAACAACATGCTGCCTTCGCATGCATGACAGAAATCTCCAGCACTACAAGCATAATGGCGTACGGGTGAGCAGTGGGACTGTGGAAAAGGGCTGCAGCAAAACTAACAGCTATTAATGAGTTAAGGAAAGGAGGACAATATGATGTCAAGGCTTTATAAATGTATATTTCTTATTGCATGTGCTTATGTATTCATTTTTGTTTTTCCACTTTGTACCCATGCAAAGCCGCCCAGGCCAGGGCCAAATTTTGTCTGGATTGCCCCTCACACAACACCTGACGGGAATGTGATTCCAGGACACTGGAAATACAATGGTCCACGGGTTCGGGGAAAGGTCTGGATACCTGGACACTATATGCCGGATGGATCCTGGAGCCAGGGCCATTGGAAAACACTGGCCCCGCCTGAACCAGGAAAAGTATGGGTACCGGGGCATTATGGCCCAGGAGGCAGATGGATACGTGGTCACTGGAGATAACCAGGGACCGAGTAACACTCTCAGCTGCTTGAGACATATAACATCATGAAGAAACCTGATAAGCCATGAGGTTTATGGCATTTTTTATAAGGAGGTTGGTATGCGTAATCTTGCCAAAACAACTATCTTCCCTTTGATATTCACGTTTATGGTTTTTTCCGGTACCGGGCTGCTTGCAGCGGAAGTCATTCAGACCCAGGAGGCTGAAACCTGGGATGGAATAGAGGTGGATCTAACCAGCCTGAAAGTGAAAAACAACATTGTTACTGTCAAGTTCAAGATAAAAAATACCGGTTCGGAAAAGCAAAACGTACGCATTGAATACAGACACTGCTATCTTATGGATGAAACCAACCAGAAAAAATATTATATCCTCAAGGATTCTGACGGACTTTTTATTGCCGGCCCCAACCGTGACCGGGGTGACGGGGGAAGGTTCTGGTTTGCGATTTCACCTGGAAAAACAAAAAGCATGTGGATGAAGTTCCCTGCACCCGTAGACAGCCCGGAAACAGTCACCATCGCACTTCACAACGTGATCCCGTTTGAAGATGTGAAACTGCCTGAATAGGAAGAAAGAGATGGATTTTTCAACAAGGCCCTTTTTCCTGCACCTTGCACTTATGCTCGCCTTTTCCCTTTGCATGACCGTGCAGGAGGGAAAGGCAGGGGATGGGGTGCCAGTGATCCCTGCAGATGCCCATGAAAAGGCAATAAAGGCCCTGAAAAATCTCGGTCCTGACCGGGGCGCAAAAAAGATCGACTACCATATGTCACATATTGTGGGAATAACAAAAGGGATTGAGGCAAACAGCCAAAAAGTCCAGTCAACGCTCAAAGATTTGCGTGCAAAAGTGACCGAAACCGAGATCCAGATCGATCTTTCAGGGGATATCCTCTTTGATTTTGACAAATACGACATCCGTGCTGACGCCGAAGATACTCTGAAAAAGATAGGAGATATCATCAGGGCATATAAAAGTCCGGAAGTAACCATCTCCGGCCATACTGATTCGAAAGGATCTGAAGAGTATAATCAGCAACTCTCTGAAAAAAGGGCCAAGGCGGTCAAGAGATGGTTTGTAGATCATGCGGGAATTGACCCGAAGATCCTGAAAGCGATCGGCTATGGTGAGAGCAGACCGAAGGCCCCCAATAAGAGGCCTGACGGGTCCGACAACCCGGAAGGGAGGCAGAAAAACCGCAGGGTCGAAATCCTGATAAAGAAAAGATGACGAGCTCAATCATTTATAAGGGCGGAATCTTGGGCTTCCTCCTGCGCAGACGGCAATTCGACGACAAATTTTGAACCTCTGTTAACAGTACTTTCCGCATAAACCCTGCCGCCATGTCCCTCTGTAAAGGCCTTGACAAGGGCCAGTCCCACTCCGGTTCCCCTGCTCTTTATTATGCCGGCATTACTGGCCCGGTAAAACCTTGTAAACACCTGGGAGAGTTCCTCCGGAATGATACCTATTCCCGTGTCACTGACCTCCAAGCGGACACCCAGATCGCAGGGGGCTATGTTCACTCCGATTTTTCCATCGGCTCGCGTATATTTAATTGCATTGCTTAGGAGATTTCTCACCACCACACCAATCTTATCTGCATCTACCATAACATGAGGAGAATCGATTGCGGTTAATTCCACTGTAATATCTTTGCGTGCGGCAACAAGCTTCATCTCTTCCACAACAGGTTTAACGATCTGGAGAAGGTCCGTCCGCACCATGCAGTATTTCATCATGCCGGATTCAGCCTTTGCAAGATCAAGGTACTGTCTGCTGAATCTTGCAAGTTCATCAACGCCGTTACGAATTTTATCAAGCATTTCAGTTTGTCTGGTATCAAGTCCGTTAGAACTTTTCAGTATGTCGTGTGCAGCAAGTATGGCCTGGAGAGGATTTTGAAGTTCATGCGAAATCTGCTGCATCATTTGGGTCCTAAGATCATTTATTTTCTTTATATTGAGGCTCATATCGTTAATTGCATGGGCAAGCAGGGAAATCTCATCATTAGAAGAGACACTGACCGGATCAAATCTGCCCCGTCCAATCCGCTCGGTCCCCCGTATCAGGTCGCCGATGGGCCTGGTAATTGTACGGGCAATAACAAAGGCCAGAACAATGGCGACTAAAAGCGTCCAGGATATCAACAAGAGAGCTATCTTGGCAGACCTGCTTGTAGTCTCTTCCATGCCGGACACGGCATTTCTAATAGCAAGCCGTTTTAGGCTGATAAAATGATCAAGAGATTTGTGCAGTTTCCCGGTGCTATCAGGTCTTGTGTCTTCATTTTCTGAACCAGGGCCGTATCGTTTCCTGTCTGTATTACCTTTTATACTGGCAACAAACAACTCATGTGCATGTTGCATGCCTTTTATGATGGAACGTTCCTTCTCGTCTGATTGTGTCTTGAGCAATGAATCCAGACACAGGTTGACCTGCTGACTTGTTTCAAGGAATAGAGAAAAATAGGTGTCATCACGGGTAATGAGGTATTTCTGGGCATATGCGTCTTCACTGTAAAGCATGGTCTGCAACTCTTTGGCAAGATCCACAGACTGGACATTTGAAGTCAAAACAGTCTTGGTTATATTAGAAACATCATTAAGTTCGGCCAACATGTAAATACTGGCAAGAACCATTATTATGATGATGCTGCCGAAGCCTAACATCATTTTTTTATATATAGTCAGCCTCATGACAATAAGTTGTCTCCAGACAATCTCTATCCTTCCCTATAGCCAGGCCCGGCTCAGATCCCAAGAAGGGTTCCCGGACGAATACTTCTTTCACCATATTTTTTCTGTAAAGAATCCAAGGCCATGTTTAATTTTTTTCTCTTTTTATAATCTTGATCAATATCAAATAGTGTAAACTGATTTTCTGTTTCAGAAAAGCTTAGTCGGGATAACGAGACACCCAAAAGCCGAACAGGTCTTTTGTCTGCTGCCGTTCTTTCCAGGAGACTGCAAGCTGCGGAATATATTTCCAAACCATCATCTGTGGATTTGGAGAGTCTCTTGGACCTGGTTATCCGGTGAAAATCGCCGTATCTCACCTTCAATGTAACGGTCCTGCCTGCAGCTCCCATGCTACGCATTCGGCTGGCCACTTTATTTGCAAGATATAACAGTTTTTTCTTGGCCATATCAATATCCAGGATATCTCGGGAAAAGGTTTCTTCATGGCCAACAGATTTGGCAACATGATCAGGTATAACGTCTCTATCATCCACGCCCATTGATAACCGGTGCATTTCAATACCATGTTTGCCGAATCTTTTTTCCAGGACCTCAGGTGGAAGGCTCCTCAAGTCTTTAAAAGTCCGAACATTTAGACGCATCAAGGCCCTCTGTGTTGCTCCTCCAACACCCCACATCTTGTTTATGGGAAGGGGATCCAGAAACTCCATTATCCTGTCATGGGGCACAACGGTCAAGCCGTCAGGCTTCTCCATATCAGAGGCTATTTTTGCGACAAACTTGTTTGAAGAAACACCGGCTGAAACCGTCAGGCCCGTCTCTTCCAAGACTGTCTGCTTTATCGTCCTGGCAATATCCTCGGGTTGGCCAAAGAGACGTATGGAACCTGTAACGTCCAAGAAGGCCTCATCTATAGAAAGGGGCTCTACCAATGGTGTGAAACCATGAAATATCCTAAATACATCTCTCGAAACCTCCCTATATCTTCCCATCCTGACTGGCAGAAATATGCCATGGGGACAAAGACGCATAGCGGCAGAGACAGGCTGTGCGGAATGGATCCCAAACCTTCTGGCCGCATATGAAGCGGACGATACCACACCCCTTTCCCGACTGCCGCCTACTATAACCGGCTTTCCTTTTAATGCAGGATTGTCCAGCATCTCCACCGATGGATAAAAGGCATCCATATCCAGGTGAATGATCGCTTTTGCTTTCATTTTGCCGCAGGTAAAAAATTGGACCAAAATCTTTTAGCTCCTTGTTTGATTCTGATCAATGGATTATGTTATAATATAGTTATCATATATAATAACTCTAATAACACAAGACTTCTTGGGACTGAATCGTCGGAAGATACGATTCCGTTTTTTTGCCTGGAGGAAATCATGAGTGATATAATGGATAGTATCAGGAGAAGGAGGAGCGTACGCAAATACAAAAAACAGGACCTGCCGGAAGATCTCCTGAATGATCTGCTTGAGGCGGTCAGGTGGTCCCCGTCCTGGGCCAATACCCAGTGCTGGGAAGTCATTGTGGTGAAAGATCCGGAAACAAAAAAAAGTCTTCAGGAGACCCTTCCGAAAGGGAATCCCGCCTTTAGTGCCATTGAAGATGCCCCCATCATTCTGGCCTTGTGCGGAAAGCTTATGAGTTCAGGTTATTATAAAGGTGCGGCTGCCACTAAATTCGGGGACTGGTTCATGTTTGATTTGGGGATTGCAACTCAATCCCTCTGTATTGCAGCCCATTCAATGGGACTTGGCACTGTAATTGTAGGCCTTTTTGACCATGACAAGGCCATGAGAACCTTGTCCGTACCGGAAGGCTTTGAGCTGTCAGTACTTATTCCCGTTGGGTATCCTGAAAAAACACCCTCCGCCCCAAAACGAAAGGGAATCAAGGAGTTTGTCCACCATAATCTTTTCTGATGCCTTGCTTGGTTAAGCAAGATCCTCTCCAATCCTTCAAATCATTCCATGTAGACTTTTTCCCGCAATCATTCGTCTTAATCCCGTAAAAACGGTTATGACCGTAATTCCAACGGTCCGACCTTGGAAAGGGGGATGATCATGAAAAAGGGAACACTGATGGTGACCTTGACCCTGATCTTTGGGGCCTCGGTCTCTTGTATGGCTGCAGAGGGTGTGGCTATCCAGAGGGTAATCACCAACACAAGGTCTGAATTGGGACAATTGGCATCTTCAAGCAAGGCCCGGGCGATTGCCGAACTTATGAAAAGGTTCGACACCCAGTATCAGACCTGGAGTAATTCGTGTGGCGGGGGTGAGAATTTCGATCCAAAACGGGCCAGTGATGCATGCAAGGCCATGGCCGATCAGATGAGGGAAACGGGTATAGCCCTATATGGACAATTGGCAGAATACCTGCCTGATGTGGCTGCGCGGTACGAACAGGGGGCCAGGTCGGCAGGAAAGATAGTTCAGGCATGTGCGTATGATCAGAGTCCCTATGATTTGTATTGCGCCACCATGGGAGGTGTCTCAGGGGAAGATCATCCAAGAAAAGCTCCCGGTCATTCTGATTCTGGAAGTCCCTTTGATCTGGAAATAGACAATTTTCCCGATCCCACTGAAAAGATGTTTGCGGTACTTGAAACGCTGGTGCCGGATTTCGGAAAACAGATTCCTGATGCAGTACGGGCAGGAAATGCACAGATATCCATGATGAAAAAGGCCCGGAGTGCCCGTTTCCTGGCCGATCAATTCAGTAAGGCAAAGTTAGTGCTGGAATCCCAGCGCGACTATGGTGAAATTATATTTAACACCACCAAGGCCGTCAGTGCCATGCCCGAGATCCTGGGGATACAATATACGGGCACACAACTGAAAGCCGTGCCCAACAAGAGAGTGCTGGATTATTATCGAACCGGCACGACCCGTGAAGAATCGACACCAGAAGAAGGACGGGCAATCGGCGGTTTCGAACCACGCACATAGTGTTAAGAAGGAGGTAAACAGGATGAAAAATCGTTATGGTGTCTATGTGATGATCCTTTCCATATGGATCTTGCTCTCTGGCCTCTTGATGGCAGGATGCGCCATAAACAGGAATCCAAGGGCTGATACCGGTAATCAGGCCTTGACATCGATTTCCCAGATCGAGTCATTTAACACAGATGTCGCCTGTCAGCAGGCACTGGAGGTGATAAACAACAATCCCTATGATCAGGAATTCTTTGAGCAGGTTTTTGCGAAAGTCGTGGAACAATGCAGGAATAGTAAATCACCTTCCAATGCCGATATTATCTGGGAACACCTTGTAATGCCCCTTAAAAAGAGCGGGAAGGTTCCGCCCGACCTGGCGAGTACCCTCTGGAATTACTATTTTTCCAGACAGTTTGTAAGCCTGCCAAAGACAGCATCCATGATTCATTACTGTCACATGCTTCCGGAGATCAAAGAAGCGATTGAGAAAGAATACCAGCTCAAGAAAATCGGTTTTGAGGTCTGCCAACAAGGCAGTGCCGACGGTCAGTTTTTGAATGCCATGTATGTCTACAATACCATGTGGGCGGCCTGTCATGATGTAGAAAAAAAATAAAGGGAAGATGACATGAGGGCGGTTTTATCATTGATTGTGTCTTTGGCCATGGCCATAGCCCTGTGTCTCTTGCTTGTCGCAGGCGGGGTACTGGAATTTGGAGACAACAAGGCTGCCACCAGGATCAAGGCCGTCACAAAAAGGAGTGAAAATCTGCTTTTGCAGTTTGCCAGGAAAGTGGGCTCTCTGCCAAAGGCAGTCAACAGGAGTGTACCATCACATACACATAAGACGCCGTCACAATCAGACGCTCCAATCAAGGAAAACCCATCAAAAAATCACAATGCAACTGTTAAGGAGAAAAGGACGATCTACTTAAAAGCCCTTGAATTTCTGAGATCATGGAAAAACAGCGACAGTGCAGATGTAGAGGATGAGTTTGTTTTGTTTCTGAAAGTCAAATTCAGACTTGATCAGGACGGGATAGACAAGCTTGTCCGTATGAGCTTCTGGAAGAATTTTGTCACATTGCAGCAGCCCCTGCGTGCTGATGATATGGGCGGGATAGAGACTGCCTTTGCACAGGAAAAGGAACTGAAGAAGGCGGGCTTTGCGGCAAAAGGTTTAACTCTTCTGCCATCCGAGGTGCATAAAGCAGAGGCACACCTGAGGGAAATTTTGCAAGGAGAGTCCCTGTGAGATCAGTTTTTCGGATAGTTATTCTTTCACTTTGCTGGTGTGCGCTATTCCTGAGCTTGGGTGTTTTTACAGGTTTAATCAGCATTTCCGTCTCTGCTGCTTGGCTTGCAAACCCAGCCGCCTTCATCTTTCGCCACCTCCGCTTGTCAATCGTTCCATTCGGCTCTCTTTTTCTCCTATATTTCTTTCTTATCACAAAAATCCGTGCATGCCTCGTCTGTCAGGATCCCGATGTTTCCATGATCAGCTATTATGACCGGCTGCTCAATACCACCATATCCACTTTTTTCGGGGTAGGCGTGATCTGGACGGCAATCGGTATGGAGACGGCACTCGTACATGCGCTGGAAACCGTTGAAAAAGGACAAGAAGCGGGCGCAGGAATGAGCGCATGGGGCCTTTTGGAACGTCTGGTCAACGGAGGCCTGCTTCTGGCCCTGAGCACCACGGTCTTTGGGGGAGTCTGCGGTTATGCCCTGCGTTTAGTTAAAATCATATTCCTTGGAAAAGAATGGGACAGGACCATCCTGAAAGGATGATAGCCGGTATGCAAAGGGCAAGGTATCTCACAAGTGATGATCTCCAGGACAATCAGATCCTGGAAACAGACATAATGCGATTTGTGGCGGTTATAGGAATTGTTTTCTGGATCATCTTTGCCATTATTAAGAGCATCCCGTTTCAGACATCTGCAAACAATTCTCCCCCTGTCCGCCAAACAAGGAGGGAAAAAACAGTTCCCGAGTCACCCGGGCCTCCAGCAATCCTGGAGGAGAAAAAGGTTGATCACCCGGTTCAGTTTCAGTTCCGCAGCCTGGATGATCTGATATCACTCCTGGCCGCCGGCAGGGTCCGGATATTCTGCCGTGCCAGGACAAACGGGTTTGATCTCCTTTTTGAAGGCATCATGAAAAAAGGGGACAAGGTGAATTTCAGAAATACGAGAGATCTTCCCCAAAAGCTTTGGGAAATAAGAAGCGGCAAGGATCATGCATACTTTATGGATCTTATCGCTGCAACATATCCCTCTATACATTCTTTTCCCACAAAAGAGGTCTTTGTGGCCTTTACGGATAAAAAAATCGAGAACAGCATAGAGAGAATGCTGGTCCGGCTAAAACAGGCAAAACAAAATGGCGTCATCTCCATAACCAGGACCGGCGAGGTTGTCTGCGCCTCCCTTCGTGACTGATGGGAGCTGTATGTTTATGATGTTCTGATCGTTTGAAATACCTGTTCTTTTAAAGGAGTACTCATAAAATGAGACATGACACCAGGAGTTTCCTTGCCCGATTGGGAGTCTTGCTGATTATCTGTTTGCACTGCAGCATGAACGTCCTTGCGTCCACAACACCGGACACACACATCCAGACTGAGCTGAAAAAGCTCTTTACCGAACCTCCCCAGGTAACGCTGGCAGGATTCCCCTATCAGAATCTGCTGGAATCGGCGGCAAACAGGTATGATATGCCTTTATCCCTTGTGCTGGCAGTTGTCAGGGGCGAGTCGTTCTTTGATCCCACGGCAGAGAGTGCAAAGGGGGCCATTGGCCTTATGCAGATAATGCCGGTTACTGCAAAAGATTACGGCGTCGATCCGGATGCCCTGTATGATCCTGCTGTAAATATCGACCTGGGTGTGCATTACCTGGCAGACCTGTATGCGCAACTAAGGGATCCATACCTTGCTGTTGCTGCCTACTACTGTGGATGCAATGGCCTCGGAACGGACGGTATCACGCTTAGGGAAGATTGTGATGAATATGTGCGCTATATATACAGCCACCTTCAAAAAATCCTTAAGGAGGGGGGAGGGGGGAAAGCAATGCCGCACGGAAAAGAGCGCTATTTTGTTCTTGCCAGGTTTGACAATTTCCTGGATGCACAGGGCTTTCTCTCTTTCCTGTCCAAAAGGCTGCCGGAATTTCAATTTGATATCTTTCGCAAGGAGATGGTCTTTCCAGGCCATTCACGGTATCAGTATCATGTCACAGTTACATGCAAAAAAGAAGAAGAGAAAGAGATGGTCTGCAGAAAGGTGAAAGAGGTGACAGGCTTTAGCTTGGGACAATAGAAAAGGGATTGAGAGATGAAGACTATAAGGAAAAAGTTAGGTATTATTGTAATGGCCTTCCTGGCCTCCGCCTGTGCAGGTGCAGGTCTCAACAGGGATACCGATGGAGATGATTCCCTCTTTCGGACCGTCCCTGAGAGTTTTCACTTTAATATCCAGGATGAAAAAACCAGGTCCTGTCTTGCACAGCTTGATCCTGGTGATATGCCGCCCGGTCAACGGATCGAGGCAATCATACTCCGGGAATTAGCCAGCATATCCAATGAAGAAGAATTGCATGATTTGTTCGATTCTCTATGGGAGCGACATGAAGAAATCAGGAGGCTTGTTTGTCATCCACAAGAAGGTCTATGGGCGAAGAACGCACTGTGTGAAATATATTATATACTTTCCTCTGCACCTGGACGGGGATGGCAGGAAGATGCGGCAGAGCGTATTTACAGGGAAGCATTAAGCAAGGTCCCCGGCTCTGAACTTTCCGGGTACGCACTCCATTTTTATACCATGGGCCTCTTGATAAATGCCAGGTTTAATGTGGCAATGTCCTTTCTTAAATCCCTTGAGTTTTTCACCCCCCCACAGGTCTATCTGGACGATCTTGGAGTAGCCCTCGGATACGCGGCCAGGAGCGGGGAGGGAGAGATTTCATGCAATATTATGAGCATCATGTGTCGCCGGGGGATCATACATGACCTGCGCTTCCCTGATCATAAGATGAAAGCCGCTCTGATGGAACTCAAAAAGGCCGGAAAACTCCAGCCGGTACTGAATGGGCTTGTACCTGTGATAAGGAGCAATCTTGTGTTGCAAAAATATGAATTTGCACGTCTGATCATGAAATTTGAACAGGACGCAAGCGAAAATCTGAAGACCGATGCCCAGGACAGTTTATCCTCAGGCACAGACGTTGCCGCCTGTCACAAAGAGACCTGTCACAAAGAAATCAGTGCCCCTGCTGGTGTGGAAGTGCACATTGAGGTAATAAGGGCTGAGCGGCAATCTGGTTATACAGATCCCCGGCTGGCCCCAATTGCCGAAACCTTGCGGAACAATTTCGATTTTTCCGGATTCCATCTAATTAGTGATGAAAAAATATACCTGACAGGAGGGCAGAAAGACCTCTTTGTAGGTCCAAGAGGTCGGATAAAAGTCATGCTGAAAGGTCTTGATCCCGGGATATGCCGCCTCGGGATAAGCGTCTTTGGTCCCTACCGTAAGGTCCTGGAGACTGTTATTGAATCCGCTGACGGTGAGACAAACATCATCGGCGGACCGCAGTTCGGCGACAGGGCATTCTTCCTCAGGATAACCACCCTGTTCGTATCTGATGATGTTTCCTGCAAACGAATTAAAACATTTCCCGGAGAATATATGGGATTAGAAGACAGATTTTTATATCGATATTTAAGGAGAGGAGACAGGTGGAGGAGGTGGTAGTGTTTTTTTGCCTTAATCTATATAAACCGGTTCCCGCAATATAAGCTCGATGGCGTTTTCTGCCATGCCTGCGAGTTCTGGATGAGTCTCTTTCAGACTGGCCACCTGCCTTAAATGATCTGCGGTCCTCATAATGAGAGATGTCATGTCTCCCTCATCTACCAGCACAAGCCTTATAAGACGATCCCACGGAATACCGTTGGCCCACATGTAGAGTGCCACTGCTATGGGAAAAAGGATAGGGGGACTTTCAAATCCCTTTTTGATTTTTAATGCCCTGATTTGCTTGATCCCTTTAACGACCCTGTTGAAGACCTGATTAATATCATCCATATCTAATGTCTCATCCGATATGATTTCAATCTCCTGGGCCCTGTCCCATACAAATGGAGCGAGTGCCGCTGCGAGCTGCTCGGGAGAAAGATTATCCATAGAGCCCTTCCTGATAGCCTCCGCAATCAACAAGGGCTGGTCAACCCTTAGCTTGGAGGCCCACACACCGTCAGATGTCAAGGTGTCTTCATCATTCACAAAACCGGTCTGTTTAAGAAATTGCAGGTGCCGTTTGAAGCTGAGCCATAATCTGTTACCCTTTTTTCTCTTGCCTGTACGTCTGTCCTGGAATGCGGCAAATGACCGATCAAGGAGATCCTTGATCTCTACGGGCGTATGGGAAAGGAGAAGATTGAGAGTCATGGAAAAATTGATGTGGATCTGGCTTATGATGGGATCTGGAGGAGAATCCTCCAATTCATGAATGAGCTTGGGATCCTGATGAATTCCCGGGATCACGGCCACAAAGCCGATATTGTCCTTTCCCCGCCTGCCGGCCCGGCCGATCATTTGATGTAACTCGGTGGCCGTCAGGTCTGCGAATTCATGGCCGTTATATCGGTCACTCTGCACAAGGACTACTGTCCTGGCCGGGAAATTCACACCTGCCGCCACCGTTGATGTGGAAAAAATGGCTTCTAAATAACCCTGGTTCATCATATGCTCTACAAGGACCTTCCAGTACGGAAGCTGCCCGCCATGATGGGATGCCACCTTTGATTTAAGAAGGGGTGTGATCTGCCGGTGCCCCCTCAAGTGAGGATAATCCTTTAAAAACTGTTTCACCGCCTCCCGCAATATTGTCTCTTTCTGATGATCCACATCCACAGGCGGACACGAAAATATTGCCCTGTTGCAGTCCTTTCTCGATTTCAGGAAAAAGATGGCGGGTAACAGGTCGAGCTCTCTCAGGTTAGCAAGGATGGATCCGAAATCTATCTTTTGATAGCTCCTTCTACGGGCAGCCGCCCTGGTTGAGAGGAATTTTTTTACCTTTGGACTAAGTCCTCTTTTGGATCCCAATGGTGCGATAAGTCCATCAGGAAAAAGAAAAAGTGTTTTCAGGGGAACAGGCCTTTCCTTGGCATGCACGATCCTGATGGGAACGCCGCGAATCTTCATTAACCATGCGCATATGCTTTCAGCATTGGATATGGTTGCAGACAAAAGGAGCAACCGTACTCGTGGAGGAAGATATATAAGGACCTCTTCCCACACAACACCCCTGTCAGGATCACTGAGATAATGGGCCTCGTCAAGAATCACCAGGTCTGCCTGGATGCTGGTACCCTCGTGCATTACATCGTATAACTGGTTGCGCAGGATCTCCGTGGTTCCCACAATAACCGGCGCATCGGGGTTTTCCTTACGATCTCCTGTAAGGATCCCGCAGTCTGAAGAGCCAAACTCATCTATGAATTCCCGATAAATGGAATTGGAAAGGGCCTTAAGAGGCGAGGCATACCAGACCTTCAGGCCCTGCCTGAGGTATGAATGGATGGCCTGAGAGGCGATCCATGTCTTTCCAGCGCCGGTGGGAGCACTGACAAGGACATCAGAAGTCTGGATCAGATCCAGGGCCTCGACCTGGAACGGATCTGGCTTGAAAGGTGCGGTATCAGGGATTCCTATTCTGCTGAATACGTGTTCCAGATCTGCGTCTATGCGAGGCTTAACGTACTGATCCCTCTTTCTCTTATACCTTTTTCTTGTATATTTCGGCCTTGACGGCCTCCGGTAATGACTATTTTTTTGCATGCTCTGGTATGATCAAGATCAAGCCACTAATTCAGCTGCAACCAGATCCATGTCTTTCAGATTACCTTTCATGGCCGGCCCCAAATCAAGTGCATCCAGGCTTTCACCTGCTTCATCAACGACCTGATCACACCCGTGTATTATCCTGCACCCGTTAACATAGACCTTTTCCGCAACTTCCCTTGCAAAGAGTCTTGCCGCCGCGTTAATGAAAGCAGGAGTCCTCTTCTGCCCTCCGTCGTATGTTGCGGCCTTGTGACAAAGGGAATCCCCGACCTCGCACCAGGTCATCATATCAGCAAGGAGAAACATTATATGTTGGGACCTGGTGAGTTTCTTTTTCCGGGCCCCCAGTATCACGCGATTTGTGGTTTGGACCGCCCTGGCAAGCAAAGGACCGCCTGTTTCTTCCGGCAACATGCCAAGTTTATCCGCCATGTCGCCATAATAGGCACCTTTGGACCGTACAGTATCTCTCATGCGAAACATGGAGACGATATTGCGCTGTATCTCGCTTGTGCCTTCATAGATGGTGAGGATCTTGACATCCCGCTTGATTTTCTCCACCTCGTATTCCCTCATGTATCCATATCCGCCCAGGGCCTGTATAGCGTCGTTGGCCATGGCGTCGCCCGCCTCTGTGGCAAAATACTTTGCAATAGAGCCTTCCACCTGGAGATCTTCTTCACCGGTATCAAGCCTGTGTGCCGTTTTTTCGATATATGCGCGTGCTGCCTCCAGTTGTACCGCATGTGGGACCAAAAACAGGTGGGTATACCCCTGTTTCTCCGCGAGAGTAGTTCCAAACTGAACCCTTTCCTTTGAATAGCTGATTGTCCTTTTCAAAGAGGCCATCCCACCGCCCAGGCCAAAAGCTGCAACCATGAGTCTCGTATAGCCGAACACCTGATTGGCCTGTTTCAAACCCTGGCCCTCCACAAGGCCTACCAGGTCTTCCCGAGGCACATAAAGGTCTTCGAGGCTAATAGCACATGTGTCCGAGGCCCGTATTCCATGCTTGTCTTCATGCTTTCCGGGTGTAAGGCCCTCGGCTCCGGCTTCCACAATAAAAAAGGAAGGACCTTCCGGGGTATCGGCGAGTATTGTATATATATCAGCCACGCCGGCGTTTGTAATAAATTGTTTCTGTCCATTAAGCTTATATCCCTTGATTTCTCCATTGTCGTCCAAGACACGCTCTGCCCTCGTTTTCAGGGACTGGACATTGGAACCTGCCTCCGGCTCGGTCACACCATAGGCGACTATCATTCCCTTTTCTGCGATTTTTCCAATATATTTCCGTTTTTGTTCAGGAGTAGCTCCCACACATATGGGATCCATACCCAGGCATATGGCCAGAAAAGAGGTGGCAACGCCAAGGTCTATCTCGGCCATTTTTTCAGATATCACAGCGATATCTGACGCCCCCGCACCGAGACCTCCATACTCTTCGGGTATAAAGATCAAGTGCAGGGCAATGTCCGGACCCAACATAAATCGAATAAGCTCGGCGGGAAACTCACCGCTTTCATCCATTTTCAGCTTGGCGTCCAGAGTGATCCTCTCTTTTTCGAGTTTAGTCAGTGTATCAATAATCATCGAGAGCATTTCAGGATCCATTTTGGTCTTATGAGCCATATAGTCTCCTCCATTTGATATTATCTGTTATTTGTTTGGCTTAAGATATTTTTATATGATCGAAAGCTGGATTGTCAATTAGTAAAGATGCGGGCAGGCTATCAGGAGGTAAAACGCAGAAAGAGGGTGACAAAGCCTAAATAAATAAAAAGACCAATGATGTCGTTCGAGGTTGTAACAAATGGTCCTGTGGCAAGGGCCGGGTCGATGTTCAATTTTTTCAGGACAAAAGGGGCAGCAGAACCGATAAAGCCGGCGTTAATAATTATCAGTATCATCGCTATCGCCACAACGCCCCCCAGGAGATAATCGGAAAGACATGTACCCACAACCAGCCCGAGAATGACCCCGCATATCATACCATTCATAAGGGCTACCCTCATTTCCGTCCAGAGTCGCTTTCCCGCATTCAGCAGGCTGATATCTCCCGTGGCAAAACCCCTGACAATGACGGTTGCCGCCTGGGTGCCTGTACTCCCTCCCATGGCCATAATCACTGGGAAAAAAAATGACAGGGCAATGATCTTTTGTAATGAATTCTCAAACCGGCTTATGACCACAGCGGCAAAAAGTTCGCCGCATAGGCCCGCGATCAGCCAGGGCAGCCTGGCCCTGGAAATTTTTGTAGGGGATACCTCCGTGATTTCCTGGTCAATGACACCGGCCATCAAAGAGATATCTTCGTCCACCTCTTCCTCTATTACATCAATAATGTCGTCATGGGTGATACGCCCCACCAGCCGTTGATTCTCATCCACTACAGGGATATTTACAAGATCATACTTCTTGACGAGCCGGGCTACCTCTTCCTGGTCAGTATGCACATCCACGGAAATAACTTCCCTGTTCATTATGTCCCTGACCCTTCTTTCCGGGGGCTCCACAATAAGGTCTTTCAGGGAAATTACCCCAACAAGCCTTTCGGCGTCGTCCACCACCCAGACGTAGTAAAGGTTTTCCACCTCATCGCCTTTCGCCCTGATCGTCTCAATGGCGTCCTTGAGTGTGGCGTCGGCCTCTACCGCAACGAATTCGAGGGCCATAATACCGCCGGCCGTGTCTTCCGGATAAGGGAGAAGCTTTTTCAGATCCTGTGATACATCTTCCTCAACCCTGTCTATGATATCTCTTGCCCTTTCATCCGGGAGATCACCTACCAGGTCCGCGGCATCATCCGAGTCCAATTCCTGGACAATCTCCGAGATGGACTGATTGTCCATCTCTTCCAGGATACGCCCCTGGATCGGGGCCTCCACCTCCACTAATATGTCTCCTGCCCCCTCAGGCTCCAGGAGCCGGATTATAAAAAGGCGTTCGTCAGCCTCCAGGTGTTCTATCAGGTCTGCCACATCGGCGGGCCTCATCTCTGCTATAAGATCTTTCAGAGTACCCACCTCAACATCCCTGATAAGCGCTTTGACCTGGCCTATCAGTTCCCCGTCAATGGTTTTGGTCTTGGAAAATGTCAATATTAAAGCTCCTTAAGATTTTTGCCTGAGACATCCTGTTCCAGGATTTTTTTCAGCATCCTGCATCTTTTTTCAATATCGTGTGATAACATAATATCCGAAATAACTGCGACTTTCCTGCAACCTGCTGCTACCACCTCTGTGATATTATCCAAACCTATCCCCCCTATGGCAACATAAGGAATAGGGCAGATCTCCTTTATCTTGCGGAGGAATTCTATCCCTACTGTCTGATCCCTGTCCGGCTTTGTTGCTGTCTCAAACACGGGACCAACGCCTATATAATCTGCCCCGGATACAATAGCTTCTTCAGCCTGCTTGAGGTTATGGGTTGAAATGCCGATGAGCCTGTCCTGCATAAGGGGCCTTGCATACCGGATAGGGATGTCGTCCTGGCCCAGATGGACCCCGTCAGCATCCAGGATCATGGCAAGGTCAATATCGTCATTTACAATAAAAAGGACTCCCTCATCCCGCGTCAACTCCCTGATTCTCATACCCAGTTCAAGCCGGGCCTTCCTGCTCTTCTCCTTTTCCCTGAGCTGGATAATGTCTGCCCCTCCCCGGATCTGGGCGGCAACCACCTCCACAGGGTCCATATCGTTCAGGAATATACCAGGAGTGAAACAGTATAGCTTGGCAGCATGCAGTGAGGCAGCACAAAGATCGCTTTTCCTGTTTGCACGTTCCAATATGATCCCTTCAGGCTTCTCTCAGCCTGGCAGCCAGGACTTCGGCCGCTTTTTTTCCCGACTGGAGCATACCACCGAATATGGGACCCATGCGAGGGCCGCCAAAGGCATTGTTTGCAGCCATGCCTGTCACATAAAGCCCTGGATACACCTCTCCGGTATTGGCCACAGTAAACTCCTCTCCCTTTTGGGCCCACAGCGGCATCTCTCCCACTACGTCGCCACTTTTTGTATTCAGTCTGACCCCCATCTTTCTTGCAACGATCCGGCATATGTCCGCGGGATGCCCCGTGCCGTCCACTACAAAGCCGGCCGTTATGCCCAGGGGATCCACGTGGAGCTCAAGCTTTTCCACAGGGGACCAGCTTATCACCAGGCCTGATATTCTGGGCCTTCCCTTTTCTTCCCTGAACAGGACATCGGTGACCTTTACAAGGTTGAATATAACCGTCCCGGCCCTGACACACCTTGAGATAATGGTTGAAGTGGCCTCTACGCTATCCATGGTATAATAGCCTTCTCCCTTTTCTTGATAGCCGATTCCAAGGTCATCAACAATTGGGATGGCATCTTCCTGGAGCACGATCTCGTTAAACATCATGCCTCCACCCCACATGCCTCCACCTGGTGCAAGTTTGGCCTCGAATATGGCGGCCTTGAATCCTGCCTTGGCCAGGTAGTATCCTGCAACCATGTTGGCAGGCCCGGCACCCACCAGCGCTACGTCCACTGCAAGATTGTCAAGCAGTTTCGCCTTATATGATTCAATAATGAATCGTGAAATAGCTGTATCCTCTAAATGCATTCATATTCCTCCCAAGCTTTTTGTGTAAAACTATAGCAAGGGAGTTGAAATTTCAACTCTAATAAGCCCTTACCCCCATAATAAATAAAACAGCCATGATAATTCCATCCCATCTGCCATACAGCTATTTGACAATGCCCGCAATAGCTTGTTATAACAAGTTCGCTGTTTTCAAGGCAAAGAGTTGTGCCGATTCAAGAGACATCTGTGAAGTGGTGGGCAATGTCTGCAGGAAAAAGGAGGTGGGGTGCAATATTATGAAAAAGGCTTTCCTTTCATCATTATGTTCCGCCCTTGTGATCCCGGGTCTTGGGCAGATCCTTAACCGGGAAATAAAAAAAGGTGTCTTTATTCTCCTGGGTGTTCTTGTCCTTCTTGCCCTGGGCGTGGTCAGATTGTACCAGATGATTAATGCAGTATTGCAAAACCTGCCTATAAACCGACTGGATCCTGAAAACGTCATGGCAGGGCTCAAGGCCCAGGATTATTCCTTTCTATGGATACTGATGTTTGTCTTTGTATGCCTGTGGCTCTACTCGGTATTGGATGCATACATAACAGGTCAAAAAATGGATCAGCAATAAAATCCTGATAATATCGATAGTTATCAATAAAATATAAAGTGTTTTTTTATATTAATCCCCGGTGAGTTTGAGTTATTATCTGTTTTTGGAGGCACATTTCCCATGGATTACAAACAGACGCTAAACCTTCCCAAGACCGCGTTTCCAATGAAGGCCAATCTGGTGAAAAAAGAGCCGGAACTTCTCGAAAAATGGGAGAAGATGAACCTGTATCAACTTGTTCGCCGATCTTCCAAGGGCCGCAAAACGTATATGTTCCATGACGGTCCACCTTATGCCAATGGACATATACATATGGGGACCGCATTTAACAAAATCCTCAAGGATATCATTATAAAATCAAAACAGATGGCCGGATTCGATGTGCCTTATATTCCGGGGTGGGACTGTCACGGGCTCCCTATCGAACACAATGTGGACAAGGAACTCGGGCCCAGGAAGGCTGGGATGTCCCAGGTGGAAATAAGGCAGTTTTGCCGGCGCTATGCTGAAAAGTTTATCAATATACAGCGAAGCGAGTTTAAACGCCTCGGCGTATTAGGTGACTGGAACAATCCCTATCTGACAATGGATTATTCGTACCAGGCCACCATTGTCAGAGAGTTTGGGAAATTCGCCTTGAACGGAAATCTGGTAAAAAGCAAAAAACCGATATACTGGTGTGCCTCATGCAAGACGGCCCTTGCCGAAGCCGAAGTGGAATACAAAGGGCACACATCCCCGTCCATCTTTGTCAAGTTCCCGATAATCTCCGACCTGGACAGCTTATATCCTTCACTCGGGGAGAAACAGGTCTCAATAGTGATCTGGACCACAACACCCTGGACCATACCGGCCAACCTTGCAATAGCCCTTCATCCCTCATTTGAATATGTCGCTGCAGATATAGGGGACAACCAGGTGCTGATCCTGGCCAGAGAACTTCTGGATCCGTGTATGGCCACCTTTGGTATCGATTCATACAAGATAATTGCCGAGATAAAGGCCGACGAGCTTGAAGGCCTCAAGGCAAGGCATCCCTTATACGACCGGACATCGCTAATTGTCCTTGCTCCATATGTGACCCTTGAGGCAGGAACCGGCTGTGTTCATACCGCCCCTGGTCATGGACGGGAAGACTACGAGACCGGCCTTGCATACGGGCTTGATGTCTATTCTCCTGTGGATGATAACGGTTGTTTCACAGATGAGGTGGAATTCTTTGCCGGTCTCGAGGTATTTGAGGCGAACCGCATAATCAATGAAAAGCTGGAACAGACCGGGGCATTGCTCAGGGAGGAGGCGATAACCCACGAATATCCCCACTGCTGGCGATGCAAAAATCCTGTAATATTCCGTTCCACTGAACAGTGGTTCATTTCCATGGAAAGAAACGACCTCAGGAAAAAGGCCCTGGATACCATATCCAAGGTTAAATGGATCCCCTCATGGGGCAAAGATCGTATTTACAGCATGATTGAAAACCGGCCCGACTGGTGTGTTTCCAGGCAAAGGGCCTGGGGAGTGCCTATCACTGTATTCTATTGCGCGGAGTGTGGAAAATGGATCATATCCCAGGAAATAATTGATCATGTAAGCCGTATGGTTGAAAAGGGGGGTGCCGATATATGGTTTGCCGAACCTTGTGAGAACCTGATGCCCAGGGGGACACGGTGTCCCGATTGCGGGGCAGACCGTTTTACAAAAGAGATGGATATCCTGGATGTATGGTTTGATTCAGGCGTCAGTTTTGCAGCGGTAATGGAAAAAAGAGACGGACTCCAAAGTCCGGCGGACATATATCTTGAAGGGAGTGATCAGCACAGGGGCTGGTTCCACAGCTCCCTTCTCTGTTCCGTGGGCACGCGGGGGAATGCCCCTTACAAGAGCGTCCTGACGCACGGATTTGTGGTTGATGGAGCCGGCAAGGCAATGCACAAGTCCTCGGGAAATGTTATTGCACCGGAGAAACTCATAAAGAACTACGGCGCCGAGATCGTGAGGATGTGGGTAGCTGCAGAAGATTACCGGGACAATATCCGGCTCTCAAAGGAGATATTGCAGAGGCTCACAGAGGCATATCGCCGCATTCGGAATACCTGCCGTTATATCCTGGGCAATCTGAATGACTTTACCCCTGAAACAGATCGGATACCCTATGAAAAGATGGAAGAGATCGACCGCTGGGTCCTTGACCGGCTCCAGGGGATTAACAAACGTGTTCAGGACGCATATGAGGGCTTCAATTTTCACCTTGTATACCACAACCTGCATAATTTCTGCGTCCTGGATCTCTCATCGTTCTATCTTGACATCATAAAGGATCGCCTTTACACGTCACCCCAAAAGTCTCCTGAAAGACGGTCCGCCCAGACCGCCATGAGTGAAGTCCTGGAGGTCCTGGTCAGATTGATGGCGCCTGTCCTCTCTTTTACAGCAGATGAGGTGTGGCAGTTCATGAAAGGTGAAAAACGTGCTCCAAGCGTACACGCGGATCTCTTTATCCCTGTAAACGAAAACTACATAGACCCGGATCTTGCGGCACGATGGGAGGAGATAACAGAGATCAGAAAAGAAGTCACAAAGGCCCTTGAGCTGGCCAGGAAGAAAAAGGAGATCGGGCATTCCCTGGATGCGTCTGTCATGCTGGGGCTTTCAGCTCCGCTCATGGAAAGATTAAACCCATATACGGATCAGCTCAGGTCCATATTCATTGTTTCTTCCGTCACCATTGCAGACATGGACACTGTTCTGGAAGGGGTGGAAAGTGAGGCGGTCCCGGGCCTGAAGGTGAAGATATCCGTGTCACCAGACAAAAAATGTGAACGGTGCTGGGTGCACGATCCATCAGTAGGCCAGGACCAAAAACACCCTCTCATATGCAAGCGATGCCTGAAAGTTCTAAACGAAATATCAGCCACTTAGTCTGGTGGGTATTGGCAGTCCTGATCCTGGATCAGGTTTCCAAACTGGCCGTCATACACCGCATCCGGCCTGATGAATCCATAACGGTCCTGAACGGTTTTTTCAATCTGGTTCATATACGGAACAGGGGAATGGCATTCGGGATCATGAACAGGCCTGACATGGCATTCAGCTTCTATCTGCTGGTGGGTGCAGGCCTGACGGCTGTCTTGTTCTTGCTAATATGGTTTTTCAGGCTAAAGACCAAGGACAGGCTGATTACATGGGGAATTTCTCTCATATTGGGGGGTGCCCTGGGAAATATGGTTGACCGGTTCAGATTTCGTGAAGTTGTGGATTTTTTGGATTTTCATATAGGGGCTTACCACTGGCCGGCCTTTAATATTGCTGATTCCGCTATTACCATGGGAACAGTCCTGATAGGCATAAGCCTTGTTTTCAATGGCCCTTCACATGACAAAAAAAAGCTGATTCCGCTATAAGTTAAAATCGCTAACCCGAGGACGTTGCCATGCATCCTGATCTTTTTTCTCTTGGCCCTGTCACTATCCATACCTATGGCCTGTTTCTGGCCACCGGCTTTTTTGCCGGACTTCTTGTTGCTACAAGACTGGGGAGATATCAGGGAATAGATCCCCAGAAAATCATGGATATGGGCTTTATCATGATCATTGCCGGACT
>CAZQAA010000001.1:0-8685 GCA_964591255.1 uncultured Desulfobacterales bacterium | reverse complement strand
CTTCCGCAGCCTGTCCAGATGAGATCCGTCCCACAGTATGACCTGTATCTCCCATTTACACCTCCTGCTATTCCCTTGTTCGGCGGATGCCCGTGCACAAACAGATCCTGAGCATAATACACTTTATAGTGCCTTTGACTAACGTAATTTAATCTCTTAGCATATACAATAAGATCTGTATAAGCGGAAGAAATAATAATACCACACAATCCTAAGAGGAAAAACAGATTATGAGGGCTATCATACAAAGGGTGAAGGAGGCAAGGGTTGAAGTAAGGGGAGAGATAGTGGGCGCTATTGGTCCAGGGGTATTAATTTTTTTGGGAGTCAGCAAGGATGATTCGGAAAAGGACAATATCTATCTGGCCGAAAAGATCCAAAACCTTCGCATCTTTCCAGATGCTAAGGGTCTGATGAATCGTTCATTGATCGATGTGAAAGGCTCCGCATTAGTAGTATCGCAATTTACACTCTGGGGTGACTGCCGCAAAGGGAGAAGACCGTCTTTCGCCCACGCTGCAAGGCCGGAAAAGGCATTTGAACTGTACGAGGGCTTTATCCAACTCATGAAAACAAAAGGAATCCATGTGGCCACGGGAAAATTCCAGGAAAAGATGGATGTGTACCTGATAAATGACGGGCCTGTCACCTTTATATTAGACAGCACAAAAATTTTTTAGCCTAAAGGAAAAATTTTCCTGTTATAACGGAAAACTATTTATGTTGCCCTTGCAGGGCAAAATAACAATATGCTGTTATGTGGTGATAATTAGGTCTGTAAAAAGAATAAACACCTGTGGCATTAACATTGCAGGAAAAATAGACAGCTCCTGGCATATCAACAGCCTGTTAATCAAAATTAGTATTCAAAAAGTGAACAAGACGGCCTGATGGAATCTCAACACATCAACCCTACATCAATCCCACACGATTACCATTCCCATTTATCCCAAACCACCAAAGGAGAAAAGTCAGCATTCCGATCACTTCTTGGGGCCAAATTCTCATCTGTTTCGATAAATGTTAACAATACGAGTCCGAATAATATATCTTTCACACCGTTTACTGCTGATATCCACCAGTCAAAAATCGGACCCAAGTTGAGGTCTGCAAACAAAGCCTATGCCGCCTACCAAAAGCATGCAGATCCAGCCAAGCATATCAATACTCCAGTTGAGATCCGCCCCATGAAAGGGGTTGATACAGACTGGAGCGGATGGGAAAAATATAAGGATGACCAGCTTCTCAGCAATCCGGGAGGAGATTATTATTACTTGGATCAAAACAGGGTGGAATCCATGTCAAAAGGGCAAACATCCTTTTGTGATCGATTGATGAAGGATATTACAGATGCCCTTGGCAATATAAAAAATTTCTTTAGGGACATCCTTTTCGGCTCCGAAATAAGATACCGTGACGAAAGCAATCAAATCCATAAAGCCAGACAGAAAGGCCTGGCCGCTTCTTTTGTAGACTTTTTCAAAGATGTGGGAAGCGCCTTGAGCTTTGGTCTTTGGCGGCCGGATGGAGAAGAAGAACCCAAAGGATTTTTAAAAAGGACAGGCTATTTTTTCTCCAAAATCAATGAGGCCATTTTCGGAGATATGATTCAGGGAACCTCTGAAAGTGTAATACATGCTGGAGAAGACGTGGCCTTGGCAGGCTGGAATCTTTTAGAAGTAGTCCCTGATGCCACAATCGGAAATATTTCATCTGGAGAAAAACTTACCACAATTATATTTGACAACGGTCAGGTAGCAATAGATTACTTGACCGATATCCTGCCCGGCGGAGAGGCCTGGTTAAGGGTACATGCAGTTAATTTAAGCAACATGAAAGACCTCAAGCCCCCTATTCTTTACAATATTAAAAATCCTGAACACCATACCAAAGACGTCAGGTGGCAATATGTGCGAAATACTCCATTCAGAAAAACTATCGAAACCATAGGATCTATATTGGGCGATATTGTGACCGTCAAGTTTTTTACCGATACAAACTGGCTGGACAAAGGGAACCGTCATAAAAAACAATCCAGCGACGGATAGAACCGACTCCCCCTTTTGGCGAAGGGACTATGGCCTCCTTATTTCAATTTTCCTCCCATAAAACATTTCTGCTGTTCACCAGAGGGTGAACTACCTAAAAAAAATACACAAAAGAGTGATTCCTCTAAATTTTTCTCTTGACAGACAATTATTTTTTACCTACAAGTGACAGAAAGTGGCATTTTGTGTCATAAAGTGGGATAAAAACGGATAAAGATGTTCAGAGGACGCTCAAAACACAGTCTTGATAACAAGGGTCGGCTGGCAATACCCGCCAGGTTCAGGGAGGTGCTCGCACAGAGAGGGGAAGAATGTCTGGTGATCACCAACTTTGGCGCCGCCAATGATGCCTGCCTATGGGCATATCCGAGAGAGGTATGGAGAGTAAAAGAAGAAAAGGCCGCTCGTCTCCCTGAAAACAATGCCGCTGCCAGAAACTATCTCAGGTATTTCATATCGGGTGCCGTGGAGTGCCCTATCAAACAGGGGAGGATAACAATTCCACCAGATCTAAGGGAGATCGCCGGACTAAACAAAGAGGTGGTTCTTGTCGGGGAACTCAAAAAATTTGAGATTTGGGATAAGGATAAATGGGAAGAAGAATTTCAGAGGGCTAAAGAAAATTTCTTAGAGGCTAGTGAATCCCTGTCTGAATTCGGAATTTAGGCATTTAATGGCTCCGGGTCTGAAATATCCTCATCAACCGGTAATGGTCCAAGAGGTGATAGCCAATCTTATTCACAATCGGGAGGGGATATATGTAGACGGTACAGTGGGATCTGGGGGACATTCAGAGGCGATTGGAAGGATTTTATTGCCGACCGGGCGCCTGATCTGTTTAGACATTGATCCTGACGCTGTCATACTATCAAAAAAAAGATTGTCATTTATGGAAGACAGCGTTTGTATATTACAGGCAAATTATACAAGCTTAGACACAGTCCTCCTAAACCTCGGAGTTAAAGAGATAGATGGCATATTATTAGACCTGGGGATGTCATCTTACCAACTCGATAGATCTAAAAGGGGATTCAGCTTCATGAGAGATGAGCCCCTTGACATGAGAATGGATCCCAATGATGAGATTACAGCAGAATACTTGATCAACAGGCTGTCTTCCAAAGAACTTGTCAAACTGTTAAGGGATTATGGAGAAGAAAAAAGGGCAAAAACAATTGTCAAGGCCATCGAAAGGGAACGATTAAAAGGGCCTATTAAGACATCATCTCAGTTAGCGGGTGTGATTGAGTCCGTCTCTCCTCCCATTCATCGTACTCGGGGCAGACACCCCGCCACCCGTACATTTCAGGCCCTACGAATAGCGGTCAACAAGGAATTGAGAAACATCAAAAACTTTCTGGCAAAGGCCCCTTTTCTCTTGTCCGGGGGGGGGAGATTGGTCGTGATATCCTACCATTCACTCGAAGACAGGCTAATAAAACAGGCTATGGTTGACTGGGAAAAGGCATGTATATGCCCTCCGGATTTTCCCCGCTGTGTTTGTGAAAAACATCCCATTATGAAGCGTATGTTTCATAAGGGTCTACGTCCTGGCAAGGATGAAATCAAACAAAATCCAAGGGCACGCAGTGCAATGCTAAGAGCTGCAAAGAGGATTTGGCAATGACAGGTAAAGAAAGGGTCTTAGGCGTTTCCAAGATGGTAATGTCCCGAAATGCAGGCACCGGTATCAGGATCAACAACCATCGTATAAGGCATAATAAAGCTATATTAACCAGGAAGCAGATCTACGTGATTATTTTCTTGTTGCTACTATTCATTGGAACCAGCTTGGGTTACGTCTGGTCAGCCTTTGAGAGAACTCAAATTGGATACGACTTGAGCAAATTGCAAACAAAAAAGCTGGAATTAATCGAATTGAACAGAAAACTGAGATTAGAGCTGGCTGTCTTAAAATCTCCACAGAATCTGGAAAAGATAGCCTCCCAAAAATTAGGTCTGAAACAGCCCTCACCTGAACAACTTATTGTTTTGCCATGAAATTAAGGGAAAAGAAGTGGATTCGATTCCGTATATACTTGGTTGCCATTTTTTTCAGTATCGGACTTGGGACAGTGCTGACGAGGGCATATCAGCTGCAAATTCTGGAGAAAGAGCATCTGGAGAAAATTGCTCGTTCTGGATACATAGGTATAAAAAAAATACCCTCAAAACGTGGAACCATATATGACCGTAACGGACATGAACTTGCCTTGAGTATCAAAGCGGGCTCAGTATATGCACACCCAAACAGGATTAAAGACAAGGATAAGACCGCAAGACAATTGTCCAAAATACTCGGAGAAAGTTACCCAAAAATTTCGCGCCTCCTGAAATCCAGGCGGCCTTTTGTCTGGGTAAAGAGGAAAATCGCAGCAGATCTTGCACAGCGTATCAGGAATTTCAAACTTGAGGGAGTCGGCGTAACCGATGAAATGAGACGATACTATCCCGGCAAGGAAATTGCCGCACATCTGATCGGATTTGTAGGCTCAGAAAATCAGGGGCTTGAAGGCCTGGAAAAGAAGTATGACGAAATTCTAACCGGCCCCCAAAACACTATCAGACAAATGCGTGATGCCTTGCTGCGTTCTTTTTCTATTATCGAGCCAACCTCTTCTGAAAACAGGCCCTGTGATCTTGTGCTTACTATTGACAAGGATATCCAGTACAAGGCCCAGGAATATCTCAGATTCGAGGTAGAAAGAGCAGGGGCCAAGTCCGGCCAATGTATAGTAGTAGATCCTAAAACAGGCGAAATTCTTGCCATGGCCGTTGTACCGGAGTTCAACCCGAATATCTTTTTGAAATACAGACCGGAACAGTGGAGAAACAGGGCTGTAACAGACTGTTATGAACCCGGTTCTACTGTAAAGACCTTTCTCCTGGCTGCAGCCCTTGAAGAAGGAGTGATTAAACCTACTACCCGTTTAGACTGTGAAAACGGCAGCTATAGGATCGCTGACCATACTATCCATGATTCACACCGACATGGCACGCTAAACGTGTCTGAGATTATTGCACTATCCAGCAATATCGGAGCAATCAAAATCGGACAGAAACTCGGATATAAAAAATTTTGTGAGTATTTGAGAAACTTTGGATTCGGCATCAAGACTGGCATAAATATCATGGGAGAAAGGAATGGATACATAAGAGAGGCTTCGGAGAAAAGACCGGTAGATCAGGCCTCCCTGTTTTTTGGACAAGGGATGACAGCCACATCCCTGCAAATCGCAATGGGTATGGCGGCTATTGCAAACGGTGGCAATCTTATGAAACCACATATTATAAGAGCAATAAAAGACAGGGCAGGACATATACTCTACAAAACATATCCAGAGGTGGCAAGAAAGGTCATTTCCGAAAAAACCGCCAGGGAAGTCACTAACATCCTTATGCAGGTAGTAAGCAAGAAAGGAACAGGCAAAAGGGCTGCTGTAAAGGGTTTTGATGTGGCAGGGAAGACGGGAACCGCCCAAAAAGTGGATCCCAGGACAGGAAGATACTCTAAAAAACGATATGTGGCTACATTTGTAGGTTTTGTACCCACTTATCATCCAAAGCTAGTCATTCTGGTAATGATCGATGAACCCGGGGGAATTCCATACGGAGGAATTATTGCAGCTCCTGTCTTTAAAAAAATAGCTCTATGGTCACTAAATTACCTGGGTGTGCCCCCCCAAATCAGTGCATACCGTAGCTGTTCCGTCTATTCCCCACGGCCCTCACAGCATGGCACATATGGAACAAAATCAAAAAATGGCTCAATTCCCAATTTCACGGGCATGGGAATAAGGGAGGTGCTTAGAAAAGGAAAAGCCCTTGGTCTTCAAGTGATACTGGAAGGTACAGGCCTGGCTTTCAAACAGTATCCCAGGCCAGGTGTTCCAGTCAAAGGGATTAATACTGTAAAGATCAGTTTTAAACCTCCTACGTAATATACCGTTATCCCAGAATAGCAGGGAAAATACGGGCGCATAAAAGCCAAGAAAGTGAAATGAAACTCGGACATTTGTTGACAGGCATTGAATTCACGGATTTCACAGGAAATCCGGATATCGAGATAGAGGGTTTGGCCTATAACTCTAAGGAAATTAGGCCAGGATATCTCTTTATCGCATTAAAGGGTAATACCCTAGACGGTCATAATTTTGTTGAAGAGGCCATTCGGAAGGGAGCATCGGCGGTGGTGATGGAGAAAATCATGCCCATACATCCAAGCATCTCCTTCATTATTGTACCTAATTCTCGAAATGCTATGTCCAAACTTTCAGCAAAATTTTACAGATATCCTTTTGAGAAAATAAATTTGACAGGCATTACAGGTACAAACGGAAAAACCACTACAAGTTATATACTAGAATCTATCCTTCAATCATCAGGGGCAAAACCAGGCGTTATAGGGACCATTAATTACCGTTTTCCGGGACATACTATTGCCGCGCCCATAACTACTCCAGAGTCTTTAGATCTTATGCAAATCCTTCGCAGAATGGCCAATGCAGGTGTGACAGATGTCGTCATAGAGGTCTCATCCCACGCACTACAGCAAGGAAGAGTAAGGGATTGTCCATTCAAAACGGCAATATTTACAAATTTAACACGGGATCACTTGGATTACCACGGATCCATGGAAAATTATTTCCAGGCAAAAAGCCGTCTTTTTATGGGATTAAAAAAAAGGAGTCAGGGTGATGCAACAGCAATTATCAATACAGATGACCCAAAGGGAAAAGAACTGGCAAAGCTTGTCTGCAAAAATGTGGTTACATACGGTCTAAAAGATACCTGCAATATAAAGGCAAAAATGATCCGAGCCGGACGGACAGGGATCATAGCCAAATTAGTGATGCCATCAGGTGAAACCGAAATTCATTCACCATTAATAGGAAAGTTCAACATCTATAACATCTTGGCAGCCGCAGCGGCAGCGTACTCCATGGGAATCGACATGGAGGCCATTAAAACGGGGATATCCCGGCTGGAACATATCCCCGGTCGCCTGGAGATGGTGAAAAACAGTCAATCCCTGACTATTGTTGTGGATTATGCACACACACCTGATGCACTTGACAAGGTCCTGAAGGCGCTACGACCACTCGTATCAGGCCGCATTATCACTCTCTTTGGGTGTGGAGGAGACCGGGACAGCGGCAAGAGATATGAAATGGGTCGAGTAGCAGGGACATTGAGCGATATTGTCTTTATTACCACTGATAACCCGCGGACCGAGGACCCCTATTCCATTGCATCCCAAATCAAAAAAGGTGTGCAGGATGTCTTGAACGGATCCAGATGTATTGTGGATCTTGATCGCAAAAGCGCCATAAAGCGTGCGGTAAAAACCATTGATAAAAATGATCTCCTGTTGATTGCCGGAAAGGGTCATGAGGACTACCAGATCATAGGAAAGCATAAAAAGAATTTTGATGATCGTATAGTGGCTATGAAAGCGGCCGCAGAAAGGATTTGAATGGGGATTGCCTGGGGCAAGATAACCGTTAAAAAGATCCTTCCAAAAATAAACGGGACCTTGGTTACAGGAACAGACAAAAGGTACTTGGCCGGGATCTCAACAGATTCAAGGACAATAAAACCTGGACAACTCTTTTGGTCCCTGAAGGGAGACCAATACGACGGTCATGATTTTGTCCCATCAGCCCTTGAACAGGGTGCTGCCGGGGTCGTGATAGAAGAATGCCAAACAAAATCAGTAATAAGTCGTCTCGGCAGCAACATTAATAATATAAATGATCCTGTTGTAATCACCGTTCATGACACCCTGAGAGCCCTTGGTGACATGGCCGGATGGTGGCGGAGTCAGCATAATATCCAAGTAATTGCAATAACTGGCAGCGTGGGTAAGACGACTACCAAAGAGATGCTTGCCGAGATACTGTCCGTAAATGGAAGAGTGTTGAAAAACTATGGCAATTTCAACAACTTAATAGGTCTTCCTCTAACACTGCTTCGCCTGGATAATACTTACGAAAAGGCCGTTGTGGAAATGGGAATGAACCGGCCGGGGGAAATCGCACGGTTGACCGAGATAGCCAAACCTGATGTGGGAGTAATAACAAATGTAGAGGCAGCCCACCTTGAAGGGGTCAGGGATCTTCAGGGGGTAGCAAGCGCCAAGACAGAATTAGTGAAAGGGATCTCCCCCAAAAGCCATGCGATTATAAACGGAGATAATGACCTCCTCGTAAAAACCGCATCAAAATTCCGCACAGATCTGATCAAATTCGGTCTTGACAGTGGAAACGATGTGACTGCCCAGGAAATCAGGGAGATAGATGGAGATGGGGTTTCGTTTGATCTCGTATATAGAAACAACCGCTGGCCTGTAAAATTGAGAGTACCCGGCCGGCACAATATCTTTAATGCCCTGGCGGCATGTGCCGCTGGCCTGTGCCTTAATGAACTACCGGAACATATAGCGGAGGGACTTTACCGTTTCAAGGGGATAAAGGGACGCTTTATGGTGTCCAACTTACCGAATAATATCATGTTGGTGGACGACACCTACAATTCCAACCCATCATCATTGAAAGCGGCCCTGACGTCGATAAAAAGCCTGGCCAAAACAAGGAGCAAAACAATCATATGCCTGGGGGACATGCTGGAATTGGGG